>DUQZ01000075.1 GCA_012837525.1 Clostridiales bacterium | reverse complement strand
TTTCCGGTGGCAATGGCGAAGGGGATCACCTGTACCCATCCCGAACACAGAAGTTAAGCCCTTCAGCGCCGATGGTACTTGGCTGGAAACGGCCCGGGAGAGTAGGTCGCCGCCGGTTTCTAACACAAAGTTCCCCGCAAGTCCGGGGAACTTTTTAATTTTTGTTGTACATCAACAGATTTCTGTGATAGTATGAATGCATTGGATGAGAGGAATCATATATGATTAGAACTGGCAGAGTTGTACAAACGGATGGTGACATCCTAAAGGTGTGCTTTAGTCGGCTGGACGCTTGCGGATCCTGCGGGATGTGCGGCGGCGGCCGGGATGACGCCATGGTGAAAATTAAAGGCACTGCCCAGGTGGGGGACATGGTTGAGGTGGATATGCCGGACGCCCAGGTGCTGAAAGTGTCCACCATCGCCTACTTAATCCCCCTGCTTGCGCTGTTGTTGGGTTTGTTTATTGGATCCCAGCTGTTTTCCGGGCAGGAATTGTATGTGCTGGCTTCAGGCCTGATTTTCCTCGGCCTGGCACTGGCTGGCCTAAAAATCTTTGATACAAAAATCGGCAGGCAGGCGCAGTGGCAGCCAAAGTTGATTGCCGTTTTGGGCGCCGCACCGGAAGAACAAACCCAAAACAGGGATTGACCTGATTTTTGGGTATCTAAAAGCGAATAATCAATTGAACAATGTGTTCAATTTGTAATTGTGTGTTTGTTGGAAATGAAATAAGGAGGTAATTGTGTCAACAAAACCAAAGTTAAAAATATTGCCGCTCGGCGGAATTGACGAGATCGGCAAGAATATCACTGTGTTTGAATATGGTGATGATATTATTGTAATGGACTGCGGCTCCATCTTCCCCAAGGAGGATATGCTGGGCATTGACCTGGTGATCCCAGATGTGAGCTATCTGATCGCGAACAAGCACCGGGTGCGCGGCTTTGTCTTCACCCACGGGCATGAGGACCACATTGGCGCCACGCCTTATGTGCTGGATAAAATCCAGGCGCCGATTTATGGCTCGGGCTTGACGCTGGCCTTGATTGAAAACAAGCTGCGCGAACACCGCATCACCAAGTACGAGGCGCATGTGGTGGAGCCACGGCAGACGGTCAAGCTGGGCAGCTTTTCTGTGCAGTTTATCCGTGTCAACCACTCCATCGCAGGCGCCTATGCCCTGGCCATCACTTGCCCGGCGGGCACGGTGGTCGCGACGGGTGACTTCAAGATTGACTTCACCCCGGCAACTGGCGAGGTAACAGACCTCAGCGCCCTGGCTGCCATCGGCGAGCGGGGCTGTCTGGCCCTGATGTCCGACAGCACCAATGTGGAGCGCCCCGGCTACACGATGAGTGAGCGCAAGGTGGCGGAAACCTTCAACCAGCAGATTTCCACCGCCGCCGGCCGTGTAATCATCGCTATGTTTGCCAGCAACATTCACCGCGTGCAGCAGGTGGCTGATTGCGCGATTGGCTATGGCCGCAAGATTTGCTTCATCGGCCGCAGCATGATCAACACCAGCACGGTCGCGATGGATCTGGGCTACCTCAACATCCCGCGCGACAGCCTGATTGAAATGGACGACCTGGACCGCTACCGGGACGACCAGATTCTGGTCATCACCACGGGCTCTCAGGGTGAACCGATGAGCGGCCTCACCCGCATGGCCTTCGCGGAGCACCGCCGGCTGCAGATCAAACAGTCCGATAAGGTCATCATTTCCGCCACGCCCATCCCTGGGAATGAGGTCTTTGTGTCCCGCGTCATCAACCAGCTGTACCGCTGCGGGGCGGAGGTCATCTATGACGCCCTGGCGGAGGTGCACGTTTCCGGCCACGCCCGGCAGGAGGAGCTCAAACTCATGCACGCGCTGGTGCGGCCCAAGTATTTTATCCCGGTTCACGGGGAGTACCGCATGCTTTGGCAGCACGCGGAGCTTGTGGAAAGCCTGGGCACACCGCGGGAGAACATCGTGCTGCCCGAGGCCGGCCAGATTGTCGCGATCAACGAGGAAAGCATCAGCATCGACGGCGTGGTGCCTACCGGTACCATCTTAATTGACGGCCTGGGCATCGGCGATGTGGGCAATGTCGTCCTGCGCGACCGCAAGCATTTGAGCCAGGAGGGCCTCATCATCGTCGCGATGGCCTTTGACCGCACCCACAACACGCTGATCTCGGGGCCGGACATCATTTCCCGCGGTTTCGTCTTTGTGCGTGAGAACGAGGACATCATCGAAGAATCCCGCGAGGTGGTCCGCAAAATCATCGACTCCTACGAGCGGATTTCCGGCTCTGACTGGCCGACGATCAAAAACCGCATCAAGGATGACCTGCGCCGCTTCCTGCACGAGAAGATCAAGCGCAACCCGATGATTCTGCCCGTGATTGTTGATTTGGGCTGATTATGTTAAAATAACCCTGCCGCGGTGTAGGCCGATAGGCCAAACCCCGCGGTATTTTTATTGAGGTAGGTTGTTATGAATTACGACGCGGCACACGCGCTGGCCAAACAAATCAAGGAGTCCGAGGAGGTGCGCGAATACCAGCGCCTCAAGGAGGTTGTGGAGGAGAGCGAGACCTCCCGCGCGCTCATCAAAGAGTATAAGCGCCTGCAGATGGCAGTCCAGATGGCCGCGATGTCCGGCACCCAGATGCCGGCGGAGGACATGGGCCGGTTTCAACAAATCTCCTCGCTCCTGTACGCCGGGACGGACACCTCCCAGTACCTGATGGCGGAGATGCGCCTGCAGCAAGCGCTTGCGGACATCTACAACATCATCGCGGGGGCTTCCGGCATTTCGCTGGAATTGCCGGGCATTGAGTAAAACATGAGCAACAAACAGATCAAAGACTACACCCACGACGACCTCATTGAGGAGCGCGCGTACGGGCTGTTCTGGTACAGCTGGCTGTGGGGCATCATCCGGCCGGTATTGGTCTTTGTGTGCTCGGTTTTACTGCTGATTGGCTTGGTCAGCTTTGGCTGGGGCAAAATCAGCGCGCAGTTCATCGACCCGGTGGACAAAAACGACACCACACCAATCAATTTTACAGTGGCGCCGGGGGACAGCTTGACCCGTGTGTCCAACAACCTCAAAAACCAAAACCTGATCCGGGACCGTTCCGTGTTCAAATATTTCGCGGACTTCATGGGCTTTGGCCAGAAGATTCAGGCGGGCGAGTACACCCTGTCGCGCAACATGACCATCAACCAAATCGCGGATCAGTTGACCAGCGGGGATGGCAAGCCCATTGTGCGCAACATCACCATCATCCCCGGCTGGACGATTGAGAACATCGCCGATTATCTACTCAAGGAAAATGCGATCAAGGACAAAGCCCAGTTTCTGGAGAAAAGCCGTACTGGCCAGGAGTTTGCCGCGTATTACTACATCAATGACGTGTTAACCCGCGGCCAGGCGCAATCGCGTAAATATGTGCTGGAAGGCTATCTGGCGCCTGACACCTATGAGGTGTACACGGATGCCAGCGCGGATGACATCATCAAAAAACTGCTGTCCCAGACGGAAGCTGTATACAAGGAGCCGCTGCACGCGCGCACCGAGGAGCTGGGCATGACCATGGACCAGATCATCACCCTGGCTTCCCTCATTGAAAAAGAAGCCAAGACGGCTGATTTTGCCAGGGTTTCCGCAGTCTTTCACAGCAGGTTGAAGCAAAACATCGCCCTGGGCAGTGACGTTACCATCAAGTATGTGTCCGGCACCAACCGCATGGCCCTCACCAAGGAAGACCTGGCGCTGCAGTCACCATACAACACTTATATCAATAAGGGCTTGCCGCCCGGACCCATCTGCAGCCCCTCACCCGCTGCCATCCTGGCGGCCCTCTATCCGGATGAACCGTTTATGCAGGAAGGCTATTTGTACTTCTGCTCCAAGGACCCCAATACTGGCGAACTGCATTTCTCCAAAACTCTGGCAGAGCACGAGTACGCGGTCAGCGTATACGCGCCGCTGTGGGAAGCCTATGACAGGCGGACCAACGCGCAATGAGCCAAACCCACCAATTCATACGCTTTGGCCCCGCAGGCAACTCTGACAGCTTTTACGCGGCAGGTTTCTCTCAGACGGTGGACGCCTTCGCCTGGCAAAAGGAGCGCTTCGGCCTGGACGCCTTTGAGGTGCCCTTTGGCCGCGGTGTCAGCATGAGCGCGGCCACCGCGGAGGCGATTGGCGTTGCCGCGCAACAAGCGGGCGTTTCCCTCAGCGCGCACGCGCCCTATTACATCAACCTGGCCAACCCCAGTGATGAGATGGCGCAAAAAAGCATCCAGTATATCCTCAGCACCGCGCGCCTGCTTTCCATCATGGGCGGCAGCCGCGTGGTGGTGCATGTGGGCTCCCCCAAGAAGGAAAGCCGGGAGACAGCCATGGCCCTGTGCGCTGAGCGCTTAACCCAGGCGCGGGCGCAGTTAATCAAGGAAGGGTTTGACCACATCCGCCTGTGCCTGGAAACCATGGGCCGCCCCAGCGTCATCGGCACGCTGGAGGAGATCATGACCCTGGTAAAGGTAGACGCCTCCTTCCTGCCCTGCATTGACTTTGGCCACCTGCACGCCAGCGGCGGCGGGGCCATCAACCAGCAGGCAGATTTTGAGATGGTGCTGGATACGGTGGAAAGCGCGCTTGGGAGCGAGCGCGCGCGGCGGATGCACATGCACTTCTCCCGCATCGAATATGGCAAAAAAGGGGAGATCCGCCACCGTGTGTTTGAAGAAACCGAGTACGGGCCGGAGTTTTCCCAGCTGGCCCCCCTCTTGGCTAACCGCGGGTATCACGGGGTCATGATTTGCGAAAGCCGCGGCACCCAGGCGGAGGACGCGGTCAGCATGAAGCGGGATTATCAGGCGCACTTGGGCGCGCGGCACAAAATCGCGTAGCCGAATATAGCCAATAGAAGCCGCTTGTGCTATACTTTGCATGGATTTTGAACAAGGAGCACAGTTTTCATGAAGAGGGTTCAGGAACTCATCAAACGGTCCGCGCTGGCGAAGGATGCCGGCATCCTCATCCACAAGCCGTCCAATATGTTTTATTTAAGCGGCTACACCGGGGAGGGGCTGCTGGTCATCACGCACGAAACCCGCGCCATTGTGACGGATTTCCGCTATGTGGAGCAGGCACAGGCGCAGGCGCCCGGCTGGGCAGTCCATGCCATCACCAAAGATGTAAACCACGCGCAGCTGGCAAACCAGTTGCTGCAAAAAGACGGGGTTAAGACGGCGCTGTTTGAGGATGACGAGGTCACCGTGCGCGCGGCCAAAAGCCTGGGTGACGCGCTTTCTGGCATCACCCTTTCACCGCTTGACAACCATCCGGAGGCCTTGCGGCAAATCAAGGATGAGGGCGAGATTGCCCTGATTGCCAAAGCGTGTGAGATTTCTTCCAACGCCTTTGAGTATATCTGCACCATCATCAAGCCCGGCATGAGTGAGGTGGAGATCAAGCGCATGCTGGAAAACCACATGCTGGAAAACGGCGCGGATGGCATTGCCTTTGATACCATCGTCGCCTCCGGCCCAAACGGCTCCCTGCCGCACGCCATCGCGGGGGACCGCAAGGTGCAAACCGGGGACATGATCACCCTGGACTTCGGCGCGAAATACAAGGGCTATTGCGCGGACATGACGCGCACCATCAGCCTGGGTCAGCCCAGCGACAAGATGCTGGAGGTCTTCAACATCGTGCTAAAAGCCCAGAAGGCCAGCCAGGACGCGCTGGCGCCCGGCAAACCCTGCCAGGAGATGGACAAGATTGCCCGGGACATCATCGCAGACGCCGGCTATGGGGAGTATTTCGGCCACGGCCTGGGCCACGCGGTGGGCATTGATGTGCACGAAAGCCCGCGCCTGTCCATCAAGAGCGAGGACACACTGGCAGCAGGCCATGTGGTCACGGTGGAGCCAGGGATTTACCTGCCCGGCGTTGGCGGCGTGCGGATTGAAAACAGCTGTGTCATCACCAAAGACGGCGCGCGCTCCCTGGTCGCGGCTGACAGAGAACTCAGAATCCTGTAAGATAAATTGAATAAAGTGGAGGAAGGCAAATGATTAACGCAGGCGATTTTAGAAGAGGCATCACCGTAGAATTGGACGACAGCGTGTGGACCATTGTGGATTTCCAGCACGTGAAGCCCGGGAAGGGCGCGGCCTTTGTGCGCGCGAAGATCAAGAACATTATGTCAGGCACAGTGGTGGAGCGCACCTTCAACCCGTCGGACAAAATGCCCCGCGCCATCATCGAGTCCAAGGAGATGCAGTACCTCTACCACGATGGTGAGCTGTACTACTTCATGGATCCGGAAACCTACGAGCAAATGCCCCTCAACCACTCCCAGGTGGAGGAAGCCATCCAGTTCGTTAAAGAGAACATGAGCGTCAACATCCGTTTTTACAAGGGCGCTGCCTTCTCGGTTGAAGCACCCAACTTTGTGGATCTGGAGATTACGGACACCGAGCCCGGCTTCAAGGGCGATACGGCGTCCACCACTTATAAGCCCGCCAAGACCGAAACCGACTTTGAATTGATGGTGCCCCTGTTCATCAACATCGGGGATGTTGTCAAGGTTGATACCCGGACGGGTGAGTACCTGTCCCGCGCCTGAACGAATCCTGTGAAGGAGGAACCAATGAGCGAACTGTCTAAAAAGGTAGAATATCTAAAGGGCCTGGCCGATGGCATGAACCTGAAGGAAGAAAAACAGGACCAGAAGCTGCTGCTCAAAATCCTGGAGGTGCTGGAGGAGATCGTCTTTGAAATCGAAGACCTGCAGGAAGTGCAGGACGAGATGAACGAGTACCTCGAGAACATGGATGAAGACCTGGCTGAATTGGAAGACGCCGTGTTTGAGGACGAGGGCATGTTCGATGAGCTGCCGGAGGATTATGAGGGCTTTGGCGGCGATTCCATGGTGGAGTATGAGTGCCCGCATTGCGGCTACAAAACCCGTTTTGACATCACCGATTTTGACTTTGACGAGGATTACCTCTGCCCCGAGTGCGAGCAGCCCTTCTTCCCCGAGCACGACGCGTTTGATGAAGAGGATGACGATGACGACGAGGACGAAGGTCCCGACCGTTAAGCCGCGCTGACGCAGTATTGGTTGCCTCCATGCCTTGATTGGGGAGGCAACCTTTTTACACCATGATGAGCAATAAACCAACGCATAAAAAGCAAGCCTTAAGCCCGTCCAAGGTGCTGGCCCTGGGCTTTTTGGGCATCATACTATTAGGCACCCTCCTGCTCTCGCTCCCCATCGCGTCAGAGCGCGGTGTCAGCATTTCTCCGATGCAGGCGGCCTTTACGGCTGCCAGCGCCGTGTGCGTAACAGGCCTGACGGTGGTGGATACCGCCAACAGCTTCAGCCTGTTTGGGGAAGTGGTCATCCTGTGCCTGATTCAAATCGGCGGCCTGGGCTTTATGATGTTCGCTACTACCGTGCTGGTGCTGACCAAGCGCCGCATCTCCCTGCGCAACCGCATCCTGCTGCACGAAACCATGAGTATGCCCGGCCTATCCGGTACTGTGCGCGCGGTGCTGCGCTTCATGCTGATTGTGTTCGCGGTGGAATTCCTGGGCGCCGTCATCCTGTCCATTCAGTTTATCCCGCGCTTTGGGGTATCAAAAGGCATCTATTACGGTATCTTCCATGCCATCAGCGCGTTTTGCAACGCGGGGTTTGACCTGTTCGGGTCCGCCGGCAGCCTGTCCCAGTTTCACCACGCGCCATTGGTTTTAATCCCCGTCACGCTGCTCATCATCACCGGCGGCCTGGGGTTTGCCGTGGTGGCGGATTTGATCAGCCACGGTACCCAGCACAAAAAACTGCAGCTGCACACCAAGGTGGTGGTGGTGATGACCGCTGCCCTGCTGCTTTTGGGTACCGTCTTTTTCGCGCTCACAGAGTGGCACAATCCAAACACGCTGGCGGGGCAGGACGCTACCATTCCCAGCAAGCTGCTCAACGCCTGGTTTCAATCCACCACCAGCCGTACCGCGGGCTTTTACTCCTTTGATCAGGGCCAGCTGCGGGAGGGTAGCAAGTTTGCGACCACGCTGCTGATGTTCATTGGCGCGTCGCCCGCGTCCACCGGCGGCGGCATCAAAACCAGCACCCTCTTTGTCATTTTGGTGCTTTTGCGCAGTGTGTTTAAGGGGACAGGCGATGTCAATGCGTTCAAGCGGCGTTTGCCCCTGGTGCTGGTGCGCACGGTGCTCAGCGTCTTTTTGATCAGCCTGGTTCTCCTCAGCTTTGGCGCCATTTTGATGTCCTTTTTTGAGGAAGGCCGCGGGCATGGCTTCCTGGACCTCGTGTTTGAGGAGGCATCAGCGCTGGCGACGGTGGGCCTTTCCACCAAAGGCACCGCCAATTACAGCATGGGCTCAAAAATCTGGCTGATGCTGCTGATGTACTTTGGCCGGGTCGGGCCGCTCACCATGATGCTCAGCTTCAGCAACCGGCACGCGAACCAATTAACCGGCATCCGCTACGCGGAGGACAATATCCTGGTGGGTTAATACTGAACGCATTCATTAACGCTTCCATGGACTGGTCCTTTTCCGCCTCCGCGTTGTCTCGTTCAGTCAACTTAGCACTGCGGCTACGCCTCCTTCACTCGACTTAGCGGAGACAAAAAATTACTCAGTCCATGATTGCGTTAACTCATGTGTTCAGTATAATGCGAAAACGCATGAGAAAATGAGCCTGGTATAAGGAGGAGCAGCTATGGCAGATCACAAAGTCAAGCAATATATCATCTTTGGCATGGGGCGCTTTGGCTCGTCCCTGGCGCGCACCCTGTCCCAGATGGGGCACGAGGTGCTGGCTGTTGATTCAACAGAGGAGCGCGTCGCCGCCATCACGCCCTATGTCACCAACGCGGTGCAGATTTCCATCAATGATGAAGAGAGCATGCGCTCGCTGGGCATCCGCAATTTTGACGCGGCGGTGGTGGCCATTGGGGATGACCTGCACAATTCCATCCTCATCACCGTCATGTGCAAGGAGTTGGGCGCGCAGTACCTCATCGCCAAGGCGTCTGACGCCATGCATGCCAAGGTGCTGGTGAAACTGGGTGTGGACCGCGTGGTCTTTCCCGAGCGCGACATGGGCGAGCGCATCGCGCACTCCCTGATCAACCCGCATGTGCTGGACTTGATCAACCTGCGCAGCGACCATGTCATCGCCTACATCGGCTGCCCCGCCTCCTGGGTAAACCACAGCCTGCTGCAATTGAATGTGCGCAACCGCTATGGCGTGCATGTGCTGGCCATTTACCGGGATGATGAGATGATCATGGACTTAAACGCGCACACTGTGTTTGAGCAGGGCGACAGCCTGCTGGTCATGGGCCACAGGGACCAGGTGGCCGAGGTGGAGGGCCTGAAATAATGCAGGGGCCCATTTTGGTGTTTGATACGGAGGCGACAGACCTGGAGCCGGGGCAGATTTGCCAGCTGGCCTATTTGTATGAGGACGAATCCGGCTTGCGCGCGCACAACTACTTTTTTTCGGTGGATGATATGTCCGAAGGCGCGCAGGAGGTTCATGGCTTTTCCATGGAGCAGTTGGAGAAGCTGTCCGGCGGACTGTATTTTGAGGACATCGCGCAGACCTTCCTGCCGGATTTTAACCAGGCCAAGGTATTGATTGGCCATAACGTGGCGGCGGATGAACGCTATTTGCGGGTGGAGATGGAGCGCGCCGGGCTGAAGCTCAAAAAGGTAAATACCTTCTGCACCATGAACTATGCCTCCGGTCTGATGAACCTGGCCCGCAAGGTGGTGACCGGCCGGCCCAAGCCGCCCAAACTGTCCGAACTGGCGGCATACTACGGCGTGACGGAGGAGGAAGCGGCCAGCAAAACGCGGGAATGGTTCCAGGCGGAGGACATCAGCCTGCACGACGCGCGCTTTGACACCGTGCTGACCTATTTAAGCTACAAAAAAGCGATCGAAAAAGGGGATTTGCGCGCTTTATAATCAAAAAACCCGTCACTATTGCTAAAATATGAAGGTTTTATTGCGGTTCGCTTGCAAACTTTGCTTTTTTTGATATAATCATGGGGTAGATCATGCACATTTTTCGTTGCTAAGGAAGGGTGGACCGCGGTGGCAAAGCGTATACTGTTGGTGGATGATGAGCCGCTTCTCATCAAGGGGCTGAAATTCACACTGGAAAAAGATGGATATGAGACGCTGACCGCCTATGATGGCGAGGAAGCGCTGCAGGTGTTCCACAACAACCACGTGGACCTGATTTTGTTGGACGTCATGCTGCCCAAGCTGGACGGCATTGTGGTCTGCCAGCGCATCCGCGAGGTGAGCAACGTCCCCATCATCATGCTCACCGCCAAGGGGGAAGACATGGACAAGATTCTGGGCCTGGAATACGGCGCGGATGACTACATGACCAAACCCTTCAACATCCTGGAGGTCAAGGCGCGCATCAAGTCCATCCTCCGGCGCGCGCAGCCTGCCGGCAGCAATGAGGACAACAAGATCATCAAGGTCCGTGACCTGGCCGTCAACGCGGTCAACCGCTCCGTCAGCCTGGATGGCAAGGACATCCGCTTAACCGCGAAGGAGTTTGACCTTTTAACCCTCTTCATCAACAACCGCGGCCGCGTGTTCAGCCGCGAGGAAATGCTGGACGCCGTGTGGAAGAATGACTACGCAGGGGATGAGCGCACGGTGGACGTGCACATCCGCCGCCTGCGCGAGAAGGTGGAGCGCAACCCCACCCAGCCGGAGTTCATTTTCACCAAATGGGGCGTCGGCTACTATTTCACAGACCGGGATGACTAGCCGTCCCTTCGCCAGCATCCGATGGAAAGTCATGCTGGCTTTTTTTTTCATTATTGGGCTGTCCTTCCTGCTGATGGCCAGTACCCTCATCAACATGCTGGGGGACTATCTTTTTGATGTGCGCATCCAGGGCGACAGGGCCGGCCTTGAAAAATGGGCGGTGCAGGCAGCGGATGATGTAAGTAGCGGCAGCGCTGCTGGCATTGATGAGGTGGTGCGCAAGGCGGGCGCCGAGCTGGGCGGCCGCGTACTGCTGCTGGACAAGGATGGCAAGGTGCAGTCCGACAGCTTCCAGACCGCCATGGGCCAGCGGCTGCATTACCCGGAGGTCACCAGCATCCTGCTGTCTGGCCAGACGGCAGATTATGGCGTGCACTCGCTCACCTCGGGTGAGGCGGTCAGCCGGCTCAACTTGCTCAGCTTTGCCGCCCAGGACGAGTGGGCCAGCTATTCCACAGCCAGCATTGTGGAGTCCTCCCACGTCATCGGTGTGCTTTTACTTATCTCCTCTGTGAAGGAGATGATGAACAGCCTGCTGTTTTTGCAAAACAACATGGTGCTTCTTTTTGTGGGGGTGGCGCTGGCCGCGGTCATCGCGGGCATGGTGTTCTCCCGCGTATTGACGCAGCCCATCAGCGACATGACCCGGGTCATCAAAAGCATGTCCAAGGGCGATCTGGGCGTGCGCGCGCAGGTCAAGGGCAGCGGGGAGATCCGCCAGTTGGCGCTGGCCTTCAACTCCATGAGCGACCAGTTGGAGTCCCTTAACCAGACGCGCAACCAGTTTGTGTCCAATGCCAGCCACGAGTTGAAAACACCGCTGGCCACCATGAAAATCATGATCGAAAGCCTGATTTACCAGCCCGATCTGGACCCGGAGCTGCGCACGGAGTTTTTGAGCGACGTCAACCAGGAGATCAACCGCCTGTCCTCCATCGTGTCAGACCTGTTAACCCTGGTGCACGCGGATTCGCGCACCACGCGGCTTAACCGCGAGCGCATGAGCCTGGCGGAGGTCGTCAAGGATACCCAGCACCGCCTGGCGCCCATTGCCGAGCAAAACGGGCAGGAGATCACCCTCAACCTCACCGATAGCTGCGACATGTACGCCGACAAGGCCAAGCTGCAGCAGGTGGTGTATAACCTGATGGAAAACGCGGTGAAATACACCCCCAAAAACGGCTGGGTCAAGGTGTCACTGGCGCGCGTGGGCCGGGACGCCGTGCTGACGGTGACCGACAGCGGCAACGGCATCCCCAAGGAAAGCCTGCCCCACGTGTTTGACCGCTTCTACCGGGTGGACAAGGCGCGCGGGCGCGAATCCGGCGGCACAGGCCTGGGCCTGTCCATCGTGCAGCAGTATGTCAACCTGCACGGCGGCAACGTGAGCGTCACCAGCGAAGAAGGCCAGGGGGCGGTGTTCACGGTGGAATTGCCGCTCAACAAAGGATAATTTTGGCTGTATACAAAAAACCTCCAGATCATTCCGGTCTGGAGGTTTTATGCATGTATCAAGTTTGGCTTATTGAATAATCCCAACGTTGCGCAGGAAGACGCCGACCAGGTCAATGCTGCTTACAAAGGTGCCCTCCTGCTTGCCATCGATAAAGAAGCAGGCCTGCTTGGCCGTTCTGATTTTTGTTAGGGTGTTGACCATCGCGTAGACCATCAGCAATTCCTGCTCCCTTGTCATTTGCGCGCTTTTTTCCCGCAGCCGGCCGGAAAAATTGGCCAGCGCGGTCTCGTTTTGAATGGTGATGCCCAGCAGGTCCGCGTCCGTTAAATCCTGCGGCAACACAGGGGTAAGGCCTGTCACGCTGTCTGTGTTTTGCGGGCCTTTCATCAATTGGTTCATGATATAGCGCGGGTTGTGCATCTGGTGGTAGGGGATGGCGCGCAGGGTTTTCGTGAGGCTGCCCTCCGCATTGGCGAAATACAGCGCGCAGTGGTCCAGCAAAAAGTGGGAAAACTGGCTGCGCTGCATGATACCGTTGGTGAACAAAATCTGCTCGCCCGCGCCGTCATACAGGCCTGCCGGCACCAGGGCACCGATCTGCTCTGTGCCAATGGTGACGGATATGCCGGAGGTATACGGCAAAAAGGTGGTGAGGGTATAGGTCAGCGCGGCCATCATCACCGAGCGGGTGATGCCGGAGGCAATCAAGGCCTCGTTCATGCTTTCCGCAAAAACCAGCTTCACAATCCGGCCGGTGGCGCCCGCGTTTTCATCCACAGTAATGGGGCCTTGCAGCAGGGTGGTCAAATCCGGCACAACCGGCGTCCCCGCCGGGACATCCCCGCGGGTGGACAATGCTTCCAGGAGCGCGTAGGCCATATCCGGCAGGCTGCGGCTGTTGGCGGTAATCAGCCGGGATTGCCCGGCGATGCCGCGTCCCGCGCTGACGGGGTAGTACAGGGTGGCCATGGCGGTGTAGGCGCTGTCCTGCCGGGCGGCGGACTGGCTCAGGCTGTCATACAGCGCGATCACATCGCCGTCCTCCGTCTTGCCCAGGCTGGACAGGGGAATGGTGGACGCGGTGTCCAGCCCCAGCTGACGGCTGTTGATCAGCACGTTCACATAGCGGATATCGCCCCATTGGGTCAGCGTATTGGCAATCGCGCGGCTGATGACATAGCGCTCCTGGTTGTTCAGCGACAGGGCGCTGGGCGCCAAGTTGACGGTGGCGGTATCGCCGGATATTTCAATCGCGCTGCCGGGGTTGAGCGCCAGCTGTACGCCGCCGCCCAAGGGGCTGGCCTGGGTGGTGCCGGCGTAGGTAAACAGGCGCCGCAGGGTCAGCTCCGCCGGATGCCGGCTGGGGGAGAGCAGCACCTTCTCCGGGAAGTATTCAAGTTGCCCAGTTTTGGCCGCGGGCAGGCACAATAAGACCGTCTGCGCGGCGCTCTCCGCCGCGTCACCGTCCGGCGCGTCGTAGGGCAGCTCAACCGGGGGCAGGGTGACGCCCGCGCCTTCCTTGATGGGGATGGAGGCGGTGCAGCCTGTGAGCAGGCAAAGCGCCAACAGCAAAGCGAAAACTCTATATCTTCTGCTCATTTGCTGGCCTCCAGGATGGCCTGCAGGGAAGAAAGGCTCAGCATCCAGCCCTGGTGGTTGCGCAGCATCAGCACCGGGAAATCAAACAGGGTCACGGAATCCCCAGTGTTCTTCAGCAAATTGGCCCGCAGCGCAACCACCGCGCTGCCGCCGCCGGGGGCAACGCTGCCGGGGCTAACATCCAGTTCCAGCAGGGTGGGGAAGCGCTGCGCGTCCTCCAGTTTCATGGGCGGGGTGTTTTCCGCCCCTGTCACCGCAACCAGCTTCAACAAACGCGACCAGTCCTGACGCTGCCACAAGGTCATGATGTGCTGTAAGGCAAGGCCTGGGGTGATGATGGCTTCCTCATCCCGTGTCAGGGGGCCTGGCAGGGCATCGCTGTCCTCCAGGTAATAGCGCATGCTCAGCCGCATGGAGGTGGACAAGCCCGGGTCGTTGAGGATCAGCACCTGCACATCCCTGAACTTGCCGTATTCTGTGAGCGTGTTCACCAGGGAGGACATGGCCAGGCGGCGCCGCAGGAGGGCCGCGTCCCGCGCCGTCTGGGAGTAGGTGTTCTCGTCATTCATGGGCTCCTGCGCCTGCTTGGACAGGGTGACAAACAGCCGTCCGCCCTCCTCCAACACGTTCAGCACCTCCGTGCCCTTGGGAAAAAGGCGCACGGACAGGTCCGACGCGCCCGCGGGGCCATCCAGCAGCGCCTGCACCAGCGCCCGCTCCAGGCTTTCTGTGTGCTTGACGCTGATGCGCCGGCTCTCCTGGGTTAAATAGGGGCTGTCCTGATAGCGGAAATACAGCACCGCGTCCACCTGCTTTTGGGTATCCGGCGCGTCAAAGCCCAGCCGCTCCTGCGCAAAAACAAAGGGATGCCAGCTTGTCACAAGCAGGCATACCATGAAGGTCATGACGATGATTTTTGGAAAAAAATGTTTAGACATTGTCCTGCATTGGCTCCGGGCCCAGCGTCCACCCGCGCAGCTTGTTCACCGTGCGCTCCAGCGCGTCGCGGGAGTCACCCCAGGGTTTCTCCGCGTTGCGGTAATCAAACTTCAGAGTGAACCACTCCAGCTCCTCTTCCAGCCGTTTCAGGTTGGCGTTGAGTAGGTCCTTGGCCGCCTTTGTAAAGCTGTCCAGCGTGTCACCGGACAATAGTTCCGGCGCCATGGCCAGCGCCTTGGCTGTGTCGGGCAGGCACAAGCCCTTTGAGGCCAGGAAGGCTTCCCGGAAGGCCTTTTCCGTCTTCCATAAATGCAGCAGGCTGGCGGCGTGCCGGTCCTCCTGCATCTTCATCTCATCACACAGCAGGCAGTTTGCACTCAGGTCATCCAACGGGCCGCGCTCTGACGCGCTTTTGGCGGGTTTAAACAGCCGGCCCAGCCCGCCGCCGCTGCTTTGGCTGCCTGTTGCCTTCAGCGCTTTTTCCACCTTGGGGCGCAGTGTCTGCAGGTGGGACAGCATCATCAGCCCATGGCCCAGCTTGTTGCCGCCGCGGAAGGCGTACATCATCTCCTGGTGGCGGCTGCAAAAGCCCAACTCATTCACCTTGATGCGTGTATCCGGCGACATCACGGAGGCGCCCAGGCTGCGGTCCACCAGCAGGCGCTCCGTCTTGCGGCGCAGCGCGCATAAGGGGCACTCGCTCTCTTCCTTCATCGCATCCCAAACCGGGATGGTATCAATATGGTATTTCATCTATCTCTTGGGCGCGTTGCAGTGCGGGCAGGTCTTCAGGTTTTTGAAGGTGTCGTTGGAGACATCCCGGTAATAGAAGCTGGCCGTCAGCGGCTTGTACTTGGCGCCGATGGAGGAGCAATTGGGATCCAAATGGTAATATTCCCCGCCGTCCTGGTTGTAGTACAGCACGGTGTCAGAGCGCGTGGCGTTAATCTGCGGCACCGCCACCTGGGGGGTCGCTATCTGCACCTGGTCATTGGCCTGGTCGGCTTCCTCCGCCATCGCCTGCGCGCCCATGTCCGCTTGCGGCTGCTGGGCTGTCTGCTGCACCAGCTGGGGGGAGGAGATGGAGTTGGGGTCCACATACCACTCGTTGTTGTTGCGGATCATTAAAATCTGGAACTGGTACAGCTGTGAGGGCTGGCCGTCATTGCGGCTCATGGTGGCCTGCATGGTGATGGTGCGCGTCTGGTCGGTGTCGCTGCCGGACACGTCGATCACCTGGTAGTTCACAGGCGTGCGGATATAACTGCGGTGGAAGATGTCGGTCTCCGCGTCCCGCTGCGTTTCAAACTGGTTGACCCAGTTGGGCGCGGACAGGTTCACCATCTCTGTATAGTTCTTGGTGGCCCAGGCAGCCATAAACTGGTCCAGTTTCATCTGCGCCTGGGAGGCGGCGCCCGGGTTGGGCGTGGCCTGCTCCTGCTCGCCCGCCAAGTTCTCGTTCATGTCAATGATGGAAGCGCTGGTATCATCCGAGAAGATGGATTGCGGGTTGGGCTGCACCTGGTTGCGCGCGTCGCTTTGCAAGGGGCCGCTGACCAAAATGGCAAACAGGACCACTGCAATCATCGCGGTATGGATGACGCCCAGGACGCGCCGGGCATTGGGCACAAAGGCCTTGAGCACATACATCAGCCCGATGCAGGCCAGGCTGGTGATGACAAAGGCCCAGTAAACTCGTGTGTCCTTCAGCAGCAGGGACACAAAAAAGCCCAGCGGCAAAACGG
The DNA here is from genome assembly GCA_012837525.1 of Clostridiales bacterium. GTDB lineage: Bacteria > Bacillota > Clostridia > Christensenellales > Aristaeellaceae > UBA6115. Next base: position 9,546 of record DUQZ01000075.1, on the reverse strand, counting down.
CCACCAGCATTACCTGCAGCACCACAAAACTGCCGGGCTGAGCACCACTCGCCATATTGTGGCTGGGCGCCTTGGCCGGCTGCGGCTTTGGCGGCTTTCGTTTTAAATCCTGCAGCGGCACGCTGGAATATCTGGATCTGTTCTCGCTCATGTGCGCTCCTTTTAATCATGACGTCCGTTTTATATCATCGTTGGGACTGTTAAGAAACAGTCGCACATTATTATATCATATTGACAGAATCTTTTCATTTGTGTGAACAGCGGCTGCCGAAACGGCGGCACCCGCTGATTTTCATGTGAAGTGGCGTTTCGTTTCTAAAATAAGGATAAAACTACAAATTTGTGGGGAATGTCTGTTGATTTATGGTATAAACATCAATGAAAGTGCAGGATGATACCAAATAAAAACCATTCACATTTATTTGTTAATCTTTTTTGACTACAATTTTGTCCCGGCCAAACACCTTGGAGAGCGCTTCCAGGTTCTCGTCCTGCTCAATGTGCTGTGGCTGCTGCGCCACCACCGGCCGCGGCTCGCCCGCCACAAAGCGCACAGGCCGGCCCATTTCCTCGCTCAAAATGCGGCAAATCGGCGCGCTGCGTTGCTCGTCATTAAGCAGGGTGGAGAGGATATCGTCTTCCTTTTCCAGCTTGAGGGTGAACACATCGTGCAAAAACCCGCCGTACTTGCCGCGGTACACCATGGCGTACAGGCCCTCGTTCTCTTTGGACAGGCGCTTTAGCATGTTGTTCCAGGCGTCCTTGGGCGTGCTGGCTAAAGGCTGGGCAGGCTGTGGTTTTTCGGGCGCCTCCTCCTCAACCGGCGGCAGCAGGGTGGCGGGCGGCTCCTTTAGGACTGGCTCTTCGGGTAGTTCCGTTTCGGTTTCCTCAACCGGTGGCTTTGGCATGTCCTGGGAAACAGGTTCCTGGACTGGCGCTGCCTGCTGTGCTAAAACCGGCGGGGTTTCAATACGTTCTGCTGTGGGGACAACCGCCAGGTGATCCATCCGGTGCTCCAGTTCGCCCAGGCGGGTCATCATCGCGCGGGGGTCGTTTTCCTGCTGTAATTGGGTGCTGCGCAGCACAAACAGCTCCAGCACCGCTCGGGGCGAGTTGGACCAGCGCGCGTCCTGCTCCGCCTGCATGCATTTTTCCAGGATAAACAGCAACAAATCAGCAGAGGCAGCCTGCGCTTGCGCGCCCAGGCGCCTTGCCTGGTCCTTCGTGATGTCCGTCATGCCCTTGCCCGTCCACTTGTAGGCCAGCACCTGGCGCACATGGGTGTTCAGCTCCCGCAGGCTTACCTGCACATCCCGCCCGCTGCGCATCAGCTGGTCAGTCAGTGTGAGCGCGCCGGCGGTGTCGCCCTTGATGAGCACATCCAAAAATTCATAAAGGAAGTCCTGGCTTACAGCGCCTAAGGCATAGCGCACCTTTTCCTCGGTCAAGTCCGGGTCCATGCCCAGGCACATGTCCATCAGGCTCCAGGCGTCGCGCATGCTGCCCTGCGCGGTGGCGGCAATCAGTTGCAGCGCGCTTTCATCCGCCGTCAGCCCTTCATTTAAGGCCAGCTTCAGCCGGGCGATGATCTCCTGCTCCGCGATCCTGCCAAAGTCAAAGCGCTGGCAGCGGGAGAGGATGGTGGCCGGCAGCTTCTGCGGCTCCGTGGTCGCCAGGATGAATACCATGTACTCCGGCGGCTCCTCCAGCGTCTTGAGCAGGGCGTTGAAGGCAGCGTTGGACAGCATGTGGACCTCGTCAATGATGTACACCTTGTAGTTGACAAATTGCGGAGGGTAGTCGGTCCGGGCCAGCATCTCACGGATCTCCTCCACGCGGCTGTTGCTGGCGGCGTCCATCTCAAATACATCCAGGGTGGTCTCGCTCATCAATGCCTTGCAGCTGTCACAGACAAGGCAGGGGTCGCCGTCTTTGTTTTGCTGGCAGTTGATGGCCATCGCCATAATGCGCGCGGCGCTGGTCTTGCCGGTGCCCCGGCTGCCGCAAAACAGGTAGGCATGGGCAACCCTTCCCTGCGCCGCCTGGTTTTTCAGCGCGCGCAGGATGGCTTCTTGCCCCACCATCTGCGAAAAGGTCTGCGGGCGCCAGGTGCGGTAGAGGGATTGGTATGCCATTAGACGTCCTCCTCCATCAATTGGGCGAAGCCCTCGCCCAGGGTCTCATGGGTGTCGGTAATAAACATGAAGGCCTTGTCATCCGCCTCATTCACAATGCTTTTAATCTTGACCACCTCAAAGCGGCTCACCACACACAGCAGCATCTTGCGGCTTTGCCCGGAGTAGGCGCCCACGGTGTCAAAGCGGGTCACCCCGCGGTCCATCTCCTTCATAATGCGCTGCTCAATCTGCTCATGTTCTTTGCTGATGATGTAACAGGCCTTGTCGCTGCCAAAGCCCAGCAGCATCTGGTCAATCACCTTGATGGTGATAAACACGTTGATGATGGCGTGCATGGCGTGCTCCGCGCTTAAGAAGATCCAGGCCAGTACAATCACCACAAAGTCAAAGGCAAACAGGAAGGAACCGACAGAGATGGCCCGGATGCGATGATGCACGATGCGCGCCAGCAAATCCGTCCCGCCGGTGGTGGCGCCGCCTTTTAAAATCAGCCCCAGCCCAACGCCCAGCAGCACGCCGCCAAAGATGGAGGCCAGCAGCGGGTCCATCACCATGGGTTCAAAGCGCAGCGCGTCAATCATCACAGTAAACAGGGCAGTGGCCATGATGGTGCGGAAAACAAAGCCCGCGGAAATTACCCGCCAGCCCAGAATCAGCAAGGGGATGTTCAGGATTAAACTGGTAATACCGATGGGCAGCTTGAAGTGATAGTTCAAAATGGTGGTGATGCCGGTCACGCCGCCGGGCGCGATGTGGTTGGGTTCCAAAAACAGGGGATAGCTCATCGCGCCCAGAAAGCAGCCGACGATGATAAACGCGTACTGCCGCACAATTTTATTGTTCAATAAGCCCTTGATGCGCTCCATGAAACCCCCTTGACTCACTGTGTGTTGCTGTTAATACTATATCACAATTCGGCTTCCAGCCGCACGCACTTGCCCAGGATGTGCACATCCGACATGGCCACAACCTCACTGGCGTTTTGCGTGTCAAAGGTCTGCAGCAGCAGCTGGTAACGCGGCAGCATCTTGATAACAAACAGCTGCTTGCCAAGGGGCGTGTCCAGCAGCATCATCGCGCCGTCCTCCGCCGCCTGGGTGGGCACAACCAGCACCAGGTCACCCTTTTGCACGCGGAAGCCGCGCATCCGGTTATCCGGCGCCTGAAAATAAAATACCTTTTCCGCCGGCGCGCCTTCAATTTTGCCCTGTGTGACAGGCAGCAGGCGGCTGGCCACTTCCTTCATCACCGCGTTATAGACCGGCACGTGCTGCAACACGCCCTTGAGCGCGTCCAGCCAGATGGATCCGTCCGCCTTCTCGCCCTTTTCCTGCTTGAGGGCCCGGGTTTTCTCCACCCGTTCCGGGCTTACCGCAGTCTGCAAATCCACCGTCACCGCAATGTCATCCAGGGTAAACATCGCGTCGGTCTGCTGCTCCATGCCCATCTTCTGCAGGATGCGGCGGGCCTGATCATCCCGGATGATTTTCGTGCCCGCTTCCACGTCCCTCAAATATTTTTCGCTCACCCCGGCCAGCTTTGCTACCTCTTTGGTACTCAGTTTGCGCCGGGTGCGCTCCAGGTGCAATAAATCGCCCAATCTGCTCATCTTGTATGTCCTCCTGATGAAGATAAGAATAGACCAGCGGGCATATTCCGTCAATTGGCAGGCTTGCGCAAAAAATTTCGCGAAGACAGGGCAGAGGGCTTGACATATAGATATTCTGGCCATATACTAGATGAGAAAACGATTAATGCAAAATTCGGAGGGAGCAGATGGTTACTTTAAAGGATATCGCGAAGAAATGCGGTGTTTCGGTGGCTTCTGTTTCCAAAGCCATCAACCACATGCCAGGGGTTGGCGCTCAAACAGCCAAGAAGATCCGCGAAACCGCCAAAAGCATGGGTTATTTGCCCAATGCGGCGGCCCAGGCGCTGAAAACCAACCGCACCTTTATTATCGGGGTGCTGCTGGAGGATGATGACAGCCACGGCCTGCTGCACCAGTTTTTTGTCAGCGTGCTGGACAGCTTCAAATTCAAGATGGAGGAGCAGGGCTACGACCTGATGCTCATGAACCGCACTGTGGGCAAGCGCACCATCAGCTACCTGGAGCATTGCCGCTACAGCAACATGGATGGCGTTTTTGTCGCCTGTATCGATTTTTCAGATCCGGAACTGCTGGAATTGGCCGACGCCGGCACGCCGATGGTGACCATCGACCATACCTACCCCGGCCATCCGTCCGTGTATTCGGACAATGTGGACGGCATCCGCAAGGCGGTGCGCTACGCGCACGAAAAGGGCCATACCCGCATTGCCTTCATCAGCGGCGCGCCGGCCGGTGTCACCAACAAACGCTATGAAGGCTATGAGGGCATGCTGAAGGAACTGGGCATCCCCGTGCGGGAGGAGTATTACAAGGTCAGCCGCTACCGTGACGTGAAGCTCACAAAAGAATTGACGGCGGAATTGCTGACCCTGCCCGAGCCGCCCACCTGCATCCTGATGCCGGACGACTATGCCGGCTTGGGCGGCCTGGCGGCCATCCGCGAGGCTGGCCTGCGCGTGCCGGAGGACATCTCCGTCATCGGCTTTGACGGGCTGGAGTACATGGCCCACATCAGCCCGCGACTGACCACTGTGTATCAGGATGTCAAGCGCATTGGCGAAGCCGCGGCGGAACTGCTGCTCAAGCGGATCGACAACAAAGAGAAGGACACCCCCGCCAAGTCCATCAAGGTGCCCGTCTCCCTGATTGAAGGGGAAACGGTCGTCCCGCCACAGAAATCCTGATCTCAAGACTATTGGGATTTGGTAATAATTTAAGGAGGAAACCCCATGAAGAAACTGATTTCCCTATTGCTGGTCATGGTGATGATGCTGTCAATCGCATCCATCGTGACGGCGGAATCCGAAAAAATCAAACTGGTCGTTTGGTCTTTCACAGATGAACTGCAGGGCATTCTGGACAATTACTATATCCCAGCCCACCCTGATGTAGAGATTACCTATGTTCTCTACTCCACCGAAGAATTTTTCCAAACGGCGTTTCCGACCATGATGGCAGCCACGCCCGGCAGCGCCGAAGCGCCGGACGTGTTCGCGTTGGAGGCGGACTATGCCAAGGAGTGGATTAATTCCGACCACACCGCACCGCTGACGGACATCGGCTTCACTGAGGAAGAGTTGGCGGTTTCCGTACCCAGCGTGGTTGATTTTGGCCGTGATCCCAACGGCGTTGCCAAAGCGCTGTCCTGGCAGAGCACGCCTGGCGCATTGTTCTACCGTGCCTCCTTGGCCGAAGAGTACCTGGATGTTGAGGATCCCGAAGAGTTCCAGGAACTGGTCAAGGATTGGGAAACTTTCTTTGAAACTGCTGAAGAACTCAACCAAAACTCCGAAGGCAGTGTCAAGATGTTCAACTCCATTGGCGATATCTACAAGCCCTTCTTCTACCAGCGCCAGACTGGCTGGGTGAAGGATGGCAAGCTGGTTATCGATCCTGCGATGATTGAACTGATGGAATATGCAAAGAAAGCCAAGGACGAAGGCTTGTACAACATGGGTGAGCAGTGGCAGGAGACCTGGTTTGCCGGCATGAAGACCGATACCACCATGGCATATTTCCTGCCCACCTGGGGACTGCACTATACGCTCAAGCCCAACTCCGGCGGTGAGGCTGTTGGTGAAGGCACTTACGGTGACTGGCGGATGGTCACTGGTCCTGTTGGCTATTCCTGGGGCGGCACCTGGCTGGGGGCCAACGCGACCAAGGTGAAGGAAGCGGACGACGCCAAAAAGGCGGCCATCAAGGAACTGATTCGTTACATCACCCTGGACTATGATTTCCTGAAACAGTATGCAAAGGATTCCGGTGACTTTGTCTCCAATATCAAGGTTGCGCAGGACATCGTTGCAGAAGGCGGCACACCCAACGACTTCTTGGGCGGGCAGGACCACTACCAGATGTTCTCTGAAAGTTCCCTCTTGATTTCTGACTCGACCACAGGTTATGACGGTGTGATGAATGATCTGTTCACCCGCTTCGCGCTGACCCCTTACCTCAACGGTGAGGTGGAGATGGACGAAGGCATCGCCAACTTCAAGACCGAAGTCAAGACTGCGTACAGCGACATCGAAGTAGATTAACTTTTTCGGTGCTTTAGAGCACAGCTGTTCATTAAGCGGCTGCCCATGCCGTGGAGCATGGGCAGCCCGGTTTGCCCTTTTTCAGGCTGATAAATTGCAGGCTTCCAATCAGGGGCTCATCACATCATAAGGGAGGAGATCTTGGTGCAACAACACGCCATCAAGCAAAGAAAACACGGGAAAGCCATGACGAGCAAGGTCAATTACAGCCGTTATGGATACTTCTTTGTCGCGCCGTTTATCATCGCGTTTGTTGTTTTCACGCTGTACTCCATCATTTTTACGGTGCAGATTTCATTTACAAACCTCACCAACTGGCGATTGGATGAAATGAGCCCTGTCGGCATTGAAAACTATAAGCTCTTGCTTGATCCATCTACGCCAGTCGGTTCCGGGTTCTGGGCCGCTTTTTCAAATACACTTATCATCTGGGTTGTCAACTTTGTGCCACAACTGCTCATCGCGCTGCTGCTCGCACAATGGTTTACCGATAGCCGCTTACGCATCCGGTTCCAGGGCGGCTTTAAAGTACTGATTTTCATGCCCAACACCATCACCGCCGCTACCATCGCGATTTTATTCTATGCTCTGTTTACCTATCCCATCGCGCCGGTTAATACCTTGCTTCAACAGTTGGGCTTCATGCACCAACCTGTCCAATTTTTCCGTTCAGTATCTTTCTCACGCGGTCTGATTTCCTTTTTGCAGTGGTGGATGTGGTACGGTAATACGATGATTGTGCTCATCGCTGGCATCCTGGGTATCAATCCGGATTTGTTTGAGGCGGGACTTGTCGACGGCTGCAACAGCAGACAGATGTTTACCAAAATCACCTTGCCGCTGTTGCGTCCCATCATGCTTTATACGCTGGTCACTTCCATGATTGGCGGACTGCAGATGTTTGATATCCCGCAGTTGCTCACTCAAGGGGATCCGCAGGGAGCGACCAACACAGTTGCCCGTTTCATCTACCGCCAAGCCTTTTTTGGCAGCTACAACTTTAACTATGCTGCAGCAGCTTCAATCATTTTGTTCTTTATTATCCTGGTCATGAGTCTCCTGCTGTTTTACTTCATGCGGGAGAGAGGCACCAAACTGGACAGGAGGGTTGGAAAATGAAACGTACACTCATCATCCTTTCCGCTTTCCTGATTGCCGTAGCGCTGTTAGTATACTTCTTGCCAGTAACACATTTTACCATTCAGGAATCTGCCATTGAAAAAGCAAGTGAAAACATTGACAAGTTACAAAAGCGGCTAAATGACGCGCAGGCAAAATATGACGAAATGAAGGCTGCCGGCGACAGCGAGGACAAGTTATCCAAGCAACAGGGCCGTATTGATAAAGCGCAAGAAAACCTTGATGCTGGTTTGATTGATCAACAAAAAGTAATCGCGGAAGCGCAAGGCCCGGCCAAAGCCTTGTCACTCTTTTTAGCTGGACTTCCAGAAGGGCTTGAAGTCAACCGCATCATCATCAACGAAAACAACAATATTTATAAAGATGAAGCCATTTTGGCACAATTTGATGTACTACGTTGGCTCGCCTTGTGCCTGATGGCGGTTGGACTGATGTTGACACTGTTCGCGACAAGCGGCAAAAAACAAAGGCTGCTCACCATCGCTGCTATGGCAGAATTGCTGGGTGTATTGACACTTTTGGTCATTATCCTGCGTCAGGCAGCCATCCCGGTGAAATCACCTTACAACAATCCGACTGTTTCATTTTTGGCCTGGTTGCCGGTGCTGTTCTTGGTAACATCCGTTTTTGTTAAGGCGATGACCACAATTCAAGTGAAGCGCAGCTTGATTTATATTTTTGCCATCGCTCTCTCGATACTGTCTATTTTCCCCTTCTACATCATGATTATTAACGCAACACGTGATACGTATCAGATCCAGCAAGGTCTGTCGCTTTTGCCTGGTAAAGCGTTTGTGAACAACTGGAATATCTTGATTGGGAAAAACTTTGATGTCCTGCTGGGCTTACGCAACAGTGCGATCATCGCCTTTGGTTCCACCATCCTGAGCGTATATTTCTCCTCCCTTGCGGCCTATGGCTTGACCGTTTATGACTTTAAAGGGCGAAAATTCCTGTTTAGCTTTATTGTAGGCATCATCATGATACCAGCGCAGGTGGCAGGCATTGGTTTTTACATGTATATGTACCGCATTGGTTGGGTGGACAGCTTCCTGCCGCTCATCCTGCCAGCAATTGCAGCACCCTCTACTGTGTTCTTCATGCGTCAGTATCTGCAGGCAAACTTCCAGATTTCCCTGGTTGAAGCGGCGCGTATTGACGGCGCGGGGGAATTGTATTCCTTCAACCGCATCGTGATGCCCATCATGATGCCAGCGATGGCAACAATGGGGATCTTCTCTGTTATCACGTCCTGGAACAACTATCTAACGCCTCTGATGCTGTTAAAAAATCCGGATCTGGCCACCCTTCCCATGATGGTGCGTACCTTGCGCGGGGATATCTACCGTACAGAGTATGGTTCAATCTATCTCGGGTTGACGCTGACAGCGGCACCACTTTTGATCGTGTACTTCAGCCTCTCCAAATACATTATCCAAGGCGTTGCCTTGGGCGGTGTCAAAGAATAATTCAAACATCAACCCATGTTTTAGCACTCTCAACCCGAGAGTGCTAAAATTGTCTTGCAAACGGGTTTTGTACATGATACAATCAGGGGGCAAATATATGTTCCTGGAGGAATTGTAGATGGCAAAGGATAAAAAAACCATGCAAGCGGGCAGCATTTCCATCGATGCCCAAAACATCATGCCGGTCATCAAGCGCTGGCTGTATTCGGACAAGGATATCTTCCTGCGTGAGATCGTCTCAAACGCAGTGGATGCCATCACCAAATTGAGGATGGTGGGCGGCGCCCCGGAGGGGGAGGAGCTGCGCGTTGTGGTGACGGTGGATAAAAAGAAGAAGGAAATCCGTGTCTGGGACAACGGCATCGGCATGACCGCGGAGGAAGTGGACCAGTACATCAACCAGGTCGCCTTCTCAAGCGCGGAAGAATTTTTGAAGAACTACACCGGGGAAGACCCCGCCGGCATCATCGGCCACTTTGGCCTGGGCTTCTATTCTGCCTTCATGGCCTCCGACCGGGTCAGCATCGACTCCCTCTCCTTCAAGGAGGGGTCCAGCCCCGTCAAGTGGACCAGCGAGGACGGCATCACCTTTGAGATGGGGGAGGGCACCCGCACCGAGCGCGGCACCACCATCACCATGCGGCTGA
>DUQZ01000074.1 GCA_012837525.1 Clostridiales bacterium | reverse complement strand
CTCCTGTTTGCGTTACTTCCTGTGTTCAGTAATTATTCATGGATTCCCTGCGCTGTAAGGGTATAATAAGGCATGAGTTGTTCAGATTGAACAACTCCAGGAGGACATACGATTGACACATTCCATTGATACCAAAAAAGAGGCCAGGAAGCCGGACATCGGCGGCCAGGCCGTGCTGGACGGCGTGATGATGAAGGCGCCGGACGCCATCGCGGTGGCGGTACGGCGGGAGAACGGGGACATTGTCGTCAAGCGCGATCCCTATGTTTCCCCGTTTAAAAAGAACTCCATCTGGACCAAGCCCTTCATCCGCGGCTCGGTCAACATGTTCATGATGATGAAATTGGGCATGAAGGTGCTCACCGACGCGGCCAACATGACGGGCGCTTTGGAGAACGAGGAGCCCTCCCGCTTTGAAACCTGGCTGAGCGAAAAACTGGGCCGTGGCGCCGACAAAATCATGATGGGTTTCGCGGTGGTGTTTGCCATCGTGCTGTCCACCCTGCTGTTTGTGATGCTGCCCAACCTGCCAGCCAGGGCGCTGCGCCAGGCGGGCTGGTCACTGGCCGCCGTCAACCTGGTCAGCGGCCTGATCCGCATCCTGATTTTGATGACCTACCTATACCTGGTGGGCCTGATGCCGGATATGCGGCGCACCTTCCAGTACCACGGGGCGGAGCACAAGGCTGTGTACAACCACGAATCGGGCAAGCCGCTTACCCCCAAAACCGCGCAGAGTTTTACCACCCTGCACCCCCGCTGCGGCACCAGCTTTTTGCTGCTTACCTTCATTTTGTCCATCCTCTTTTACTCGGTGGTGGATCAATTGATTTTCAGCCTGACTGGCTTTGACATGGGCAGCAATTACTTAGCGCGCGTGGTATCCCGCCTGCTCCTCTTGCCCATTGTGGCGGGGCTGGGCTATGAAGCCCTCAAAAGCCTGGCGCACGCCAATACCCCGCTCACCCGCGCGCTGCGCTGGCCGGGCATGCAACTGCAGCGCCTGACCACCAAGCCCCCGACAGAGGAGATGCTGGAAGTCGCCATCGCGGCGCTTGAAGCCGCGCTGCACGGCCTGCCCGAGGGCGAGGTGACGGAGGAAGGCTATGTCATCCTGCCCCGTGCGCAAGAGGCGGTGCAAAGCGCTTGACCATCCGGCAAGCCCTGGATATTGCCGCCCGAAAGTTATCAGCCGCGGGCGTTGACAGCCCGCTGCTGGACGCCCGGCTGCTGTTGGCGGATCTGTTGGATACCCCCTATTTACAGCTGCTCACCGCGCAGGATACGCCGCTTGCGGCGGACGTCCTGGCGCGGTTTTTTGCCTTGGTTTCCCGCCGTGCTATGCGGGAGCCGCTGCAGTACATTTTAGGCCATGCCCACTTTATGGGGCACGCGTTTTTGACCGCGCCGGATGTGCTCATCCCCCGGCAGGATACAGAAGCCCTGTGTGAGCGCGCGCTGGCCCATGTGCGGCCCGGCAGCCGCGTGCTGGATCTGTGCTGCGGCAGCGGCTGTCTGGCCATCAGCGTCAAGCTGGCGCAACCGGAAGGCCTTGTGTTTGCAGGTGATATCAGTGAAGCGGCCATTTCGCTGACCTGGCGCAACGCGCAGCGCCTGGGCGCGGAGATAAACATCCGCCGGGGCGATTTGTTCGCGCCCTTTTTAGGCCTGCGCTTTGATGTCATCCTGTCCAACCCGCCCTATATTCCAGCACGCGACATGGACACCCTGCAGGAGGAAGTCAAGAAGGAACCCGCCCTGGCGCTGGAAGCAGGCCCGGACGGCCTTGATTTTTACCGGCGGATTATCGCAAAATCAACAGAATATCTGCTCCCCGGCGGCCATCTGCTGCTGGAATTGGGCGATCACCAGGCGGAGGCTGTCAGCGCGCTGGTGCCGCCCATGTTTTCGCGTCCCATCATTCACAATGACCTGTCCGGCTTGCCCCGCGTACTTGAAACCCGCTATAGGGAAGGTGTATCCTAAGGCCATGAAGGATTTTTTTGAGCAACTGGCCGCGCGCTATGAGGAATTGGCGCTCACCGTCGCGCAGCCTGAAACCATCCAGAACCAGCCGCTCTTTTTGTCCCTGATGAAGGAGATGGCGGATTTGCAACCCCAGCTTGACGCCTGGGCCGCCTTCTCCAAGACAAAGGAGGAGGCGGACAGCGTGCGCGAGCTCTTGCACCAGCCCGGCTTTGAGGACATGGCGCAGGAGGAATTGGAGGCGCTCACAAAGCAACTGGAACAGCAGGAAGCAGCGCTGCACCTGCTGATGCTGCCCAAGGACGCGGATGATGACCGCGATGTGGTGATGGAAATCCGCGCGGGCGCCGGCGGCGAGGAAGCAGCCCTGTTTGGCGCGTCCTTGTTGCGGATGTACTCCCGCTATGCCGAGCGCAAGGGTTTTTCCGTCTCCTTGATGTCGCTGTCAGAGACCGAGCTGGGCGGCGTGAAGGAAGCTGTGTTCACCATTGAAGGCCGCGGCGCCTTCTCCCGCTTGAAGTACGAAAGCGGGGTGCACCGCATCCAGCGCGTGCCCGCGACGGAGTCCCAAGGCCGCATCCACACCAGCACCGCCACCGTAGCCGTGCTGCCTGTGCTTGAGGATGTGGAAGTTCACATCGACCCGGGTGATTTGCGCATTGACGTCTTCCGCGCCACCGGCCAGGGCGGCCAGCACGTGAACACCACCGACTCCGCCGTGCGCATCACCCACCTGCCCACGGGCCTGGTGGTCTCCTGCCAGAACGAGCGCAGCCAGATCAAAAACCGCGAGCAGGCCATGAAGGTGCTCAAAATCCGCCTGTATGAGCAGGCGCGCGAGGCGCAGGAAGCCCAGCACGCCGACAACCGCCGCAGCCAGGTGGGCACGGGCGACCGCAGCGAGCGCATCCGCACCTACAACTTCCCCCAGGGCCGGGTGACGGACCACCGCATCGGCCTCACCCTCTACGCCATTGATTTGATCATGGACGGGGATTTGGACCCCTTGATTGACCCGCTCACCCTGCACGCCCAGCAGGAATTGATGATGGCGCATGCAGGAAACAGTTAAGTTGATTCGTTAGATAAGTAGTAAGTTGAAGAAAGGGAGAAGGATATGCAACGTCAACCAATGAACCAGGCGCAAAGACGGATTTTGGTGTTCTCTTTGCTGATTATCATCCTTTTGGCCGTGCTGTATTTTCTCTTTTTCTCAGACGGCGGGCTGATAGCGCCCAAGGCATCCCCGGAGCCGTCCGCCACCTTCTTAACGGTGGAGGAGGCGCGCGACACCCTGCCCACGCCCACGCCTACCCCCAGCCCAACGCCTTCCCCCACCCCGCCGCCCACCGCGACACCCGCGCCCACCGATACCCCGGTGCCGGAGAAGGTGGTCAGCCTGAAAAAGGGCAGTAAAGGCACGGATGTGGTCAACCTGCAGGCGCGGCTGATTGAGCTGGGCTACATGAAGACCGGCAGCAACGACGGGAACTACGGCTCAGGCACCGAGGCCGCGGTCAAGGAATTCCAGGCCAAGAACAACCTCAAAACCGACGGTATCGCCGGCAAGGATACGCTGACCAAGCTGTACTCATCAGACGCAATACCAAAATAGTTTTACACAAACCATACAGCGGCCACCCGGCCGCTTTCTTGTATTTCGGGTAAATAAATGGTACAAGGTAGGTAACACCTGATACTTACTGTGACACCAGACAATACAATAAAGATGGAGGTAGAAGTTATGAAGCATCTCAAAAAAGCCATCGCGCTGATGATGAGCCTGCTCCTCGTCATTCTGTTACTGCCCGCCGCCGGCATCGCGGAGGGCGAGACGCGCATCACCATCCTGGGCACCTCGGACTTGCACGGCAACATCTGGGGCTTTAGCTATGAGGACAACAAGGAGACCGCCAACAACGGCATGGCCCGCCTGTACACCTACATCAAGCAGGTGCGGGAGGAGAACCCCAACACCATCCTGCTGGACAACGGGGATACCATCCAGGGCACCATCATGACCGATGACCTGTACAACAAAACCCCGGATGAGCCCCATCCCGTCATGGCCGCGATGAACTTCATGGCCTTTGACGCGATGACCCTGGGCAACCATGAGTTTAACTGGGGCATTGAGACCATGCACAAGATTATCGCCCAGGCTGATTTCCCAGTGCTTTCCGCCAACGTGAAGGACGCGGAGGGCAAGCTGGTCACCGGCAAGGGCTGGGTGATGATTGAGCGCATGGGCATCAAGATCGCCGTCATTGGCGTGGTCACCCCCAATGTGCCCCTGTGGGACGGCGGCAAGCCCGGCATTGAGGAGCACAGCTATGTCAGCGGCAGCGTGGGCGTGACAGAAGCGATTGCTGAAATTGGCGATAGCGCCGATTTGATCGTGGTCTGCGCGCACATGGGCATGGCGGCCGAGTTTGACGAGGAAGGCGGCGCCGATTCCGCGCAGCGGATTCTGGATGACAACCCGCAGGTCAACGTGCTGCTGGTGGGCCACTACCACATGTCCCTGGGCGAAAAACAGGGCGATACACTGATTGCCGGCGTGCGCAACGCGGGGCGCGAGATTGCCCGCATTGATGTCACCTTTGACAAGGACAAAAAGCTCATTGACGGCAAGGTGGAAATTGTCGACATGGCCGAGGTAGAACCCAGCCAGGAGATCCGCGACATCCCGCTGGTCAAAGAAGCGCACGAGAAAACCATCAATTTCATCCAGGGCGGCGGCAGCGGTGAGGACGGCGAGGGCGGCACGCCCCTGGGGTCCACCACCGCCCGCTTCCAGCCGGAGAACGAGATCCGTGGCCTGCCCCAGGGCAAGCTGCAGGACACCGCGGTGATGGATTTGATCAACATGATCCAGCTGCAAAATTCCGGCGCCGATGTGTCCGCGGCAGCCCTCTTCAAGGACACCAGCGATTTGCCCGAGGGCAACATCAACTACGGCAACGTGTTTGACATCTACAAGTTTGACAACACCCTCTACCGCGTGCCCGTCACCGGCAAGGAACTGCTGGCCTACATGGAATGGTCGGCCGAGTGCTACAACCAGTGGCAGGAGGGCGACATCAACATCTCCTTTGACCCGGAATACCCCGGCTACCTGTATGACATGTTCGCCGGTGTGGACTATGAAATTGACTTAAGCCAGCCCAAGGGCCAGCGCATCAAGAACGTGATGTTTAGGGGCGAGCCGCTCAAGGAGGACGAGCAGCTGACCCTGGCTGTGAACAACTACCGCTACTCCTCCGCGCTCAAGGGCAAAAACCTGATTGAGGGCAAAAAGGAGTGGGAATCCTCCAACTCTATCCGCGATATGATCGTGGCCTACCTGGCCGAGCGCTCCCCCATCTCCCCGCAGGTGGACAACAACTGGTCCATCGTGGGCGTGGATTTGAACCTGGATGACCCGCGCCGGGATGAGATCATCACCCTCATCAACGAGGGTGTGCTGGAAACCCCCTATGACGAAAGCTACAACCTGAATGACTACGAGGAGCTGGTAGCGGCAAAACCCGCGGCCTGAGCCCCACTTTACCCAAACCCTACGGAAGCGGCGTTGAAGCCGCTTCTTTTTACATGACTTTGCCTTGTACCTGCATGTAAAATACGGTACAATGATTGCACGCATTACCATATAGACCGCTTTGGGAGGAAGGCATGATCCAGCACCAGACCCAGTCCGCGCAGGACATGCGCCTGCGTTATTTAACCCAACTGTCCAAGGAGTTTCCCTCCCAAAAGGCGGCTGCCGCGCGCATTGTGGACCTGAAAACCTGGATGCGCCTGCCCAAGGGGACGGAGTACTATTTCTCCGACCTGCACGGGGAGCACAAGGGCTTTTTGCGCATGCTCAAAAGCGCGGCGGGCACCATCCGCGACAAGATCGAGACCCTGTTTTCCGGCGCCATCATGCGCAAGGACCGGGACGAATTGGCGCAGCTGATCTATGAGCCGGAGGCCATGCTGCGGCGCAAGCAGGAGGACGGCAAGCTGAATGAGGAGTGGTACTACCTCACCATCACGCGGCTGATCAAGGTGTTCAAGGCGGTCTCCGCCAAGTACACGCGCGACATGGTGCGCATGACCATCCCGGAGGACTACAACAGCGCCATAGACGAATTGTGCTATGTGGATGAGGACGAAAGCCGCGCACAGTACCACCTGGGCGTGGTGCGCGCCATCTTGGAAACAGGTGTGGCCAGCGCCTTCATCAGTTCCCTGTGCGCTGGCATCCGCAAGCTGTGTGTGGCAAGGCTGCACATCATCGGCGATATTTATGACCGCGGCGCGCACCCGGATTTGATCATGGATGAGCTGATTGCCTTCTCGGATGTGGACGTCCTGTGGGGCAACCACGACATCCACTGGATGGGCGCGGCCCTGGGCAACCCGGCCTTAATTGCCAGCGTCATCCGCCAGGGCATCAGCTACAACACCTTTGATTTGTTTGAGGACGGCTACGGCTTCAACCTGCGCCCGCTTTCCGTGTTCGCCAATGAAGTCTACGGGGATGACCCCTGCACCGCCTTTTTGCCCAAGGACAAGTTCAACATCAACCTGTTTGACACGGTGGAGCCCAGCCTGGCCGCCCGCATGCAAAAGGCGATGGCCGTCATCCAGTTTAAATTGGAAGGGCAGCTCATCAAGCGGCGGCCGGAGTACGGCATGCAGGCGCGCGATGTGCTCAGCCGGGTGGATTTTAAGACGGGCACGGTGGAAATTGACGGGGTGAACTACCCCTTAAAGGACACCAACTTCCCCACCATTAATCCAAAGGATCCCCTCGCGCTGACAGAGGGTGAGGAGGAGTTGATGCACGCCCTCACCGCCTCCTTCCGCCACAACGGCCGTTTGCAGCAGCACATGCGCTTTTTCATCAGCAACGGGGCTTTGTTCTCCAAGCGCAACGGGCAACTGCTCTACCACGGCTGCGTGCCCATGACCGAGGAGGGCGAGTTCGCCACCGTCACCATGGGCGGCAGGGAGCTGTCCGGCGCCTCCTTGTTTGAATACATCGACGCCAAGGTGCGCGACGCCTGGTATTTGAAGTACAACAGCGAGGAGCAGGTTGAGGCGCGCGACTTTTTGTGGTACCTGTGGTGCGGACCCATCTCCCCCATCTTTGGCAAAAACCGCATGGCCACCTTTGAGCGCACCCTCATCGAGGACAAAAGCACCCATACCGAGGTCATGAACCCCTACTACCGCCTGGTGGAGGAGGAAGTGACCTGCAAAAAGATCCTGTCCGCCTTTTCAATGGATCCGGACGCCGGGCACATCGTCAACGGCCACGTGCCGGTGAAGCTCAAGCGCGGCGAAAGCCCGGTGAAGGGCAAGGGAAGGCTGTACATGATTGACGGCGGCATCTCCAGGGCCTATCAGGCCACCACGGGCATGGGCGGGTACACACTGATTTACAACTCCCATTCCTTTGCGCTGGCCCAGCACCCCGTGTGGGAAAACCTGGATGAGGAGCTGTTTGACAGCCCTATTTTGAAGGTGGTGGAGCAATTGCCCCGCCGCATCACCATTGGGGATACGGACGCCGGCGCCAGCATGGCGCAGGAGATCGAGGACCTGGAGGCTTTGATCGCGGCCTACCGCTCCGGCAGCCTGACCGAGCCGCACGCCAGTGAGGAAACCCAGGTGTTTGACCCTGGTTACGTCAACAAGAAATAATAAAGCGAGGAGAACTTGAAATGACAATCGCGTTTATCGGCATCGGTGTCATGGGCATTTCCATGGCGCGCAACCTGATGAAAAACGGGCACACCCTGCGCGTGTACACCCGCACCGCCAGCAAGGCCGTGCCCCTGGTGGCGGAAGGCGCGCAGCAGTTTGACAATATCGCAGACTGCGTGAAGGGCGCGCAGGCCGTCATCACCATCGTGGGCTACCCCAAGGATGTGGAGCAGGTCTACCTGCACGAGGGCGGCATTCTGGACAGCGCGGAAGAAGGCGCCCTGCTCATTGACATGACCACCACCAGCCCGGCCCTCTGGCAGCGCATCGCGAAGGAAGCGCGCGCGGAAGGTTTCCGCCCGCTGGACGCCCCGGTATCCGGCGGCGACAACGGGGCAAAAGCCGGGACGCTTGCCATCATGGTGGGCGGGGAGCAGGCGGATTTTGAGGCCGCGAAGCCCCTGTTTGAGTGCATGGGCAAGACCATTATTTTGGAGGGCGCGGACGGCGCAGGCCAGCACACCAAGATGGCCAACCAGATCGCCATCGCGGGCGCGGTGGCCGGCGTGGCGGAGGCCATCCGCTACGGCGAGGCCGCGGGCCTGGATTTGACCACGATGCTGGACACCATCTCCTCCGGCGCCGCTGGCTCCTGGCAGATGGACAACAACGGCCGCAAAATGGTGTCCGGCGATATGGACCCCGGCTTTTTCATCAAGCATTTCATCAAAGATCTGGCCATCTCAAAGGATGAGGGCAAGCAGCGCGGGTTAAAGCTGCCTGTGCTGAACAAAACCCTCAAGATGTACCAAAAAATGGAGGAGCAGGGCAAGGGCGACCTGGGCACCCAGGCCCTGATTGACCTGTACAGGGAGTGACCCATGCTGCCAGACTATACCAACTGCATCACCAATATCATCGCCTCCATCGAGGCGCATCACGGCCTTGCGCCGCTGCAACAGACGCATCCTGTAGTGGACGCGCTGCTTGGGGAGAAGCACTACCGCAGCATCGTGCTGCTTTTATATGACGGGCTGTCTGTCGCCACGCTGAAGGAAGCGCTGCCGGAGGACGCCTTTTTGCTGCGCCATCTTCACACCACGCTCTCCAGCGTCTACCCGCCCACCACCACGGCGGCGGTCACCTCGCTCAAGTCCGGGCTCAACCCCATCCAGCACGGCTGGATCGGCTGGACGATGCACCTGCCCAGCCTGGACCAGAACGTGGATTTGTTCATCAACCGGCTGCAAAATGACAGCCAGTTCGCCAGCCTGGACAACGCGGGGATGAGCCTGTTGCCCTACACCACCTTCACCAGCCGCCTGCGCGCGCAGGGCATTGACGCGGTGGAAATCTCCTCCTACGGGGATGTGGTCACCTCCGGCCGCGGGGAGATGACAGAAGCGGTCATCGCGCGCTGCCTTTCCCCCGGCGCGCATGTTATCTACGCCTATGACGGCAACCCGGACGCGCTGATGCACGAAATTGGCGCGCACCACCCGGATGTGATGACGCTGGTGCGCACCCTCAACCAGGAGGCGGAGGCCTTCGCCCAGTGGCTGCCGGAGGATGCCCTGCTGCTCATCACCGCGGACCACGGCCTGGTGGACGCGGAATATGTGATGCTGTCGGATTATCCGGAGATATTGGACTGCATGGTGCGCCCCTATGCCGTGGAAGGGCGGACAGCCGCCTTTTTCATCAAGCCGGGCCTGCGCGACCGGTTCAAGGAAGTGTTCACAGCTGCCCTGTCAGACCGCTTTACCCTGATGACTACGTCAGAGTTTCTGGCAAGCGGCCTCTTGGGCCCTGGAGTAATGCACCCCAGTTTACCGGCCATGCTGGGGGATTTTATCGCCATCGCCAAGGGCAACGCCTGCCTTAGCATGAAGCCGGAATACGCGGGCCTTGTCGGCGTGCACGCCGGCTTCACCGAGCGGGAGATGCAGGTGCCCCTGATCGTGGCCAAGAGATAAGAAAATACAGAACAAAAAAGCGCGCTCCCTGTTTTTCGCGGGGAGCGCGCTTTGGTTTTTGGGCAGTTTAGTTGATGAGAGTTTCCTTCAGTTGGGACAGTTCCGGCATGGTCTGCGCGTCGATGGTCTTGAGCGTGAAACGGAAGGCGCGGGGCGCGCGCAGGTACAGCCTGTCCTCCTCCAGGGGCTCCGGCCCGCAGGAATTGGTGCCCAGGGGCCCCATTACGCCGTCGATGAGCACCTGGGTGTCCCCGCCGCGGGGCAATTCATAGGTGTGGCGCGCGGCCTCCAATTGCTCAACAGTGTAGTCATGCGCGCTGAAGGAAAAGCCTTCGTCAGAGGCGATCACCAGGCCCTGGCCCGCCTGGGCGTAAACCATCAGCAGGCTGGTGTCCGCGTGCGCGCCGTTTTCCTGTGGGAAGACATAGGGCTCATGCGTGTCCTTGACAGCCATGGCGTACTTGCCAAAGTGCGCGCCGGTTTTCATGTCCGGGTAGCTCTCATGCGGGCCGCGGCCCAGCCAGCGCACCCGGTCAAAATGGGCGGGCATACTAAAGCGCATCCCCAGGCGCGGCAGGTACATATCCTCCTTGATGTCCATCGGCACATATTCCGCCGTCAATTTGACCTGCCCGTCCTTCTGGAACACAAATTCCTGGTTGAAGGTCAAGACCGGGCGCAGGGACTTGGGCGCGGCCACGGTGGCGATGTTGACGATGATCTGCTCGTCCTGCTCCTCGGCCTCAAATTGGGTCAGGCGCAGCATCAGTTTGTCCAGGCCCCGTTCCAGCCAGCGGCTGGCCATGCGGGCAAACCCGCGGTCGTTGTCTGTGGTCGCGCGCCACATGTTGAGGGTGAGGGGCTCACTCATCAGCTGCGTGCCCTGCAGGGTGATGTTGGTCAGCCCCTTGCCCGCGCGGGTGAACTGGTATACTGCCTGGCCGCTGTGCACGATGATGGCGCGCGCGTCCTGGATCAGCTCCAGCTTCACCTTTGGAAGGGTCGCCTTCACTGGCGTATAGCCCAGCGCAAGGGGCAGCTGCTCCTCCGCCACCACGTGGCCGGCCTCGGCCCAGGCGGGCGTTTCTTGGAAAGTGAAACGTAAGCGCAGGTGGCTGCCCTTCGGGTACTCGCCCAAGGGCAGGGTGATGGTCACCTGTCTGCCCGGCGCGCCCTTGATGTCCTTCCGGCCCTGGCTGATGACCTTCCCGTCTTTTTCCACAAAGAAAGTTAAGTTCAAGCTGGACAGGTCGGTGAAGTCAAAATAGTTGCGCAGGCTGATTTTGCCGGCCTTTTCATCCTTGATATGGGCGCGCACCGGGCGCAGCACGTGGCGGTACTCCTTCATGCCGGTGTGCGGCGTGCGGTCGGGGTAGAGCAGCGCGTCCACACAAAAGTTGCCGTCGTGCGGGTGCTCGCCAAAGTCGCCGCCGTAGGCGTAGTATTCCTGGCCGTCCGCCGTCACCTGCTTGATGCCGTGGTCCACCATCTCCCAGACGCAGCCGCCGATTAAGCGGTCATACTTGTAGATGGCCTGCCAGTAATCCTCCAGGTTGCCGGGCCCCAGGCCCATCGCGTGGGCGTACTCGCACAAAAAGAAGGGTTTTTGGTTTTTCTGCTTCGCCAGCGCAATGATACCGGGGACGGAGGTGTACATGTGGGAGATCATGTCCGCTGTCTCGCCCTGCTCGTCCCGCTCATAATGGATAGGCCGGCTGTCCAGCTGGCGCATGGCCTCAGCCATCTGCACGTGGTTGTGGCCGTATCCCGACTCATTCCCCAGCGACCAGAAGATGACGCTGGCGTGGTTGCGGTCACGCTTTACCATGCGCACGCCGCGGTCCACAAACTGCTTTTCCCAGATGGGGTCCACCGCCATTAAGTCATAGCTGTCAAAGCGGGTAACCCCGTGGCACTCGATGTCCGCCTCGTCAATCACATACAGGCCCACCTCATCACAGATGTCCAAAAAGCGGGGGTCGGTGGGGTAGTGCGCGGTGCGCACCGCGTTCATGTTGTTGCGCTTGATGATCAGGGCGTCCTCATACAGCGTTTCATAGGGCATCACAGAGCCCAAGGTTTCATGCGTGTCATGGCGGTTGACGCCCTTTAATTTGACGGACACGCCGTTGATCAGGAGCCGCTCGCCCACAATCTCAACCCGCCGGAAGCCCAGGCGCACCGCCTCCGCCTGGTGATTGCTTTCCACCAGCAGGGTGTACAGCCTGGGTGTTTCCGCCGTCCAGGGGGTGATGCCCGCGAAGCGGTAGCTACCCTTTGCCTCACCCTGCTTTGTTTTGACGGTCTTTTCAAACAGCACCTGCTTGTCATCCAGCAGGCTCAGCTTGACCTGGGCCACATCGGTGGTTTTCACCGTCAATTCCAGCGTGCCGGTTTGGTTGTCACCGTCCAGGGAGGCGATGGCGATCACATCCTCGATGCGCTCACTCGCATGGCTGGTGAGCAGCACATCCCGGAAGATGCCGTGGTGGCGCCATTTGTCCTGGTCCTCCAAATAACTGCCATCTGACATCTGAAAGACCAGTACCAGCAGCTCATTGCGGCTGTCTTCTTTAACAAAGGGGCTGATGTCAAAGGCGGCCGCCAGGTGCGGTGTCTTGGAAAAGCCGGCGTAAGTGCCGTTCACATACAGATAAAAGCAGGAATCCACGCCCTCAAAGCGCAGCCGGGTCTGGCGGTTTTGGAAGGCCTCCGGCAGGTCAAACCAGGTGCGGTACACGCCGACGGGGTTCTCATCCGGCACATGCGGCGGGTCATAGGGGAAGGGAAAACTCACATTGGTGTACTGCTTCTGACCGTAGCCTTGCATCTCCCAGCTGCCGGGCACGGTAATGCGCTCCGGTGTCTCAAGCGTTGTGGGGTCTGCCGGCAAGGCCAGCGGGCTATCCAAAAAGGCAAACTCCCAGGTGCCGTTCAGGTTCACACAATAGGGCGATACGCGCGAAAAGCTCAGCGCGCCTTCTCTGTCCCCATGCGGCACCAGCGTGGTCGTCATGGGCAGGCGCAAATCGGCCACCACATTTAAATCCCTGTATTCATTTCGATTGAACATAGACCCTCCTCTTGCTCCCGGAAAAGCAACGCCAGCGTTTCACGGGCCCGTGTCGTTTTGATGCCATAGTAGCCCAAGGCGCAGGGACTGTAAAGGGTTTAAGGCCCCCAAGCGAATCTTTGTTTCTTGATGTATATAAAGTCTGGAAAAAATTTTTCAGGCCCATGGCTTTGATTTTGCTTGTGGAATATGGCAGTCCGCGCGTTTTGGGCCGCTTTTCCTCTGTGTTTTGCGCTTTACAATTCCCCGCAAATCCTATAGTATAGGAATAAGAAATTCAGTTGAACATGTGGCCGGAAGCATCCTTCTTTTTTCGCCCATGCTTCTGCACACACAGATGCTGTCAACAACGCGCGGAGGTTTTAATGCAAGCCAGGAAACCCCAACCACCAATACTTAACCCCGGTATCAAAAAAGGCAAAAAAAGCCTATACGAACATATTGAGCCCTGGCTGTTTATGCTGCCGGCTTTGCTGGTGTTCAGCGTCTTTTTGTTCTACCCCTTGTTTAAAACTATCTATTTAAGCGCCTTTTTAACCAACAGCGTGGGCCAGCCCAAGGTGTTTTACGGCTTTAAAAACTACCTGGATATCTTGACGGGCCGCTATTCGGCCTCCTTCTGGAACTCCATGTGGGTGACGCTGCGCTTTGTGTTTTTCGTGGCCTTTGGCAGCCTGCTGCTGGGGCTGACCACCAGCCTGCTCACCAGCAAGAAGTTCCCGGGCCGCGCCTTTGCCTCCGCCATTTACGCCATGCCCATCGCCATCGCCTCCGCGGCCGCCGCGATGAGCTTCAAGATGATCTTTCACCCCTCTATCGGCCTTATCAACCGCCTGTTTGGCACCACCGTCAACTGGCTCAACGACCCGGCCTGGGCCTTCCCGGTCATCTGCATGATCTCCATCTGGCTGGCCTCCGGCATCAACTACATCTTTATCTCCGCAGGCCTGCGCAACATCCCGGACGAGCTGTACGAAAGCGCCTCCATCGACGGCGCGGGCTACTGGCGCCAGCAGCGGCACATCACCCTGCCCAGCCTGTCCCCCACCCTGTTTTTCCAGATCATCATCAATGTCATCGGCGCCTTCCAGTCCTTTACGCAGGTGCGCCTCTTAACCATGGGCGGCCCCAATGAAACCACCAACGTCATCGTCTACTCCATCTACCTGGATGCCTTCCGCAACTTCCGCTTCGGCTCGGCTGCGGCGCGGTCCATCGTGTTGTTTGTCATCATCATGATTGTGACGCTCATCCAGTTCCGCGCGGAAAGGAAGGTGCATTACCAATGAGCAGCGTCAGCTTGACCCGCAAACACAAAAACGCGCTGAGCGCGATGCTGCGCGTCGGCCTCAACCTGCCGCTGGTGGCGCTAATCATCCTGCCGCTGGCCTACACCTTCATGATGAGCGGGATGCCGGCCTCTGAACTGTATTCCCGCTTGATCCCCACGCGGATGGACTTTATCTCCTACACCTTTGTGTTCACCAAGACCAGCATCCCGCGGCAGATCCTCAACTCCTTCATCGTGGCGGGCTCGGTCACCCTGCTGCAGATGGCCACCTGCTCTATGGCGGCCTTTGCCTTCAGCTTCCTGCAGTTTAAGGGCCGCAACTTTATCTTCATGTGCATCCTGGCCACCATGATGGTGCCCTGGGAAGCCACCATCATCGCCAACTACCTCACCATCTCCAGCTGGGGCTGGCTGGACACCTACAGGGCCATGATCCTGCCCTATGCCTGCTCGGCGATGGGCATCTTCTTGATGCGCCAGAACTACCTCACCTTCGCGCGGGAGTTGCACGAGGCCGCCAAGCTGGACGGCTGCAACAACTGGCGCTTTTTGCTGTCCATCGTCATCCCCCTGGCGCGCCCCGCGCTGGGTGCTCTGGGCGCCTATGTGTTCCTGCTGCAGTGGAACCAGTACCTCTGGCCGCTTTTGGTCACCAACTCCGACAAGGTGCGCACCGCGCAGATCGGCATCTCCCAACTCTTTGACATCGACTCGGAACAAATCGGCCTGATGATGGCGGGCGTGGTCGTCGTACTGGTGCCCTCGCTGTCCATCTTCGTGTTCATGCAAAAACAGCTGATCGACGGCCTGATGGCCGGCGCTGTCAAAGGCTAACTTCGTAACTTTCACCAGAAGGTGAAAAAATAAACGCTCTGGAAAGGAGTTATTATGAAAAGACTGGTTGCTCTACTCCTCGTACTGATGTTGGCCCTCACCGGGCTGACCGCGCTTGCGGAAGGCGGAAAGACAAAGGTTGTCTTCTGGTATTCCCTGGGCGGCACCAATGCTGAGGTCATCGCCTCCATGGTTGAGGCCTTCAACGCCTCCCAGGACAAGATCGAGGTCGACGCCCAATACCAGGGCGAGTACGACGACGCCATCAACAAGCTGAAAGCCACCGCCATGGGTGAGGCGCTGCCCTTTGACATCGTGCAGACCTACGAAATCGGCTCCCGCTTCATCATCGACTCAAAGAAGATGGTGCCGGTGCAGACCTATATTGACAAAACCGGGTTTGACACCTCCGTCATCGAGCCCAACCTCCTGGCCTACTACACCATTGACGGCGTCATCAACTCCGTCCCCTTCAACTGCTCCACCCCCCTGATGTATTACAACAAGACCGCTTTTGACGAGGCGGGCATCACCGAAATCCCCACCACGGTAGACGGCATCCTGGAGATCGCCGAGAAGCTGGCCACCTTTGACAGCGAAGGCAAGCTGGACCGCGCGGGCTTCCTGTTCTCCAACTACGGTTGGTTCTTTGAGCAGTGGACCGGCAAAATGGGCCGCGAGTATGTGAACAACGGCAACGGCCGTGAGTCCTACGCCACCAAGGTCGCCTTTGATGAAAACGGCGCGGCGCTGGACCTGTTCAACATGTGGAAGAAGATTTCCGAGAACAAGTACACCCAGTACATCGAGCGTGGCGGCACAGGCCAGTCCCGCGCGGCCTTTGCCGCGGGCAAAACCGCCATCTTCCTGGCCTCCACCGCCAACCTGGCGGGCGTGCTGGCCAACGTGGGCGACAGCTTTGAAGTGGGCACCGCCTTCTTCCCCTATGTCAACGCGGAGGACAAGGGCGGCGTCTCCACCGGCGGCGGCACCCTGTGGATGGTGGACTCCGGCGACGAAGCCAAAATGGACGCCTCCTGGGAGTTCATCCAGTACATGATCAACCCCGAAAACCAGGCCATCTGGAACGCCAAGACCGGCTACTTCCCCATCAACATGAAGGCGCATGACACCGATACCTTCAAGGAGAACATCGCCAAGTTCCCGCAGTTCCAGACCGCGCTGGACCAGCTCCACGCCTCTGGTCCCGAGTACGTTGGTTCCCTGCTGTCCGTCTTCCCCGAGGTGCGGCAGTACGTGGAAGATGTCACCGAGGAAGTGTTCCTAAAGGGCCTGTCCCCCGAGGACGCGGTGACCAAGCTGACCAACCTGGCCAACGACGCCATTGAGATGTACAACCTGACCAACTACTAATTCCCGGAAAACTGCCTCGGTTTAAGTAAACCGCAGCCCCTGTCCTTTCGGACAGGGGCTGTTTTTGGGCGAATAGGGTATGATAAAGGTGTATAGAATGCTTTGTTTCACGCGGCCGACCGTTTTGTAAAGAGGGATGAATATGAGAAAACGCCTTGCCTTGTGGCTGATGCTGTGCCTGCTGATCACCCCGCTTGCGCAGGCAGCGGAGGTCATTGACCTGGACCACCTCAGCCCGGCGCAGTTGGAAACCCTGCGCGAGCAGGTGGACGCGCGCATCCGCCAGGCACAGCTGCCGGACGCGGATGGCTATCTCGCGCTTGATACCTTGGAAACCTACGCGCGGGACCCGGCGCAGCATCTGGAACAAAAAATCCGCCTTAACGCCATGGTGCTGGACATCCGGCAGGAGGAGACGGGCTATACGCTCACCCTCGTCCAAAGCGGGGCGAAGGAGCGCGTGCTGCAGGCCGCCTATGCCCTCAAGCCGGATGAGCGGCTGATTTTACCGGGCGACGTGGTCACCGTCTTTGGCGTGTTCAAAGGCCTTGCCCCCTTTAGCGGCACGGGGCAATTGACAGACGGCGCGCTGTTGATCCAGGCCGATCTGGTCACCCCCGCCCTGCGGGATATGCCACAGGACGCGGCCGCGCGCGCGGGCGCGCGGGAGAACCCCATCCCACTGGGCAAGCTGGCTGTGTATGAGGGCGATTACTACACCGAGTACGCCTCCTTTGAGATTGAGCTGCAAACAAGTCACCGGGGCAGCGACGCCCTCAAGCGCGCCAAGGCCATGTCCAACTACAACATCAACCCAACCAAAACGCAGGAGTACTTCTTGATTTACCTGCGCGTAAAGGCCCTCTCCGCGCCTGGCGGCCGCGCGCCCATCAGTAAAGAGGACTTCTATTTTGTAAGCGCCTCGGGCACGGAGTACCGCCAGCACTTTTTGATCAACCCGCCTTCTGACCTGCGCGCCCTGTATGACCAGGGCGAGCAGACCGCTGTCATCGGCTGCCTGATTGATAAGGGCGATACCCCGTTTCTGGTGTTCCAGCCCAACTCCGCCCACCCGCTGTGGTTCAACCCGAACCCGTAAATGAAGGCCATGAAAAAACGAATTGTACGGCTTTTCCTGCTCCTCCTGCTGGGCGCGCTCATCGTCCCGGCTCTGCCCGCGCAGGCTGCCGGCCTGCCCGCGCCCAGCCAGCTGGGCGAGCAGGGCCTCCATGTCCGCCTGCTGCAGGAGGCGCTGCATCAGCAGGGGTTTTTGTCCATCCAGCCGGATGGGCATTTCGGCGCGCTCACCCTGCGCGCGGTGGAGCAAGCCCAAAGGGCCCATCAGCTGCCTGTCAGCGGCCAGGCGGATGAGGACACCCTCGCCGCCCTGTTCGCGCGGGTTCTTTATCAACATCAGGACACAAAAAAGCAGAGCATTGAGTTATCCGGCCTGGATGGCCTGACGCCAAGGGAAAGCGGCCCGGGTGATAAGGGCACCGCGGTCCTCTGGCTGCAGCAGGCTTTGATCCGCCATCACTATCTAAATTTGCCCGCAAGCGGCGTGTTTGACAGCGGCACGCATCAGGCGCTGGTGCAATTCCAGACAGATCAGGGCCTGGCGGCAAGCGGCCGCGCGGACCGGGATACCCTGCCCCGCTTGATGACGCGGCCTGAGGAAGCCGGCCCGCTCACCCTGATGCCTGCCTGGTACGCGGGCGCGGAAGACCTGATCCCCATGGGCGCGACCTTTGAAATCAAGGACGTGCGCACCGGCATTCGCTTCACCTGCGCGCGCATGATGGGCGTAAGCCACCTGGATGCCGAGCCGGTCACTCCTTATGACACCCAGCAGATGAACAGGGTCTACGGCGGCACCTGGAGCTGGGATCGCAGGCCCATCCTGCTGCGCTATCAAAACCAGGTGTACGCTGCCTCCATGAACGGCATGCCCCATGGCTATGTCGCCAACCGCCAAAACGGGATGCCCGGGCATTTCTGCGTGCATTTCTCTTACAGCCGCGGGGACGGCTCCCAGCGGGTGGATACCGAACACCTCAACGCCGCCTTTGAAGCCTCCTTCGCCAACTGGGACGACGAGGTGGGCACCGCGCTGTAGACAAGCAACACAATAAGGGAGTCACTATGTCAGCATGTACAGGTAAAACAGTTGTCATCACAGGCGCCGCGCAGGGCATTGGCCTGGCGCTGGCCACCGCGTTTTTGGAAAATGGCGCCAGGGTCGCCGCGATGGATGTGCAAGCAATCCCGCTTGAGGTTGACCTTGCCTTTTTGGGCGATGTGGGCAAACAGGCGGATCTGGAAGCCTTCGCGCGCGCGTGTACTGAGCGCTTCGGGCAGGTTGATGTCCTCATCAACAACGCGATGATCAGCCGCGGCGGGCTGGATGCCTGCGGCTATGCGGATTTTTTGCATGTGCAGCAGGTGGGCGTGGTAGCCCCTTATTATTTGACCCGGCTGCTTTTGCCCATTATGCCAGGGGGCGCCAGCGTCATCAACCTGTCCTCCACCCGCGCCTACCAATCCCAGCGCCAGACAGAGTCCTATACCGCGGCCAAGGGCGGCATCACCGCGCTGACCCACGCGCTGGCCATCAGCCTGTCGGGCAAGGCGCGGGTCAACGCCATCGCGCCCGGCTGGATTGACACCACATACAGCACATTTACAGGCCCGGACGCCAGCCAGCATCCTGCAGGCCGCGTCGGCACGCCTGAGGATATTGTGAACGCCGTATTCTTCCTCTGCTCAGAAAAAGCCGCCTTCATCACCGGGCAAACGCTGGTGGTGGACGGCGGCATGAGCAAGCAAATGATCTATCACGGGGATGAGGGGTGGTCCCTGGGCACTTAGTTATCTCTGCCCGATCCCCATCACTTCATTTTGCAGCCTGGAATTGGTTTTGTTGTCGTATTTTCCGATTTCATTGAGCTGCTCGCCCATGAAAATCACCACGGCGGTCTGCCCGCCGTCCAGGTTGAAGGCGGTGTCACAGCCCAGCAGTTTGAACCGCTCCGCCATCCAGGTGGTGTTGACGCCTTTGCTTTTGGAGGTGCGGGATTCCACCATCAGATGAATAAAATGGCCCTTGCGCACCATGCCCAGGCCCGCGCGGGGTTGTTGCGTGACGCCAAAGTTGGACACGCCCTTCTCGTTGATGACACCGTCCCGGATTAGCACTGGTCCGAAGGACAGCACATCCATGGCTCCCATGGCCAACAGCTCCTCGGTGGTTTTTTCGTTGGCCTCATGCACGCTCATGGTGCCGTCCGGGTAGAGGGCCATCACATCCAGGTTGGGATGGTTCTTCCGGTTGGGGGAGACGGCCGTATCATACAGCATGGTAAAATCACGCGCCACGCGGCCAATGGCCACCGCGGATTTTGTGGCGTTGCGCCGGTTGACACGGTAGATGTAGTAATCCCCGTTCACCGCGAACACCAGGTTGTGCTGGTCCGCGATTTTTTCCATCTGCTTCATTTTAAATTTGTTCCCCGGCTCATTGGGGTACATCTGGAAGCGCTCGCCATCCTTGAAGAACACCTGGCTTTCAAACCAGCGCAGCTTTTCCTCTACGTTTTGCTGGCGGGTAATCACAATGCGCAGGGTCTGGGAGGCATAGCGCCAGATGCCGTTTTCCTCATCCTTGAAGATGTATGGGGCTTCGCCCGGTTTTAAAAACCCGTCCGCCGTCAATTCCGGAAAGCCTTCCGTCAAAAGCGGCGCGGCGGCCGGAACCTGGGCTGGCTCCTCATCCGCTGCGGGCGGCGCGGGGTCCTCCGCCTGCGCTGTCTGCTCCGGCGTCTCAATTTCCTCAGCCGGCGCTTCCTCCGCAGTTTCCTGGGGCGCGGGCGTGACTTCGGGCAGGTTCAGCGTGAAAGGGTCCTTCGCGCTGCCGGTACCAATTGCCTCACCCAGCGCGTCCTTTGCAAGCAGCACCATGGGGCGCACGCCGATGGTGGCATAGTTGGAGATGGCGTAGCCAAAACTGCCCTTGTCCAGCACCCTGCGCTGGCCGTTGGGGTCGCTGCTGGCGCGGTTGCTGGTCCAGTAGCTGGCGTCCCCGCTGCCGTATTTCTGCACGCCGCGCTCAATCGCGTAGGCAGTGGGCCGGGCGCGGATTCCCTCCGCGTCAAAAAACCCGCCGTCCTTCTTGCGCAGTTCCTCCACCGCGGGCAGGCGCACCTGCAGCACACCCTGCTCCTGCGCGATCAAGGCCTGCTCAGATACGCTGAAGGCCTTGTTCGCAAAATCCGCCTCCAGCCAGGTTTTGAGGGTGGAGTACTCATAGCCGTTGTAGCGGCCGCTTTCCTGCGCCGGCTGCGCGTCTAGCACAAACTCGCTCAGCAGCAGCACGCCGTCTTCGTCATTTTTCAGGACCTTCCACAAAATGGGTTCCGGCGTGCCGTCCTTCTGCGCGGGGTAGCGCCCAAACTGCAAATAGCTGATGTCAGTATCTGCCGACGCCAGACAAAAGGGCATCAGCAGCATCACCAGGGCCAACAGGGTCATCAGGGCTGTTTTTTTCATAGGGTTCCTCTTCATCTTCTTCATTCAACTACGATTGGATCAGTCAAACCGCGCTTCGCCCGTTTCAAGGAAGGTGTCCGGCAGGGCATCAAAGCCCTTGGGCAGTTTCTTGAAGCTGAGCTTGGCAAAAATCTCTTTTTGCGCGTCTAACTCCGTCACCGGGGTGGGGCGGTAATCCCCGCTGCCGCTGGTGAGGCAGGGGATGACCCGCACAGCGGCCAGCCTGGGTGTGTCGCCGGCAATATCATACTCCACTTGGAACAGGCCCGTTGAGGGATCTACCTTGCTCATGGTGCCAAAGGTGAAGTTGCCTGTGCTGAACAGCACCGGGCGGCCTTCATATAGCGCGATGGGCTGCACCACGTGCGGATGGTGGCCAAAGATCAGGTCAATGTCAAACTTGAACACCTTCTTGGCAAAATTGTACTGCACATTGTTGGGCGTCATATGGGTTTCCCGCCCCCAGTGCAGGCTGAGCACAATCAAATCGCAGCCTTCCTCGCGCAGCCGGGCGGAGGTGGCTTGAATACGCTTCAAGTCGCTGTCCTGCGGATAGGTGTAGCCGATGAAGCCAATTTTGATGCCCTTCACCTCCACAACCGCCTGGGTGTCCGCCCCGGTGGAGGATGGCGGGCTCAAGGTGCCGAAGTGGACGATGCCCGCCTCATCAAGGTGGCGCAGGGTGTCCGCGTAGCCCGGTTTAAAAAAGTCAAAGGCGTGGTTGTTGGCGGTGTTGACCACCTCAATGCTGCCTTCCTTTAAAATTTGCACGTGGGACGGGTCAATCACCAGCGGATAGCGGATGTCCTTGTGCTTTTTGAGCGTGGTGATGGAGCCTTCCAGGTTGGCAACTGTCAGGTCATCCGCCGCCATGACCTCCTTCACCAATGAAAAAGGCCAGTCAAAGCCTTTGTTTTTCACGACATCGTGGTAGCTGTTTTCGTGGTTGCGAAACTGCAGGGCATCCCCGATGCTGGTATCCCCCACAAAGGTGATCAGCAGCGTTTGGGCGCTTGCGATGCCCGTTATGACGCACAGCAACAGGGACAGCAGGAGTATTCGGCGTGCTTTCATCAAAAACCCTCCTCTTCTACTGGGGAATATGATACCATAATGGGGACTTGATTGATACCACGAAAGGGGCCCTACCATGGTAAAACGCTTGTTGATCATACTGACGCTGCTGCTTTGTCTGACCCTTCCCCTCCTGGCGGAGGAGGTCGCCATCCAGGGCCAAAAGGTCAATAAGGACATTGAATACCTGGATTTGGGGCGGACGAAGGTAAGCCGGTTCAACGCCTTTATTGAGGAGTTGGCCCAATTGCCCGCGCTGAAGAAGGTAGATTTGTTCAACAGCCGGCCGACGGAGAAACAGGCCTTCGCGCTGACTGAAGCCTATCCGGACATCCAGTTTGGCATGACGCTCACCATCGCCGGCTTCCATTGCCGCACGGATGACGTCATCTTCTCCATGCACCGGCGGGGCGAGCCCCTGTACAAGTCCGCGGCCTTCAACCAGCTGGCCCTCTGCCCCGACATGCTGGCTTTGGACCTGGGCCACAACCGCATTACGGACCTGGATTTTTTGAAATTGACCCCCAAGGTGAAATACCTCATCCTGGCGGACAACCAGATCAAGGACCTGTCCGGCCTCACCCACCTGAAGGATCTGCAATACCTGGAGCTGTTCATGAACAAGCTGACGGACATCTCCCCCCTGGCGGAGTTGACGGAGCTGGTGGACCTAAACATCGCCTATAACGAGATCGCGGACCTCAGCCCGCTTTATGGCCTTACCAAGCTGGAGCGTATCTGGCTGTCCCGAAACGGGCTGAGCCAGGAGCAGATCGACGCCCTGCAGGCGGCGCTGCCGGAGGCCGTCATCAACAACACAGCCCGCCTGGCCACCCAGGAAGGCTGGCGCCAACACCCGCGCTTTTTCGCGATGCGCCACACCTTTGACCGCAGCGAGTTCATCCCCTTTGACGACATTCCCGAGCGCGTCATCAAAAAGAAGTAGGTCGTCAGGTCCATCATAAAAGCCAAGGCACAATCCCTGCCTTGGCTTTTGGCTTTGGTGGGGTTTATTCCTTGACGCCCAGGATGAAGGGATCCTCCAGGGTGCCGGTGCCGCCTTTCACCTCAAGCAGGCTGTCTGTCAGCCAGATCACGGGGCGCACGCCCATGTCCACAGCGGTCACGCCCAGATAGCCCAGGTTGCCCTCGAGCTTGATGCTGCGCTGCGCGTACTTCTGGTTGGAGGGTGTGCGCATCCAGTAGGGGCTGTGGCCCTTGTTGCGGTAGAAGAACAGGCCGCTTTCATCCGCCCAGGGCGTGCCGATGGTGCGGCGGCTTTTGTCGTCTGAAAAGCCGTATTCCTTGTTTTTTACATCATCCGAGCTGGGCAGGCTTACCCGTCCCAGACCCTCTGTCTCATGCAGGGCGGCGGCTTCCGCTTCGCTGAAAGCCTTTTTGACAAACTCATCCTGCAGCCAGGCGTTCAAATCCGCCTCGTCCCAGCCCGGATAGCCCTGGGCCACATGGTGCACCCGGCTGACGTGGATGATGTACTCACTCATCAGATAGCTCACGCCGTCCTTTGTTTCCAGAAAGCGCCACAGAATTGGTTTGACGGTGCCGTCCTTTTCAAAGGGGTATTGGCCAAAGGCGACATAGGCATAGCCCGCGTCCTTGTCATAGGGGCGCTGCCAGGTTTCCTGCGCAAGCGCTGCTGCAGAAAATA
This sequence comes from Clostridiales bacterium, assembly GCA_012837525.1. Taxonomy (GTDB): domain Bacteria; phylum Bacillota; class Clostridia; order Christensenellales; family Aristaeellaceae; genus UBA6115. The sequence continues at coordinate 12,179 of DUQZ01000074.1, read as the reverse complement.
CCATCAGCAGCGCGCATAACAGCATACATGCTCGTTTTTTCATGATGATTCTCCTCTCTTGATCAGTTCAGTATATCGGGTTGACTATGATTTTGCCGTGGCTTGGTGTTTGATGACCGCGGCCTTGTTCAGCAGGATCAGTTTGCCGATCACCGCTGCCATCATGATGCCATACAAAGCCAGGGTGGGCAAATTGGTCTTGTCCAGCGCGAACTCCAGCGCGATGAGGACAATGGTAAACAGCAAAAAGAGGGTCACCGCGAAATGCCGCGGTGCCTGCCAGGCGGTTTCCTTTTTGATGAACAGCGCGTTGTTCAGCAGGTAAAACAGCACCAGTACCGCCATCAATTGCCCCGCGCGCACAAAGCCCCAGCGCAAAAACTCGTCCTCTCGCAGGCTTTCAAACACAATCTGGAAGGCGCACACCAGGACAAGCGACAGTGTAAACCTGCTGCCTGTTTGCAGATTCTTTCGTGACAGCACAATGCCCAAGAAGACCAGGGCAGCCGCGCCCTCCAGCATGAAGACGGCGTAGCGCCATTCGCCCCATTCGTTGACGGTGGCCAGCGGGAAAAACTGCAGCTGTGCCATCGCTTCCTCCCCAAAGCCCTGGCCAGCCAGCCCCTCACAAAAGCGGCCCAAGGCCAGCATCAAAAGGCCTGCCGGCGCGGCCGCGTCCAGTATGGCAGCGGGTTTGACACCGCTTGACGCCGCTGTGATGATGGCCGCCAGCACAAGGCCGGCCAGTGCGCCCCAGAGGGTGTAGCCGCCCTGCCAGAAGCGGAAGGCCAGGCCGTCCGGGCGCGTCATAAAGAAGGGCAGGCGGATGAGCACATAAAAAAGCCGCGCCAGCAACAAGCCCAGCAGGATGGCGCCGATCACAAAGCGCTCAGTAAGTTTTCGCGAAAGCCCCGCTTTCTTAAAGAAAAAGAAAGCCGCCAGCACAGAGAACCCCAGGGATACAGCCATCCCCAGGGCATAGGCCGTCACCGGCAGCCCGGCTATTTCAAACAACGTTGTGCCCATCTTTACTCCCCGGGCTCCTGCTCGCCCACATAGGCGCTGGCGAAATAGATGATATCGCCAATGGAGCGGCTGCGCTGGGACAGGGGCCCGTTGATTTTCTGGCCCTGGAACACAATGGTGGCGGAGGAGCCGCCGTCCAGGTTATAGGCGGTCACCACATCCGGGAAGGAGGAGACCAGCTGGGCGAACTCCAGGATGGTCAGGCCGCTTGAGTCCGGGTCATTGGGGCCTTCGGAATACACCACCAGGTAGGACAGCGGCCCGGTCTGGCACAGGGCGATGCGCTGCGCGCGCACCAACTCGCTGCGGCCCAGCGGCATGTCTGTCAGCATCTGCCCGTCCTTGACCAGCGCGGGCCCAAAGGTGAAGGCGTTGATGATGCGCTCCTTGTTCTCCTGCTCAAAGGCTTTCATATCAGCGCTCTTGGGGCGGATAATCACCTGCAGATCGCCCTTGTCATCAATGATCAGCACGTCGTGCTCGCCGGTCAGCTTGTTGCGGTAAAAATTCTGCTGGCGCACGATATAGCCATACTGGTGGTATACAAAGAAGTCACCGCCAATGGCCAGGACGGATTTCACGCGCTTGGCCATGGTGGCGCCCTGCGCCTCCTGGGTGGAGCCATAGGGCCCCGCCTTGAGCGTGCGCAGCTGGGTGGCGTTTTGCAGCTGGATCTTCACCGCGATCCAGTTGCTGCCCTCAAAGCGGCCGCGCTCCATCGAGACTGAAATGGACGGGTCCTTATAGCCGCTGTCGCCCTCATAGCCCCAGTCATAGGGCGGCACGCCGCCGGTTTCATCAATGGGCAGGGTCACAATCTCCGCGTAGGAGTGGATGCCGGGGGCAGGCAGCAGCACCAGCACCAGCGCGATCAGCAGGGCAATCACAAAAAGCCGCAGGAAGCGGCTGGCGGGTCGATTCAGTTGTTTTGTCATTTGTCGCCTCATCTATGCAGTTTTATTTCAAGAAATACGTCATCATCCACCCGGTCACATTCTTGTATTTCACCTGGGTCCAGGTGCCGCCGGCGATTAAGGTGGTCACCGTGCTGCCGTGGGGCACGCGTAGGGTGACGCTGCCAGCAGCGCTGGGCTTGGTGCGCAGGTTCACATAGGTGCGCTGGGGATGGGTTACCCGCAGGGTGGGCGTGACGGGCAAGCCGTAAAGGGTCAAATAGCGCGTCATCATGTAGCCGGTCTTGCCGGACAGGGGTACGCGCACGCGGCTCCAGACCGAGCCCTGGGCCAGTACCTGGATGGCGGTGTTGCCGGGGTAGGAACCCAGCACGCGGCTGGTGGTATTGGGCTGCTCGCGCAGGTTGAGGTTCTTGCCCACATTGGTGACGATGGCGTTGGTGGAGTCCGGGATCACAATGGGCGGGTTGGGCTGCGGGTTGCTGCCCGAGCCGCCGCCGGAGCCGCCGGTTAAGAAGGCGGAATCCATAAAGCCGTAGGTGCCGGCCATCGCGATGTACCAAAACTGGCTGCCCTTCAAATACACGGTCACTACCGTGCCCACAGCGCCGGAGCCGATGACATTGTTGCCATAAAAGGGGCCAGAGCGCAGGTTCACGCTGCCGCCGTTTTGGCTGTATACCGTGGCGGTGCCGACTGAGCCCATGCCGCCGGAGAGCTTTAGGAACTCCTGGCGGAAATAGCCCCGCATGCCGGAGATGTCCACATGGTACCAGCCATTGGTATGCCCCAGCACCGTGCCGGTGGCGCCGTTGTAGAAAATGGCCAGCACAGGCGCTGAGTAGGAGGGCGACTGCCTGAGGTTTAAAAAGGAGCTGGGGTTGGGGTTGTTCACCACCACGACGGAGCCAACGCCGCCGCTGCCCGTGCCCGTGATTTTCAAAAAGCTGCCGCTGAAATAGCCCGTGATGTTGGTCTTTACCGTGCGCCCATAGACCCAGGAGCCGTCATTGCCAAATACTTCAATCCACTCACCCCGCGGGATGCTGCCGATGATGGCATGCTCCGTCCCGGGGCCAGAGCGGATGTTCAAGCGATTGGTGTTGGTCACCATGGCGTATCCGGTACCTGCCAGGGCCGTCATGGGCAGCAGGCTCACAAGCAAGGCTGCAAGGATTATCCCGCTGATCAATCGTTTCATGAAACCGTCCTCCTTATGTCTTGTCAACAGTATAACGCATCAGGCATCAAAAATCATGCAATAAACGGCAATTAAGTTTAATCAAGGCAAGAAGTCAAGGAGTGCCCGATCCATCAAGTCAAAGCCCAGCCTTGTTAAGCGCAGGCGCTCACCCGTCAGCTCCAGCAGGCCGCCTTTGATATGCGCCTGGATGGCGTCAGGCCAAACCTCCAGCGCGCAGATGCCCTGGCGGCGGCTGAAGGCGTCCAGGCTCAGCCCCTCGTTGAGCCGCAACGCCAGCATCAGCTGCTCAAAGCGGGTGTCTGCAGGGCGTAACACCTCAACCGCCGGCGCCTTCCCCTGCAGATAATCAAACAGGTCGTTGGGGTTTTTGCGCCGGGTGCCTAGGTACAACCCGGCCGCGGAGGCGCCAAAGCCCAGGTAGTCGTGGTAGCGCCAGGTGTTCAGGTTATGGCGGCACACTTGGTTGTCCTTAGCAAAATTGCTCAACTCATACTGCGCATAGCCTGCCTTTTTCAGATAGAGCACCGTGTGCCAGTAGATTGCGCGCTCGGTCTCCTCATCCGGCAGGGGCAGCTCCCCTCTTTCATAGCGGGCAAAAAAGGGCGTGCCTTCCTCAATGATCAGGCTGTACACGGACAGGTGGCTGGGCGAAAGCTCCAGCGCCGCGTCCAGCGTCGCGCGCATCTTGTCCCAGGTCTGGTGGGGCAGGGCGCTCATCAAGTCCAGGTTGATGTTTGTAAACCCTGCCGCCCGCGCCAAATGGACAGCTTGGATTACCTGCGCCCAGTCATGTACGCGCTCCAGCAGGCGCAGCTCCTCCGCGTGCGCGGACTGCGCGCCGATGCTGATGCGGTTGACACCCGCTGCCCGCAGTTCGGCAAGGAAGTCTGATCCCAGGCTGCCCGGGTTGGCCTCGCAGGTGATTTCGGCGTCCGGTTCCACCTCAAAACTGTTCCGGACCTGGCTCAGGATGGCCGTGATCTGCCCTCTTTCCATCATGGAAGGCGTGCCGCCGCCCAGGAAAATGGTGTCCACGCCAAGGCGGCCCACCCGCGCCGCGCGGTCCTTGATTTCCGCCATCACAGCCCTGGTATAGGCCGCGCGGTGCTGTTCCTGCCCGGGGAAGGAGGGAAAATCGCAGTAGGCGCACTTGCGCTCACAAAAGGGCAGGTGGATGTAGATGCCAACCGGGGTCATCATCGCCGCTGTTTCCTTTGCCCGGGTTTACTGAGGCGCTCCAGCAGAGGCCGCTCCACCAAATAGGTGATGGCAGTCGCGATCACAAAAGTGGCCAGCATCACCAGCAGCACATAGAGGGTTTGCCAGTCGCGCTCAAACACCGTGTGCGGCTGCGGGTGCTCACTGGGCGGGATGCGCCATTTTTTAAACTGGACGGCGATCATCTGGTGCCACATGTACACCTGGTAGCTGATGGCTGCCAGATAGGCTGTGACCTTGTTGCCCATCACCAGCCGGATACCGCCCAGACCCAAGGATACCCCCAGCAATAGGAGGGCAGACAGCACGGACTGCGCGTAGCGCACGCTCATCTGCCCCACGCGCAGGCTTTCAATGCTGCGCATGCCCGCCTGATGCCGCACAATGACCGCCAGGCCCATCACCGCGGCCAGCGTGACGGCGGTAAACAGCGCGCGGCGCAGGCCATCATCCTTTTGCTTTTCAAAGCGCGCGAACACCATCGCCGCGATCATGCCATGCAGGTAGACATCCAAAAAGGCGGGCAGTTGGTTAATCAGCATGGGTGTTTGCGGGATGGTCATGGCGTATCCCCGAAAAGCCAGGGCGACCGCTGTGCCGCTTGCGTAGACAAACAACGGCATGCGATCAAAGGCGCGCGCCAGGAGCGGAAACAGCAAATAAAACTGCATCTCCACCCCGATGGTCCACAGTGCCCCGTTTAACGGCGTAAAGCGCGAGCTGAAGGGAAAAAGCGGGTGGGTGAAGGTAAGGTGGGCCAACCAGTCGCGCGCGGCGTGCCACCAGGTCACATAGCGCCGCTCGGGCAGCGCGACCACCAAAAAGATGATGACCAGGTGCAATAGGTAGGTGGGCACAATGCGCGCCAGACGCCTGCGGTAAAAGCCGGGCCGGCTTAAAAAAGGCCGCCCCGCCTCCCTGGACCTGGCATAGGGCAGATACAGCAAAAAGCCGGACAGCAACAGCATCCCGTCCACCCAGAGGTAGCCGGTGCGCAAAAAAGGGTCCAGGTTGATATGCAGGCCAAGCACGGTAAAGCGCGGCGCCAGCCAGCTTTGCTCAAACAGGTGAAAGGCCACCACCGAGAATACAAAAAAGGCGCGCAGCCCATCCAGCGCCGGGATCCTGCCCTCAAAAGAGAGCGCCGTGCGCTGTTTGTACCGCGCGATTATGCCTTGCACAAGCATCCGGGGCGCCCCTACTCAACGCGGGTGCATTTGTACATAGTTTTGGTTTTGGTGTGCTGGATGGTCAGCGCGTTCTCCCGCTGATAGACGATATTGTAGCTGATGTTGATCTCATCCGCCCTGTCGCCCACCTGCAGCAAATACTGCCTGGCGTAGTAGTACATCTCCTTGCCGTCAAAGGTGCAGGTGCCGTCATCGCGGAACTCCAGAATCACGCCCTTGGTGGACTCCCATTTGCCGATAAGCTGGTAGGGTGCCCGGGTAATCTTCCTGGTGGAAACATCCTTGTAATCCAGGATCATGCGGTAGTATTTGAGCGCCTCATAGGGTTTTTTATCCGCGTACAGCTCATCCGCGTAGCGGTAGACGGCGTCCTCGTACATGTCCTTGATGTCGGCATAGGCCTCGCTGGTGCCTGTCATGTCAAGGCCGGAGAGCGCCTCCACCACCGCCTTGTAGTTCTTGGCCTTTTGCGCTTCCTTTGCCGTTTGGTAGGCGGTTTCATAGTAGGCGGTGTAGTTGGCCTGGCTTTTTGCCTGCGCGTCCTGATGCCCCGGAATCAGGGCATACAGCCGGGCAGCCTGGCCCAGGTTGCCGGCCGCTTCCTCGGCCGCGGCTTGCTGGTACACGGCCGCCACATACAACTCCTCCGCGTTGCCGTACTCCCGGATGCCGGAGAGCAGCTCAATCGCGCCAGCCAAGTCCCCCGCGTTGAGTTTGTCCAGCGCGCGGGCGTGCTGGGCCTCCTGGTAGCGCCTGGGCGCGTCCATGTAGTTGCCCAGTTTTAAGAAGCGCTCCGCGGCCTCCTCGTACTCCTTGTTTTCAAGGCTCAAAATAGCCAGCTGGTAGGCCGCCTTGTCCAGATAATCCTGGGTCTGCTCGTAATCGCCCAGCTCACCAAAGGCTGTGATGGCGTCGGTGTACTGCTCTTTTTCAAGCAGGTCAATCGCCATATTGTAGCGCGCGCGCAGCAGTTCCTCCCCGGCGGTCTTATACTCCGGTATCTTGTTGAAGTACCCTACAGCGGCGGCGTAATCCCGCTGGTTCATCATCGCGATGCCGCCGTCAAACCAGGCCTGCTGCGCCTTCTCTTTCGCGTCTTTTACATCGCCTGCCGCTTCAAACAGGCCCGCGGCCTCCGCAAACTGGCCGGCCGCCAGCGCGGCTTCCGCCAATTTGTAGTTGGCTTCCCGCAACAGGGGCTGGGCATCCTGCACGTCCGGCGCTTCGCTCAAGCGGTCCTTGGCGGTTTGCCATTGCTCCGCCTCAATTGCCTGCCGGCCCATATGGTAGGAGGCCTGCTGGGACATGATCTGGCTGTCGCGGTAGGCCAGGATCTGGTCAAAATAGCTCTTGGCCTTCTCATACTGCCCCTGGGTGAACAGCAGGATGGCCGGCTCATACAAGCACTCCGAGGCCCTGCGGAAGGCGTCCAGGTAATCGCCCGCCTGCAGGAACTTGGCCGCGGCGTCCTCAAACTGCTGGGCTTTAAACAGCATGTCGCCCCAGTTGTAGTACACCTCCTGCAGTTTCAGCTGCGCGCTTTGCCGCTCCGGCAACTGCAGCAGCAGGGCTTCCGCCAGGGCAAACTCCTTGTTGTCCAGGTGGGCAAGAGCGGGCAGGTAAAGGCAGTCATCCGCCAGGGTTGCCGCGTCCTCATACGCGCCCAGCGCCAGGAAGATCTCCCGCGCGCGGGCGTAGTTCAGCTCATCCATTAACTGCTTTGCCCAGTCATACTGCGCGCGCTGCGCCCGTTCCGCGCTGTCTGAATAATCGCCCAGGCTTTTGAACATGCTGACAGCCTGCTCATAATCCCCGTTTTTTAGTACCAATTCGGCCCGGCTGTAATGGGCGGCCTGATAGCGCTGGGCGCTGTCCTTGTATTCCGCCAGCGCCAGGTATAAGTCCTCCGCGCTTTTGATGGCGGTCACGTTGCCGTTTTGCAGGAAGCTTTCCGCCTTTTGGTAGTCGGCTTCCTTGGCCAAATCCGCGCTTTCCCGGTAATCCCCCAGCGCCAGGTATTTTTCCTTTGCCTGGTCGTATTGCTTGCTGATCAGCAGCTGCTCAGCCTGGTAATAATTGTAGGCCGGAATGCCGTAGGTGATGGTGGCGTAGGCGCCGCCGGCCAGAATGGCCAGAATCAAAACGGCCAGCAGGCTGTTGCGGATGCGCTTTTTGCGGCGCTTTTCGCGCGCTTCGCGCTCCTCCTGCATGCGGCCCGCTTCCAGGCGCGCGGCCAGGGCCTTCTCCTCCATCTCGCTGTCGCGGCGGTAAATGAGGGTTTCAATCGCCGCTTTATTAAACTTGGTGAACTGCTCGTGCTTGTCGCGCTCACAGCGCACGCAGCTGGTGGCGCTGGCCGCGTTGGGCCGTCCGCACAGGCACACCCACACCGCGCCCTGGTCGCTGGGGTAGCCCATGGCGTCCGCGCCCGCCATCTGGCGCAGCAAATCCAGTTGCCGGGACGGCTCCAGCCGGTTGGGCTTGTACTCGGACAATTCACCCGTCCCGCGGCGCCACACGGTGCCGTCCTCAAACCACACCTTCTCGATGATGAAGTCCATGTAGTGCGCCAGGTGGCCATCCTCCATGGCGATCATCACTTCAAAAGCGCTGCGGGCGTCGCCTTCCAGGCCATTCACCCGCTCCACCTGCCGCATGAACTGGTTGCCTTCCTCATCAAAGCTCAGCAGCGCCGCCTGGATGGAGGTCACCGCCTTGTCTGACAGGTTGAACAGGTTCAGCCGGACAACCGGATAGTCCCGCGTAGGCAGTTTAAAATGCCACAGCTCGACCGGACAGGATAGGTTGATTTTCATCGCAACTCCTCTTGTCGTGTGAAAACAAGCGAAAAAAGCGCAAGCCGCGCTTTTTGGGGGTTACAGGGTGGTCAGGCTCATGGAAACCAGGATGTCGTCCACAAACTCCATGACCAGGCCTGCCTTGCCCGTTTCTGTGGCAATGGCGTAATACAGCATGGTGTTTTCCGGGTTGATGCGCATCAAGCCATAGGGCGCCTGCTGGTTTTGGGCGTCCCCATACAGGGCGCCGCCGTCCTCATCCAGGGTGCCGGAGTGCTCAAAGCGGGAGAGCGCCTGCGCCAGGGTATCCCCCAGCCGCAGCCCGCGCGGGCCTTCAAAGACACCTTCGCCCTGCGCTGTGATGCGAATGGCGCGGGAGGCACCGTCCTTCTGGCGGAACACCGCCTCCAGGCCCGGCCACTGGCAGGTGATGAGCGTGCTGCCGTCGCTGTCCTCATGGCGCTCCTCATTGGCGGGTTCGCCCAGGGCTGTCACAGCAGCCTGATAATCCGTATCAAAGAAGTCCAGGCCCGCCAGCACCATGTCCTCCCGGGCTAAGCGGCTGCCCGCCATGTCGCCAAAGGCGATGTAGGCGTTTTCCTCCTGCAAGTCGCGCAGGGCCTGCAGCTCATCCGCCGCGGCCTGCTGGCTTAGGGCTTCCTTGGCCGCAAAGGTGCGGATGGCGGTGATGTCGCCGGACTCGATGGTGAACTGGATGCCCTCGCGCATCACGCCCTCGCCGGCCTGGTAGTAGACATCATGCTCCACCATCTGCACGTTCTGGCCATCGCGGGTGATAAAGCCCACGGAGACGGCCGCCGGCAATTCGCCGTCAATATAGAGCACCGCGCTGTCCGGGCGCCCGGCCAGGTATTGGTTGTCGTTGGCAAAGCGGGCAAGCAGCGTCTCCAGGCTCATGCCCGGGGCGGTATCCCGCGGCCCGGTCAGCTTGTTGTCCGCTGTCTGGGCGCGCTCGCCAATCCAGTGGATGGCCGCGCCAAGCACCAGGCTGTCCGTGCTGACGTCCTCGCTGCCCAGCAGCAACTCATAGCCCTCCCCGCGGACGATGTAATTGCCCTCGTCCAAAAAGGTGGGCTGCTCCTCCGCCACCGCGTGCTCAAGCAGCGTCTGGTTAAACAGCTCAATCTCCGCCAGCTTGATGGGGGCTGCTTCCTCCTCGGCCAGCGTTGGCATCGCCAGCATCAGGATGAGGGCAAGGATGATCATCAGTCGGTTTTTCATGGGTTCCTTCCTTTCACCGCGGGGGGATAGTCCCCCCGCGTTTGTAAAGCTCAATGATTTATGGCTATCAGCCTTCGGTTTTGCTGTCTTCCTCAGCCTGCATCTTCTCAAGGAAGCTGTCAATGGCTTCCGCCCAGCCTTTCTTGTCCCGGGCGGCGGGGATGACCTCGCGCACATAGCCCTCCGCGTCAATCATCCAGGTGGTGGGCAGCGCCGTCACCTGCAGGCCGTACTGCGGGTCATTCATCAGGATGAAGAGGGTGCGGTCCGGGTTGATCAGGGCATAGCTCAGGCTCATGTTCTCCTTCATTTCCTTTGCCAAGCCAATCTTTTCCTCATCATCCACCAGTTCGCCTTCCTTGGACACCGTCAGACTTTCCGCGTGCAGGCCGATGATGGAGATCTTGTCCTCATACTCCTTGGCCAACTCGTCCAGAATGGGCATTTCGGTCACACAGGGCGGGCACCAGGTGGCCCAGATGTTGAGGAAGACCGGCTTGCCCCGGAAGATGGAGGTGTCAAAGGGGGTGCCGTCCAGATAGGTCAGCTCCAGCTGCGCGAAGAAGTGCTCTTGCTCCGCCGCGGGCTCTTCCGCTTCGGTTTCAGCCAGGGCAGGGATCATGGCCAGTGCCAACAGCAGCGCCAGCAGCAGCGGCAGCCATTTTTTGTTGTTCAGTTCCATGTAGTTTCCTTTCCGTCCCGCGCGATCATCGCGTGGATCAGCGCCTGTTTTTGCGGTTGATCCTTTGAAAACAGCAGGGCGTCCGTCAGCATGGCAGCGGCTTTTTCATAAGGCGCAGTCGCCTCATGATGCAGCACCGCGATGACCTCGCCCTTGTTCACAAAGTCCCCAATGCGCTTCTTTAGGATATACCCCGCTGCATAGTCAATTACATCTTCCTTGCGCAATCTGCCCGCGCCCAGAATTTGCGCAGCCAGGCCCAGCTGCTCGGTCTTCATGCCGCAGATATAGCCTTCCTGCTGGGATTTGATCTCCGTCTTCATGCTTGCCTGCGGCAGAAGGCTGGTATCATCGCACACCCGCGCGTCCCCGCCCTGGGCGGTAATCATCTGCTTAAATTTGTCAAGGCCGCTGCCGTCTGCCAGCGCTTTTTCCAGCATGGCGCGGGCTTCCGCCTCAGTTTGCGCCTGACCGCCCGCCAGCAGCATCTGCGCGCCCAAAGCCAGGGAGACCTCAAGCAAGGGGCCCGTCACCCGGCCTGCCAGCGTGTCGATGGCCTCTTTGACCTCCAGCGCGTTGCCCACATGGCTGCCCAGCGGCTCATCCATGCTGGTGAGGAGGGCCGCCATCTCACGCCCCGCGCGCCTGCCGATGTCACACATCGCGCGCGCCAGGGCCAGGCTGTCCTCCTTGGTTTTCATCAGGGCGCCGGTGCCCAGTTTGACATCCAACACAATGCCTTTTGCGCCGCCCGCCAGTTTCTTGCTCATCACGGAGGAGGCGATTAAGGGGATGCTGTCCACCGTGCTGGTGACGTCCCGCAGCGCGTATAGGCGCTTGTCCGCCGGGGCCAATTCGCCCGTTTGCCCCACCACGCAGCAGCCCACCTCCCGCGCGATGCGCAGGAAGTCCTCCTCTGACAGTTCAATCTGAAAGCCCTCGATGCTCTCCAGCTTGTCCAGCGTACCGCCGGTATGGCCCAGCCCCCGGCCGGACATCTTCACCACCTTGCCGCCGCAGGCCGCCACCAGGGGCGCCAAAATCAGCGTGGTGGTATCGCCCACCCCGCCGGTTGAATGCTTGTCCACCGGCACGCCGCCCACATCGGGGCTTAAGATATCGCCGGTTTCCGCCATCGCCAGGGTCAATTCCGCCGTTTCCTGATCGCTCATCCCGTTTAAGCGGATCGCCATCAAGAGGGCAGCCAGCTGGTAATCCGGCGTGGCCGGGTCCGTGGCGGCGTTCGCGAACTCCGCCAGTTGCTCCTTTGTCAATTCGTGGCCGAATTTCTTGGCCGCGATCACATCGATAAGCGCCATACGCCCTCCACCATACAATTCTTTGGTTCATAGTATAACACAAGCGCTTTATACGCGTAAAGAAAGGAAGGCCACTGCCGGGCGTCACCACACCCGTCCTTCCGCCATTCGCCCATCAAACGCGCGGGCGGCGGATATTCATGCATCAAATTATGTAAATTTGCGCTGTTTTGCGGTCTTTTCGTTTGTCTATTTTGAGAAAATCTCGTAAATCTTGTTGTACACAGCCAAGTTCCGGGCTTTAATTCCCTGCATATACATTGACAAGCGGCGAGGCGTTGCTAAGATAAATGCACAATTGAAAGCACAAACCAAATGAATCGTCTCGAAAGGAGGGGCTCCATGTCTGTTGCTCACCATCAGTAGCCTGTGAAGGAAGTCAAAGTGCGCCGCAAGAAATGGACACGTGACGACACAGAGCTGAGCATCCTCGCGCTTCCCACCAGCCTGTGGTACCTCATTGACCTGCCCCCCAATCCTTGTACCAGTCCGAGAGTTAGTTGAGATATAATCAACGAAACAGGAGGAACTGAAAACATGGCAAGGAAAGCATATGGGGTAGAACAAATCATTGTGAAGCTGCGGG
>DUQZ01000073.1 GCA_012837525.1 Clostridiales bacterium | reverse complement strand
TTGGGGGCATTCTTTCAAGAATGCCCCCCAAGTCGTCGTCTCTCTTATTTCTCCGCCGTCTCCCCGTATCAGGTGGAGCAGCTGTCGCACTCATCCACCTCCAGGGATTTGGAGCGGATGTAGTAAACGGTCTTGACGCCTTCCTCCCAGGCGGCCAGGTAGAGGTTGAGCACCTGGCGGAAGCTGTAATCATTGGTGATGTACAGGTTCATGGACTGCGCCTGGTCGATGTGCCGCTGCCTGACGCCGCAGGCGCGGATGGAGGCGTGCTGGTCCACAGAGTGCGCGGAGGTGTAGTACCAGTAGGTGGCCATGGACAGATCGGGCGCGGCGCGGGGGATGAGGCCGGACTTCTTCTCATCGTAGTAGAAGCGGTTCATGATGGGGTCGGTGCCGGCGGTGGTGCCCGCGATGATGGAGATGGAGGAGGTGGGCGCGACGGCTAAGAGGTAGCCGTTGCGCAGGCCGTGCTGCGCGACATCCTGGCGCAGCTGCTGCCAGCGGTCAGCGGTGTAATCGCGCTTGTCAAAATAGGCGCCGGTCTCCCAGTCAGAGCCGGGGAAGTAGTCATAGGTGCCCTTCTCGCGGGCAAGGTCCATGCTGGCTTTGATGGTGTAGTAGTTGATGTCCTCAAAGACGGTGTCCGCGACCTGCAGGTGCGCGTCGCTCTCCCAGGGGATGCCCTTTAAGGCCAGCATGTGGTGGTAGCCGGCGACGCCCAGGCCGATGGGCCGGTAGCGGCGGTTGTTGATGCGGGCGTAGGGGACGGGGTAGTAGTTCAGGTCAATCACGTTGTCCAGCGCGCGCACGGCGGAGGTGATGAGGCTTTCCATCTCCGCGTGGTTGTCAGTATCCAGCTTGCCCAAATTAAGGCTGGCCAGGTTGCACACCACGTAGTCACCGGGCTTGGTGGTGGTGACCACCACGGTGTCGCCATCGCGGGTGGTGATGGTTTCTTCCACTAAGGAAATACCGGACATGTTCTGCGCGATCTCGGTGCAGAGGTTGGAGCAGTAGATCATCCCCTTGTGCGGGTTGGGGTTCATGCGGTTGACATGGTCGCGGTTAAACACGAAGGGCGTGCCGGTCTCCACGGCGGATTTGATGATCAGGCGGATCAAGTCCTTCATGGGAATGACGCGGCGGGAGATGGTGGGGTCATCAATGAGCTCCAGGTATTTGCGCGTCCATTCCTCGCCAAAGCTGTCTTCCAGGGCCCAGCCCTTGCGGGTGAGGACCTCATGCGGGTCAAAGAGGTGCCAGTCACCGTTCATGTTGTCCTTGATCTGCTGGTAAAAATAATCGGGCATGCACACGGCGGGGAAGACGTCGTGCGCTTTCATGCGGTCGTCCCCATTGTTGGTGCGCAGCTGGAGGAACTCCGGCAAATCGCGGTGCCAGACATCCAGGTAGACAGCGACCGCGCCCTGGCGTACGCCCAGTTGATCCACCGCCACGGCGGTATCGTTGGCCAGGCGGATCCAGCGGATCACGCCGCCGGCCGCGCCCTCAAAGCCGCGTATGGCAGCGCCCTGAGACCGCACTTTGCCAAAGTACAGGCCCATGCCGCCGCCGTATTTGCTGACATTGGCAAAATTGGAAATGCTGCGGTAAATGCCCTGCAAATCATCCGGCACGGTGTCGATGAAGCAGCTGGACAACTGGTGGTAAGGTTTGCGCGCGTTGGACAGGGTGGGGGTGGCCATGGTCACCTTGAGTTGGCTTAGCATGTCATAAAAGCGCTTGGCCCACTTCAGGCGTTTTTCGGGTGTTTCGGGGATGGCCAAAAAGAGGGCGATGGACAGGTACATCTCCTGCGCACTCTCCATGGGCTCGTGCCGGCGGGTCTGGATGACATAGCGCTTGGTGAGCAGCTCGATGCCGGAATAAGGGAAGAGGTTGTCCCGCTCGGGCACCATGAAGGTGGCGGCGGTGTCCAGGTCCTCCTTGGTATAGGTGGCCAGCATCTGGGGCGCCAGCAGGTTCTGGCTGTCCAGGTAGACCAGTTTGTCATAAAAGGAGGTCAGCCCCAGGGCTTCCTCGCGCAGGCGCAGGCTAAACAGGTAATGGCAGTTGTACAGGCGGGAGGCGATAAACTCCCACTTCGCGGCTTCCTTGTCCGTCAACTCAATGGCCGCGCGGATGAGGATGTCCATGCGCTCATCCAGCCCGCTGTTCTCCTTATATAAGGATTGAAACTTGCGGTTGAGGACAAACAGGGCGTATTCCTCCTGCGGGAAGTCGCGCTCAATGCCGTCCAGGACGGGAGCCAGCTCGTCGAAATCCGGGAAGTAGGCCAGCAGCTTCTGGCGCTCCTCCCGCTTTTTGCGGCGTACATCGCGGTAGAGGATATAGGCCTTGGCCTGGGCAAAATGCCCGGCCTGCATGAGGGCCTGCTCCGCCATGTCCTGCACGGTTTCCACGGTGAAGGGCTGGCCTTCCTGCAGGGCGGCGTTCAGCAGGGCTTCGGCGTCCCGGGTGAGTGCCAGCAGCTGCTCTTTGTCGATGTCCTCCCCGGTGGCGATGAAGGCCTTGCCCAGGGCGGCCATGATTTTGCCGGGATCATAGGCCTCCGCTTGGCCGGAGCGCTTCTGGATGGAGCCGGGGAGGGGAACACTTGATGTCATATCTACAACCCTTTCTAACAAATCAACAATATATAGTGGTTATTATACACGCAAAGCGCATTATATAGAGGGTGTGGGCAAAAGTCAATCAGATAAAGGGGTGAAAAACAACATGAAGCTTTGATGTGTGCAGGCAGGATTATTCGCTGTGTTGGTATAACTAAACAGACACCCGCCGTGAATCCTGTTTTGGAGGATCATTCGGTGCTGGACTGGCAAAACACAGTCCCTGTTTGTGTATGGCGGGTTGTTGTCAAGGGAAACTTTCCCAAGTTAATCCTTGCAGTACAGGGGGAAATGGGGTATACTTCGAATTGGAAAAATGTATTTATTTCGTTTCTATTGTTCTTTTCTTGCGCTTGGCTGTTTTGGTGGAATTTTATCGGTTTTATACAAGAGATGGCGCGATTTCCTGCAGTTATGAGTTGACATTCCCTTTGCCCCGTGTATAATTAACCGCAATTTACTGCCGCGAATGGAAAGGAAGGCACCTGTGTCCTCAAAATTTCTGGTTTATTTAGTGAAGCGGTTCGGATTGGCGCTGTTTACGATTTTTTTGGTCGTCGCGCTGACCTTTTTCATCATGCACGCTGTGCCTGCAAGCCCCTTCTCCGCGGAAAAAGCGCTGACGGATGCCACGGTGCGGGCTTTGGAAGCAAAATACGGTTTTGATAAACCGGTGCCGGTGCAATTCTTCAATTACTTACGCAACCTGCTGCGCTTTGACCTGGGCCTATCCACCGCCTGGGTCGGGAAAACGGTGAGCGAGCTGATCGCAGGCGGTTTTTCTTATTCGGCTACCATCGGGTTTTCGGCTGCTGTCCTGGCTTTGACCCTGGGCGTCATCCTGGGAGCCTTGGCTGCCCTCAATCGGGGCCGCTGGCTGGACAAGGTGATTCAGGTGGTTACCACCGCTCTGGTGTCGATGCCTTCCTTTGTTGTCGCTACCCTGTTTTTGCTGGTGTTCGCACTCCGGCTGCGCTGGTTTCCCACCATGGGTTCCCAGCCCGGGGGGCTGATTTTGCCCATTTTATCCTTGTCTCTGTATCCCATGGCCTATACCACCCGTCTGGAGCGCTCCGCCATGCTGGATGTACTGGGGCAAGATTATATCCGCACGGCAAAGGCCAAGGGGGTGCCCCAGCCCCGGGTGATATACAAGCATGCGCTGAAAAACGCGCTTGGGCCGGTGGTGACCTATGCCGGCCCCATGATGGCTTATATCTTAACGGGCTCCATGGTGGTAGAAAACATCTTCGCGGTGCCGGGCTTGGGCCGGCTGTTTGTCAATTCCATGCTGCGTACTGATTACATGATGATCATGGGTGTCACCATCTTTCTGGCAACGCTCATTATTTTCTTAAACCTGCTGTCCGATGTCCTATATAAGATATTGGATCCTAGAATCGATCTGAGGTGAGTATGTCAAACACTGCCGATAACTCTGTGCAAAAGAAGCGCTACTTCTCCATGCACCCGGACCCGGGGTTGTTTGAGCCTGCCAGTGAGGAGGAAAAGGAACAACTGGTGCTGACCAAGGCCAGCGTCTCCTTCCTCAGGGATGCAATGGTGCGCCTGCGCAGGAACAAGCTGGCGATGCTGTGTCTTTGTGTCATCATCCTGATTGCCCTGATTGCGTTCATTGCTCCCATGATATATCCATATAGCTACACCAAACAGGATGTCACCGCCCAGTACCTGGGTCCCTTTGAGTATTCGCAGAAGGAGCAGGCCCGGATTGACAGAGGGGAACGCATCTTTCCCCATATCATGGGAACGGACAACCTGGGGCGGGACTATGCCATCCGGGTCATCTATGGCACCCGGATCTCTCTGTTGGTGGGCCTGGTGGCTGCCATTATCGTGGTATTGATTGGCATCATCTACGGCTCCATCTCCGGCTATTTTGGCGGTCGGGTGGACCTTATCATGATGCGGATTGTGGACATCATCTACTCCCTGCCGGATGTGCTGATTGTGATTTTACTGTCCGTCGCCATCAAGGACATTGTTTCTCAATCCAAAAGCAGCCTGGTGCTGCGCCTTGGCAGCGGCATGATTTCCATCTTCATTGTGTTTGGCCTGCTGTATTGGGTCAGCATGGCCCGCCAGGTGCGAGGGCAGATTCTTTCCATCAAGGAGCAGGAGTTTGTGCTGGCTGCCCGGGCTTCAGGGGCTGGTGCCAGGCGCATCATTTTCAATCACCTGGTGCCCAATTGCATCAGCGTGATCATCATCACAGCTGCCATGCAGATTCCTTCAGCGATATTCACAGAAAGTTTCCTGTCCTTTATGGGCTTGGGGGTGTCGATCCCGATGCCCTCCCTGGGCTCCCTGGCCAATGATGCCCGGATAGGACTGGTTAGCTATCCCTATCTGCTCATTTTCCCGGCCTTGACCATTTTCCTGATCGTGCTGTCCTTCAACCTCCTGGGCAATGGCCTGCGCGATGCCTTTGACCCCAAGCTCCGCAACTAAGGAGGGCGCATGGAAACGATTTTGGATGTACAAAACCTGTGTACCAACTTCCACACGCCGTCTGGCGTGGTGCCGGCAGTGGGCGGGGTGAGCTTCCAGCTAAAGCAGGGCAGCGTGCTGGGCATCGTGGGGGAATCCGGCTCCGGAAAATCGGTCACGGCTTACTCGATTTTGCAGATTTTAACGCCGCCTGGCCGCATTGATGCCGGTTCCATCAAATTCAGGGGCCAGGAATTGGTGGGCATGACGGAACGGGACATGCGAAAAATTCGGGGCAACAAGATTTCCATCATCTTCCAGGACCCCATGACCTCATTAAACCCCGTTTTCACCATTGGCAACCAGATGATTGAAACCATCCTGCTGCATACACAGCGCAACAAGGAAGAAGCGTACAACCGTGCGGTAGAGATGCTGACCATGGTGGGCATCAACGACCCGGAGCAACGCATGCGCCAATATCCCTACGAACTCTCCGGCGGCATGCGCCAGCGGGTGATGATTGCCATGGCATTGGTGTGCGAGCCGGACATCCTGATTGCTGATGAGCCGACGACAGCCCTGGACGTCACCATCCAAGCCCAGATTCTGGAATTGATGCGGGAACTGCAGCATCGCCTGGGCATGGCCATCATCATGATTACCCATGACCTGGGGGTGGTGGCTGGGATGTGTGATGAGGTTATCGTGATGTATGCAGGGCACCTGGTGGAACGGGGAAGCGCCAGGGAGATCTTTTACCACCCCAAGCACGAGTATACCAAGGGCCTCATGCGCTCCATTCCCCGGATAGAGAGCGAGGAGAAGGAGCGTCTTACGCCCATTTCTGGGGTGCCTGTGGACATGCTGCTGCTGCCGTCGGGCTGCGCCTTCTCACCCCGCTGCGACCGAGCCATGAAAGTCTGTCTGACCCAGCGGCCTGCCGAATACTGGATCAATAACCATGAGCACCTGGCTTCCTGCTGGATGAATGTGAAGGAAGGCCATCTGTCCAATGCCAA
>DUQZ01000072.1 GCA_012837525.1 Clostridiales bacterium | reverse complement strand
GGCCATGTGCGTCCAGGGGTAGGCGGTCAGCCTGCTTTTGATGACGCCCACGGCGTGCCCCCTGGCGTCAATCACAAAGCCATTGCCCAGGGAGATGCCCGCGTGCGCTATGGTTTTGCCATCCGCCTCCTGGCGAAACAGGACGCATACATGCCTGGCGGCCGCGCCTGTGATCCGCCCCTGGTAAACCCAGGCCGCCTTTGCCTTCCACTGGGAGGTGGCGCCCGAGGGCAGCAGGACGCCGGCTGCCTTGAAGGCCGCTTTCACCAGCTGCGCGCAGTCATAGGCCGGCCGTCCCTTGTATTTGCACCGGCCGCAGCTGGTGGTTTTGCCGGACAGCACCGGGCAAAACTTCCTGATGTTGCCGGCCATCGCGGGGTATTGCGCCGCGCGCGCGCGGCGGTAATCCGGCGTGCAGGGCTTGCCCGTGCCGCCGTAGACATAGGGCGCGCCCACTGCGTCCTCCAAAAAATCCTGCATTTTCTGTATTTCCATTACACTTCCTTAAGCAGCAAATTCACCGGCCCGTAGGTGATCTGCCCCGCTTTTTCGTACATCGCCTTCGCCTCTGCTTGCTGGCAGCGCATGGTGAGGGACTGGTTGCTGCCGGCTGAGGGATCAAAGAAGGTAAGCACCAGGCTGGTTTTTGCGGCAGCGCTCAGCACCTGGTGGGCTTCTGGTTCCCCCAACATCTCATAGCGGATACGGACCTGGCGCAGCAGGCGGCCTTCCTCACTTACCCATTCACAGGACAGGGCCGAGGCGTCCTTGATTTTGACGCCGTCAACCAGCAAGTTGGCGCGCAGGGCATGGGGACTTGGCATCAGGCTGAAGGCGCCGTCTGCGCCCAGTGTTGCGCTGCCCTCAAACGCCAGCGCCTTGAGGAAAAAGCCGGTCTGCGCCTCCTGGTCATCCCGGGCGGTTAATAATGAAAGGCCCAGGGGCGAAAGCGCCGCGCTGGCCAGGTCGGCGTAGTCATCACCCTGCTGGGGCGTGTTCACCCGCAGGGTGACCGCGATCACCACCCGCGCCTGCGCCGGATTGCGGCGCGTCCATTCCTTCAGGTGAAACACGCAGCCGGGCAGCGCCGGGGGATGCTGCGGCCAGGCGCGCATGACCGGGCAGGGCAGCCCCTCCTGCAAGGCCAGGTAGATGGCCCGCATCATTGGCTTAACTCCAGGTGGTAGGCCACATGGCGTGGGTAAACCTGCACCGCCGTCACCACAAAGCACCGCGGGTCCTCCTCAAAATACAGGTGGTCACGCGCCGCCACGTCCGGCGTGCCCTGGGGGATCAGCTTCCAGGTGATGGCCAGGCGGATGCCGGCGGGCGTTCTGGTTACCCGCTTTTGCGGCGGCAGGCGCAGCGCCCAGAAGCTGAAGCGCTCCTTTGTCTCCAGCCGCGCGATGCCGCCGGTGGCGTCCACGAAGGCCGCGGTCTTGGCGCAGGTCACCTTGCGCAGGCTGCTTTTGCGCGGGCGCATCATGGCGCGCTCACCGCGCGGGCTAAGCGGTAGGGCCGCAATTGCAGGCGCACCGCCTCGGGCATGCTTTCAAACCAAGAGGCCACATCGCCCTCCACCCGCCGGGTTTCGCCCTCTGCCCCGCGCCGGTTGAAAAGCGCCAGCGCCAGCAAGGCGCGCGCCGGGTCCACGCGCGGCGTATCGGGCAGCTCCTCCCGCCCCAGGTAGCCGCAAATGAGGGTGTCCGCCAGCAGGATGTATTCCTCCAGCAAGCCTTCCTCCGTCGGCGCCTCCCCCATCAATTTGATCAGGCGTTCTTTTACTGTCATTTCAATCTCCTTGTTTCACCCGGCCTGTCATGCGACAGGCCGGGCCATGTCTTAGCCCGCGGTGATGCTCAGGTGGCAGGCCTTCAGCGGCTTGTTCTGGCTGTCCACCAGGATGGCGTGCAGCATGGTGTTGCTGCCCGCGGTGATGTCGGTTTGCGCGTTCACCCAGGCGGTGGCGCCGGTCACCGCGGTGCCAAAGGTCAAGGCCTTGGTGGGGCTGGTATCCAGGGTGTACACCCACTTGCAGTTAGCCGGCGTCATGTTGTCGGGGATTACCAGCCGGGTTTTGCCGGACGGGCCTGGCAGGCTCAGGATGCCCGCGCGCGCCGCGTCCAGGGTTTCAACGCCGGTGAAGACGGACAGGGAGAGCGCCTTGCTGTCGTCATACAGGTAGGCGGCGCAGTGCTTGGCGGCGTAGATGGTATCGCGCATATACTCGGCCTCGCGGTCCACCTCAATGAAGGTGCCGGTCTTGTTCACCAGGCGCAGCGCGCCGGGCTTGATGATGTAGTAGCGCTTCTCGCCGCTTGCGCTGTCCGCCTTCACGCGGCTGGACACCAGGATTTGGCAGCCCCAGATCTCGCCCACAACGCCGGTAAAGATGGCGCGCTGGCCCAGGTCGCTGGCGCGGATGAAATCCGGGTCCTTCCGCAGGGCCGCGAAGCCCTCCGGATCCACCAGGATGACCTTGTCGCCGTCCAGGTCCTCCCCAAAGAGGGTGAGCCCGTCGGCCACAGCGGCGGCGGACAACCCCGCCACCGGGTAGACGCGGCCCAGGGGCAAGTGCCCCAATTCCTCAAACAGGGCGTCGTCCACCGCGTGGTCAATGGCGTGCGCCAGTTGCCTGGCCGCCTCGCCCACCGGGTCGCCAAAGCCGGACAGGCGCACCTCATCCGTAATCTGCACGGCCTTGGCGTACTTGCGCACGCGGGAGGACACCGCGAAGGAGGTGAGCAAATTGGGCGTGACGCGGCCGTTCTCGGCCACCTCATCGGCCTTTCCGATGTAGCGGAAGGCGGGGAATTTGAGGGTATCCCCGGGCTGGCCTTTGAGCGTGTTGTCCTGCACGGCCAGGGGCAGCAGGGTCATTTTGCTGCCCAGCTTGGTTTCCACCAGGTCCGACAGCACCTCCGGGATGATGGCATGCATTGTGGTTGTGGTTGACATCGTTTTCTTCTCCTTTTATTGCTTGTTTTCAGTCATGTGCTTGTAGTGTTCCGGGTCTTCCAGAAAGAGGCGGGCGCGCTCCAGGTAGCTGGCGAAGGCGGGAGCCGGCGGCGTAGCCTGCCTGGGCACGGGCACCGCGGGTAGGGCGGGCTGGCTTCTTGCAGCCAGAGCGGCGATGCGCAGGGCGGATGCCACCGCATTGTCACTTCCAAAATCCATGTTGGTCAGGATCTCCTCCGGTAATCCCAGGGCCAGCAGGTTTTCCCGCGCCTGGAATTTGCGCTCCCGCCGGGCGATGGCCTCCTCCCGCGCGCTTAAGTCCGCCTCCTTCTGGGCCAGGTCACTGGGGGCTTGTTCTGCCGGGTTGTCTGGTTGATGCCGCGTTTCAGGGACATCCACAGGTTCTGTTTCCGTCAGCTGGTCCGCGGGCTGGGTTTGTTCGTCCGTTCGTTGTTCTGTCATCTCGTTCTCCGTGTTCATTTTTTGCTCCTTTCTGTATTAGTGTGTGGATTATTTGCTGCCTGTGCCCTCCTTTCCGCGCCGGGCCGGGTCCTCCTGCAGGGGAGAGTTGAAGGCCAGGGTGTCCTTAGGTAAAATGTCCCGCAGGTGGTTGAGGGTGGCCGCGCGCTCCAGCTCGTTCACGGGCAGGCGGCGGGAAAGCTTGAAACGCAGCTCATCCGCGTCCAGGGCCACGCGCTGCCTTGTATACAGCCAGCCGCAAAAGGCGCGGGCCCGCTCCCTGAGGCCGGTGACAAAGTAGCGCTCCTTCAACTTGATGCGGTTATCAAAATTGAACAGCTTGTACTTGATCGCGATGCCCGAGGCATTGCCCGCGAAGCGCTCGTCCGAAAAATCAGGGGTTAAGGAAAACTTGTGGATGTCCTGGGCCAGCGCCTTGCGCAGGATGTCCACATCCTGCTCCTGCGGGGTTTTGACCAGCCACTCGGCCTTGGCGTCCGAATCCGGCAGCGCCAGCGTCTTTTCCTGCCGCAATCTCTCCATGGCGCTGCCCTCCGCGTCACTGCCAATGCCCATCACACCGGTTAAGACCAGCAGGGCATCTGAAAACTGCTGGCGGTCGTTCATCCGGTCGGCCTGCAAGAGGTTGTAGGCGTCAATCAGCGCCAGCACGTCCTCAAAATCCCCGTGCGCGTCCGCGCCGTTTTTGTACTCCACCATGGGCAGCGAAAGGAAAGGATGCGGCTGTGTCCGCGCCCTGCGGGTTTTGTCATAGATGATTACATGGCGGTCGGTGTACACGGTGTATGCCTTGTGTCCCTCGTCTTCCTGAATGTAGACCCCAAAGAGCGGGTCCCCCGCCACCGTATCGTCATAGACCACAAAGGCGTTTCGGGGGTTGAGGCTGCACACAAAGGGCTGGGCTGAGCGGTCCTCATAGCACAGGGAGACGGCGCGGCCAAAGATGGCCTGGTAGAGGGCCAGTTCCACATCCACCGAGTCGGCGGAGGCTTTGAGCAAGAGGGCCCGCAGCGCGCTGGCGCCCGGCTCCGGCCCGTCCACCTGCACCGGCTCTCCCAAAAGGTAGGAAGCCGATACCTGCGCGATATAGCGCGGGTAGGCGTGGCAGATGCGGCTGTTAGGCAGCCCGGTCAGCCGCGTGCGCGACAGGATGTCGTGCTTGCCCTCGTAGTAGCGCGAAAGCCGCGCCAGGCGGCCCGCGCCCATTTCAAACGCGCGGACAGCCTCCTCCACCGTTGAATAATCCGGGATGCCGTCCTGTAGGCGATCCGCCGCAATCCTGATCATCTGTTTCCCTCCATTAACCGAACATTTGTTCTTGATTGACTGCAGGCTACCACACACATTGACTGACATGCACTGACATCGGCTGACATGAGGTGACCAGTTGAAGGAAGGCGCGAAACCCCTTGAAAATATGGGGTTTTGAGACGGAACAGGCAGGGTTTGAACGCATGTCCGCGCAAAAAACGGCGCGAAAACAGCATCAAAAACCGCCCGTATGCCCTTGCGGCATCAGGCGGTACGCGGTTTTCGTGGTTTTTCGTTGGGTTTCGCGGGGTTACTCTTCAAAGGCAATAATCAGTCCTATGATTGCTTTGTGATATAATCAAAAAACTAAAAAGCCACACCAGCAACCCAACGCAATCTGTAATCAAAGAGGACGATGAACCATGACAGACAAGTATCTTGCCTTTAACCAGGACCGCTGGGACAGGGTATCTGCAAAGAAGGGAAACCCCTTCACCATCCCCATCAGTCATGAGGATTTGATGGCAAAAAAAGACAAACCCATTGAAGTCTCCCTCACCATTGGACAGACTGTCCCCACCCGGTGGTTTGATTTGGCTAAGGGCAACAAGCTGCTGGGGCTTGCCTGCGGAGGCGGACAGCAGGGACCCATCTTTGCCACCAAAGGCTATGAAACCACCATCATGGATTATTCGCAGGCGCAGCTGGCATCCGACAGGATGGTCGCAGAGCGCGAAGGGCTGAGGATTCATACTGTGCTTGCAGACATGACCCAGCGCTTTCCCTTTAAGGACGCCACTTTTGACATCATCTTCTGCCCCGTGTCCAACGCCTACATCGAAGACCTGGACAATATGTGGCAGGAGTCCTACCGGGTATTGAAGCGGGGCGGCCTGTTGATGGTGGGCTACATGAACCCCTGGATTTATATGTATGACGCGGATGTCGTATGGGACCAGCCGGATGAGGAACTGCTGCTCAAGTACAGCTTGCCGTATAACTCAAGGATTCTGGAAAAAGAGGGTGCCATCACCATCAACCCGCAGTATGGTTACGAATTCAGCCACACACTACAGACGCAGATTGGCGGGCAATTGAAAGCCGGCTTTGCCATGATTGATTTTTATGAGTCAAAGGACGCGCGAAACCGCCTGTCAAAATTTGGCAGCGATTACCTGGCCAATCTATGCGTGAAGTGGTGAAAACAGCGTATGACGCTATATCAGCAAAGGACGGAACAACCATTATGAACACACCTAAGAAAAAAGTCGCCTTTGTCTGCGTGCACAACTCCTGCCGTAGCCAGATGGCAGAGGCCCTGGGCAAGCACCTGGCCGGCGAGGTGTTTGAAAGCTATTCCGCCGGCACGGAAACGCGCCCGCAAATCAACCAGGACGCCGTGCGGCTGATGAAGGCGCGCTATGGCATTGACATGGAGCAAACCCAATACAGCAAGCTGATAACGGACCTGCCGCCCATTGACATCCTCATCACCATGGGCTGTAATGTGGCCTGCCCTGCGCTGCCCTGTGAGCACCGGGAGGACTGGGGGCTTGATGACCCAACCGGGCAGGAGGACGCCGCCTTTTTCACAGTGATGGACACCATTCACAAAAACATCCTTGATTTAAAGGAGCGGATTGTAAACAACACGCTTAAATCATCGTTAGATGGTTAACTGTTCCGCTTTCAACTGGAAATTCAAAGTTAAGCGTCATTTGCAACAATAAGGAGTATCAGTATGGACGGCAACAACACAGGCGAACTCATCATTTATCAATCCGAGGATGGATTAACACGTATTGAAGCAAAACTGGAGGATGAAACCATCTGGCTGACACAACAGCAAATGGCCGAGTTGTTCCAGACCTCACGCACAAACGTCGTTGAGCATATCGGCAATATTTATGAAGAAGGAGAATTGGATGCTGCTTCAACCTGTCGGAAATCCCGACAGGTTCGCAAGGAAGGTAACAGGGAAGTAGCCTGGAGGAGCGCGCATGACCATCCTGATTACCGGGTTTGACCCCTTTGGCGGGGAGGACATCAACCCGGCCACCGAAGCCGTGCGCGCTCTGCCTGACACCATCGCGGACGCCCGCGTCATCAAGGGCTTTTTGCCCACTGTGTTTAGGGAAGCCAGCAGCCAGGCTATCGCGCTGATCGCACAGCACCAGCCGGACGCCGTCCTCTGTGTAGGGCAGGCAGCCGGGCGCGCGGGCATCACCCTGGAGCGCGTTGGCATCAATATCGCGGACGCCCGCATCCCGGACAACCAGGGCCATCAGCCCGTGGATGAGGCCATTGACAGGGAGGGCCCTGCTGCCTATTTTGCCACCCTGCCGCTGCGGGCCATGGAGCGCGCCGTCAAGGAGGCCAATCTGCCCGCCAGCATCAGCAACACGGCCGGCACCTATGTGTGCAACCACCTGCTTTACAGCCTGCTGCGGCACGCGGATATTCACCAGCTGAATACACAAATCGGCTTCATCCATGTGCCCTACCTGGATACGCAGGCCGAAGGCAAGGTGCCCCCTGTACCCTTCATGTCGCTTCCCAATATCACCACAGCACTCATCAGGTGTATTGAAGCCCTTGTGGCCACAACAACTTGACAGATTAAGGACCACAGGATATATTCCTTCATAGGAATGTTTATCAGAAAGGACAGCGGCATGCGCGCCACCATTCAGCGGCAGATCATCATGGACACCCTCGCCCGCTTGCACCAGCACGCGACGGCGGAGGAGGTCTACCAGGCCATCCATGCGCAGCACCCCAC
Source organism: Clostridiales bacterium (assembly GCA_012837525.1). Taxonomy (GTDB): domain Bacteria; phylum Bacillota; class Clostridia; order Christensenellales; family Aristaeellaceae; genus UBA6115. The sequence continues at coordinate 9,758 of DUQZ01000072.1, read as the reverse complement.
CATCAGCAAAGCCACCGTGTACCGCAACCTGCAGGCTTTCGCGCAGCAGGGCGATTTGGTGTCCCTGCAGATTGAGGGCGACGCCACCCGGTATGACCACCGGCTGGCCCTGCACTATCACTTTGTGTGCAAGCAGTGTGATGCCATTTTTGATGTGGATATCACCCCGGTTGAGCACATCAATCAAAACGTGCAGGAGCAATACGGCTTTGAGGTGGACACGCATGAGATCGTCTTTCGCGGTATCTGCCCAGCCTGCGCCGCGAACCAGAATAAACATTCAAATACATAACAGGAGGGAAACCCAATGCCAAACTGGACATCCATTGCGAAACTGAACCTCCAGTATGCCCACCGCTTCCTCAACTTCGAAGGCGAAGCCCAGTACCTGCACGGCCACACCGGCACCCTCACCATTGAGGTGGAAGGCGATGTAGACGGCAAGACCGGCTTTGTCTACCCCTGCAACTCCATCAAGCGCATTGCCTGGGACTATTTGAAAAATTTTGACCACGCCCTCATCATGCAGGAAGAGGATTCCCTCCTGCCCGCCATCCTCAAGGTATACGAGGACCAGGGCATCAAGGACGGCGCGCCCACCAACACCATGAAGGGCTTGCCCATTGATACCGCGCTGGCCAAGGCCTATCCCGAGTGCCGCCTGGTTGTCGTCAAGAAGGTCGCCACCTGCGAAAACCTGATTGAGGTCTTCTATGACCTGCTGAAGGATCATCTCAACATCAAGAAGCTCACCTTCACCAGCGGTGACAACGCCGCCTCCGCTAGCTACAAGTAAGATAGGGACGTAGTTTTCCGGGGGCTGCGCCCCCGGACCCCCCGCCAGGGGATTTCATCCCCTGACCCCGGAATTATTCTATATCGATATGAAACACCCTGGAGTGACCGTGCTGCAGGGTGTTTTGCAATTACCTTTTATTATCTGCCAAAGCGGGCAACAGGTAACCCCGTCACACCCGGCTCCGCCACAAAGATGGAGCCGGAGAGGGGGTATTCGCGCTTGATGTCCTCATCCCAGCCCGCGGCGGTGGTGATGAACAGCTGGTCCATGTTCGGCCCGCCAAAGCAACAGCTGGTTACATAGGGCGCGGGCACTTCAATCATGCCAATCTTCTGCCCGGTCTTGGGATCCCACCTGCTGACCTGGTAGCCGTCCCAGTGCGCGGCCCAGATGCAGCCCTCCGCGTCCATACAGATGCCGTCAAAATTCCCGCGCTCATCCCGGTAATCAATCAGCGCCGTTTTGTCGCTGATTGTGCCTGTTTCCAGATCATAGCGGTAGCGCCACAAAAAGCCGCTGGGCGTGTCCACATAGTATAGATACTGATTATCCGGCGAAAAGCCGATGCCGTTGGAGATGCTGACGCCCGCAATCACCTGGCGCAGCGGCAGTCCCTCCTCCAGGATATATAAACTGCCCTGGCCTTCCTTGCCGTTGTTGTCCATCGTGCCTGCCAGCAGGCGGCCTTTCGCGTCGCACTTGCCGTCGTTGAAGCGGTTGTTGGGGTGGTCCGGTTCCGCATCTGCCACCAGCACCGTGCGCGCGCCCTCCTTGACCCAGACGATCTCATCCTTGAGTGCCGCCACCATGCCGCCCCGCTTGTGCGGCACAGCCATGCCCAGGCTGCTGCCCAGCACCTCACTGGTTGCCTTATCAGTCGCAAAATCATACTGCCACAGGCGGCCCTCCGGGATATCCACCCAGTACAGGCGCTTGTGCTGCTCATCATACACCGGGCCTTCGGCCAGGGTCATTTTGACATCCAACAGGGGCCTAACACTCATTGATAATCCCTCTTCAACTTTTTGATAATCTCCTCATCCGCGGGGCAAAAATCAAACTGGTCCAAGGCGTCCGCTGTAATCCAGCGCGTGTCCGCGTGCTCCAGCATGCGTACTTCGCCCTCTTTAATCCAGGCGTGGTACAAAAATAAACGCACCGTCAAATCCGGGTAGGCGTGCGTGACCTGCATGTACAAATCGCCCACCTTCAAAGTGACCGCCAGCTCCTCCACACACTCGCGCGCCAGCGCTTGCTGATGCGTCTCGCCCGCGTCCACCTTGCCGCCGGGGAACTCCCACAAAAGGGCCCGCGCCTTGTCCTTGGGCCGCTGGCAGATCAAAAACCTGTTCCCGCGCCAGATCAGCGCGGCTACCACATCCACCGTCATTTTCTCTTGCGCAGCTGCTCAATCAAATCCAGCACCGCCTGGCTGCCATCGGCGCTTGGCTCCTTCGCCATGGCTGCCTTCATCTCATCCGCCTTGTCCATCAGCTCCATCAAGGCGTCCTTCAGGCTGTCCGCCGTCATCTGCTCCTGCGGCAGCACCAGCGCCAGCCCGCGCTGCTTGAAGTTGTCCGCGTTCACAATCTGGTCGCCCCGGCTGGAGCCCAGCGGCAGCGGCACCAACAGCATGGGCTTTTTCAGCGCCAGAAACTCCGAAATCGCGGTCGCGCCAGCCCTGGACAGCACCAGATCCGCTGCCGCCAACACGTCGCTTAGTTCCTTGTCCACAAACTCCGCCTGGAAATAGCCTTTTGTCCCTGCCAGATCCGCCTGCAGCTTGCCCTTGCCGCACAGATGCAGCACGTCCATATGGGGCAGCACATCCGGCAGCGCCGCGCGCAAGGCTTCGTTGACCGCCTGCGCGCCCTGGCTGCCGCCCATCATGAGCAGCACAGGCTTTTCGCCTGTAAAGCCGGCGAAAGCCAGGCCCTTCTCGCGGCTGCCTTCAAACAATTCTTTTCGCATCGGCGTGCCTGTATGCACACCCTTCTTCCCCAATGCCTTCGCGCACTCCGGGAAGGTGGCTGCCACCTTTTTGGCGAACACCGCGCTGATCCTGTTGGCCAGCCCTGGCGTCAGGTCGCTCTCGTGCGCCAGCACCGGGATGCCCCGCAGCCAGGCGGCCGCCACCACCGGTACCGCCACAAAGCCGCCCTTGGAGAACACGATGTCCGGCTTCACCTTACCCAGTATCCCGAGCGATTGAAAAAAGCCCGCGATCACGCGGAAGGGGTCGCTCAGGTTGCGCCAGCTGAAGTACCTTCTCAGTTTGCCCCAGGCGATCATATGGTACACAATCCCCGGGCGGTCCTCCATCATCCCGCGCTCGATCCCGTCCTTGGTGCCGATATAGTGCGTCTCCCAGCCATCCGCCTGCAACCTGGGCAATAAGGCCAGGTGCGGTGTCACATGGCCCGCCGTGCCGCCGCCCGTTAAGACAATCTTTTTCATGCCCTGCCCTCCGCCGCCTTGCGCGCGTCCTTTTTCTCATGCGCCCGATGCCGCCTGGCCGCGTTGGCCTGGTACAATTGGCTGAAGCCCACCACCAGGAACACCGCCGCCAGCATCACCGTGCAAAGCGCGTTCACATGCGGCGGCACGCCCACCTTCACTGAGGAATAAATCTTCAGCGGCAGGGTGTTGGAGTGCGGCCCGTTCACAAAAAACGAGATCACAAAGTCGTCCATACTCATCGCAAACGCCAGCAGGCACCCCGAGATCACCGCCGGCAGCGCCAGCGGCAGCGTAATCGTGGTCAGCACCTTCAGCGGGCTTGCGCCCAGGTCACGCGCCGCCTCCTCCAGCCCCGGATCAAGCGAAGCCAGCCGCCCCTTCACCGTGATATAGATATAGGGCACACAGAACACTACGTGCGACAGCACCAGGGTGACCATGCCAAAGGGCAAGCCCAGCAGCGTAAACAAGGCCAGCAGCGCGATGCCCAGGATGATCTCCGGAATCATAATCGGCAGCACCGACACCTGCTCGCCCGCCGTCATCACAGCGGCAGCGCCCCGGCCCAGCAAGCTCTTCCGCACCGGCCTTCTCACCAGGCCAATTGCGCCCAATGTGCCCAGCACCGCCGAGAGCAGCACGCTCCACAGCGCGATCGTGAGCGAGGAGCGCAGCGGCGCGCCGTAGCCCGTCACCGGGTCAAACAAATCCGCATACCATTGCAGCGAAAAGCCCTCAAACTGGAAGTTGGCCGTTCTGCCCGGGTTGGAATTGAACGAGAACAGCACCACCACCAGAATCGGCAAATACAGCAGCAGCAAAATCACCGCCATATACACATTTGCCCAGGCTGAGTTCTTCTTCAAGGCAGGTTTCCTTTCTTTAGGAGACGGAGATTGGGGGAGACGCTGGGTGACTGCGTCCCCCAGACCCCCTGCCAGGGGATTTCATCCCCTGACCCCATTCATTATCAAGATTAAAACACCATGGATTCTGCGCGGCCGCCCATTCTCCTGTAAATCAGAATGACAATGCCGGTTAAGCCCAGCAGCACCACGGACAGCGCCGCGGCGAAGGGCAGATCCCGGCTTTTGAGCAGCTCGTTGTGCACCATGTTGCCCCACAGCATCGTATTGGACCCGCCCAGCAGGTCGCTTAAGAAAAACAAGCCAATGCTGGGGATGAAGGTAAGCACCAGGCCCGCCAGCACGCCCGGCAAGGTCATGGGCAAGGTCACCGTCAAGAAGGCCTTCAGCGGTGTCGCGCCCAGGTCGCGCGAGGCCTCCACCGTGGACCAGTCCATCCGCTCCACGCTGGAGTACACGGGCAGCACCATGAAGGGAATCATCGCGTAGATCATCCCCACCTGCACCGCGAAATCGGTATACAGAAGCCTTAGCGGCCGCTGGATTAAGCCAATGCCGATCAAAGCCGCATTGATGGGGCCGGAGGTGGAAAACAAAATCTTCCAGCCATAGATACGGATCAAGGCATTGGTCCAAAAGGGCACAATCAACAGCATCATGATCCAGGTGCGCGCCTTGGGGCTGGCCTTGGCCATGAAATAGGCAAAGGGGTAGCCCAGCAGCATGCAAAACAGCGCGGTAAAAAAGGCCAGCCGCAGGCTTTGCAGCAGGGATTTGACATACAGCGGGCTTATGATGCGCTCATAGTTTTGCAGCCCATAGGGCGCGCCGGCCGTGAAATCCGCCCCGCGGGTCATCAGCGACAGGCCCACGATATACAGCAAACTCACGCCCACAAACAGGACGGCATACAGCATCATCGGGAAAGCCAGCGGCTCCCGCGTGCGCTGATGCTTTTTTACCTTTACCCGCGTTGTCATCAGGCGTCCTCCCGGTCATCGCGCACCAGCACGCCGGCCTCCTTGTTCCACCAGCAGTACACGGTGCTGCCCAGGGTGGGCTCGCGCTCGCCCTCCGTGGTGGAACGCGCGCGCAGCAGCTGTCCGTCCGGCAGCTTGATGGTGCTGGAGCGCTCCCCGCCCGCGTAGTGGCTTTCCACCAACTCCCCGCTTACCCAACAGGTGGTGTTCACCGGCTCACAGGACAGGTGCAGCCGCTCCGCACGCAGGGAGAGGAGCAGCGTCTCACCAGGGGTGATCCAGTCGCTGTCATAGCAGGGCAAGTCAAAGCCCGCGATGTCCAGCAGCACCTCGTCATCCTTCACCGCCTGCGCGGTGGCAGAAATCAGGTTGGTCTCGCCGATAAAACTGGCGGCAAAAGCCGTCTGCGGCCGCTCATACAGGCCCTTTGGCGTATCCAGCTGCACAAACTTGCCCTCCCGCATCAGGGCGATGCGGTCGGACATCGTCAGCGCTTCCTCCTGGTCGTGCGTGATGTAAATAAAGGTGATGCCCAGGCGCTGCTGCATGCGCTTCAACTCCTGCTGCATGGAACGGCGCAGCTGCAAATCAAGCGCGCCCAGGGGCTCATCCAGCAGCAGCAGCTTGGGGGACAATACCAGGCTTCTGGCAATGGCCACGCGCTGGCGCTGGCCGCCGGATAATTGGCTGGGCATGCGCTTTTCGTAGCCCGTCAGCTGCACCAACTCCAGCATCTCAGCAACCTTCTGCGCGATCTCCTTTTTGGGGGTGTTCCGCATCGTCAGGCCATAGGCGATGTTTTTGTACACATTCATGTGCGGAAACAGGGCATAGTTTTGAAAGACGGTGTTTACCGCGCGCTTCTCCGGCGCAAGGCCCGTGATGTCCTGGCCGTCCAGGTACACCGCGCCCGCGGTGGGCATCTCCAGCCCCGCGATGATGCGCAGGGTGGTGGTCTTCCCGCAGCCGGACGGGCCAAGCAGGGTCAAAAACTCCCCCGCGTATACGTCCAGGTCAATGCCACTCACGGCCTCCTGGGTATCAAAGGTTTTGCGCAGTCCTTTTAAGGACAGCAAAACAGAACGCTCCTCAGGCATTCATGTCCTCCTGCAGCTGTGAAATTTGCTGTTGCAATCGCTCAAAATGGCGCTGCTCCTGCCTTGCGATCAGCAAAAAGGTCTCCCGCGTGTCGCCCTGCGCGTTTTGGGCGTGCGCGCGGTAAAAGGCCATCGCGCGCTCCTCCTCGTCCGCGGCGTAAATCAAAAGGGACAGGGGCGAATCAAAGGCGCCCTCGCGCACAGCGCCGGTTAAGCCGCCGGTGAACAGCACGTTCTCCGCCTCGCCGTCCAAAATGAGGGCGTCTTCGGGCGCTATCTCGCCCTCTAATTTCTGCAGCCGCAAAAAGGTGTCCAGGTGCGCGCGTTCTTCCTGCAGCAAGTCCTCAATTACCTGCTTCATGTCGCCCTGGGCAAAGACCATCAGGGCGCGCTCATACAGGGTGACCGCGCGCTGCTCCATCCGGGCGGCCACATACACCGCCTGGGCGCTTGTCAGTTTCAGTTTATCAACCATGGCTCCTCCTGGGTGTTCGTGGGGGAAGTGGGCTTATGCTTTTCTCCTGGTGCCCGGCGGCAGGGGTGGTTTTTTGTCAAAGCCCAGCGTGCGCGACACCACATACAAAGGCCGCCCCTTGACCTCCTCATACACCCGGGCCAAATAGGCGCCCAGGATGCCCAGTGAGGTCAGGATCAGCCCTGTTGAGAGGACAATCAGCAGCTGGGTGACGGTGAAGGCGGTCTGCCAGCCCAGCAGGTGGATGATGAAGGTTTTCACCAGTATCACGCCCGCCACCAGCAAAAAGATCAGTCCCGCCCACAGCGGCCACAAGAGGGGTTTTTCAGAAAAGCTGAGCACCCCGTGCGCCGCCAACTTGATCATCTTTTTGAGCGGGTAGTGCGTCTCGCCCGCGAAGCGCTTGTCGCGGTCATACAGCAAGGCCTCCTGCTCAAAGCCTGCCCAGGCGAACATGCCGCGCAGGTAACGCGCGTGCTCGGGCATGTTTTTGACCACATCCACCACCGCGCGGTCAGCCAGGCGGAAATCGCCCGTGTCCCGGGGGAAGACGTCGCCCGCCAACTTCTGCAGCAGGCGGTAGTACCATTTGGCGGTCAGCTCCTTGAACTTGCTTTCACCCTCCCGCGTTTTGCGCTGGCCGTACACCACCTGCGCGCCCGCCTTCCAGCGTTCCGCCATCTGGGGGATCACCTCCGGCGGGTCCTGCAGGTCGGCGTCGATGATGACCACCGCCTGGCCGCTGGCGTAGTCCAGGCCTGCGGAGACCGCAATCTGATGCCCGGCGTTGCGCGCGAAGTGAATCACGCGGACGGTATCGTCCTTTGCTGCCAGGTCATTTAACATCTGGGGCGTCTTGTCGCGGCTGCCGTCGTTGATGTAGAGGATCTCATAGCTCTCCCCCATCCCTTGCATCACACGGGTCAGCCGGGCGTGCGTCTCCGCGATGCAGGCCTCCTCGTTGTAGCAGGGCACCACGATGGAATATACAGGATTCATAAATACCTCCAATTGTGTGTGGAGTTTATAACATCTTAATCAGCATGTTCCTTTGTTGATCCATTTCGAGCGTCAGCACCTTTTCCTTCTCCAGCGCCTTGAGCAAATCGGAAAAGCGCTTGAAGCCCACCGTCTTCTCCTGAAAACCCGGATACATGCTTTGGATGTCGGCCTTTAAGATGCTGGGGTTGATGCGCTCAAATCCGTCATCCCGGTAATGGGCCAATTGCTCGCGGAAGGCCGCCACCCAGTTGTCCTTTGTCAATTCTTCCTTGTCGCTCTTGCCGCTGTCTGTGCTCTCCTCACCTGTTAAGGACACCATCACGTTGTAGTTGTCCGACCGCACCTTGATGGTGCCGTACTGCTGGGACAGCTTGGTGAGCAGTTTAAAGAAGGTGGTGGCGCCGTAGTTGCGCTCGTTGAAGTCGGACCGCAGGCGCAACAGGACGCCCTTTAACTCGCTGGCGAAGACTTCTTCCTCCGTATGGTCGTCCAGGATGCTCTCAATCAGTTTAAGCAGTTCAGTCTCATCCCCGCTGCCGTTGTCCACGGATTTCTTGGTCTTTTGCGGGGCGCGGCGCGCCTTGACCGTCTCCAAAAACTGGAACTCGTTGCAGGCGTTGATGAAGATGGTGCTGGCCACCTCCGAGCGCGAGATGCCCAGCACGAACTTGCCCATGGACTTCAATTTGCCCACCAGAGGGGTATAATCACTATCGCCGGATACGATGCAGAAACTGTCAATCAGGGGATTGGTGTAGGCCACCTCCATGGCGTCCAGTACCAGCAGGATGTCCGCGTTGTTTTTTTGCGCCACACCGTAGCGCAGGGAGGGCACAACAGTAAAGGTGTTGGATAAGAGCAGTTCCTTGAGTCCGCCAAACTGCTCCGTGTACCCATACACCTTGCCCATCAGGATATCGCCCCTGATTTTTACCTTTTCCAGAATATTCTTCAGTGTTTCGGCCTTGCCGCCGGCATTCTCCAAATCGACAAAGACCGCGAACCGCGATGCACTCAAACCAAATCTCTCCTTTTGCGCGGGTTTCCGCGCTGCTTTTGCCCAAGCGGGCTCTGTAAAGTATAACATACTCCCTTCTTCAATGGAAGAAAACGGCCATCCCGCGCGTTATATATCTGCTGGCGCTGCCAGTCTGTGTGATTGACACCGTAGCGATTCTGTAATAAAATTGTAACAACATTGGAAACCGTGAGGAGGCAGGTTCATGAAAACACGCCAAACATCCATACTCCGCCAGGGAATGGCCCTTCTGCTGGCATTATGCTTCATCTTATCCATCCCGGCGGCCCTGGCTTCGTTTGAGCAGCAGGCCATCGCCCTGGAGCTGCATTACCAGGGGCCGGATGGCACGCCGCAGGTCACCCAGGCGCAGCCGGTGATCTACCCGGGGTATGAGAATGCCTTCTGGCTGCACGTGAACGCGGACGCCCAGGCAGACGCGGGCGCCTCGCTTCATATCAGCGACCTGCTTGCCCAGTACGCCGGCGGCTTCTCCATCCCCAACGGCTCGCCGGTAAACATGTACTACATGTTCAATACGGACAAACTGCAGGATGGCATGGCCATTGAATTCTTTGGCCTGGATGAGAACAACCAGCAGCTGGCGTCCTTCCGCCTGTTCATCAGCTTGAGCGCGGAAACACCGCCCCCGCCGGAGGTGGTGATCCAGCCCGCTACCATCACCATCCGCTATATCGACCAGAACAACCAGGAGTTCGCCAGCGAGCAGCGCGAGCTGCAGCCTGGCGTCAACACCGTCACCCCGGATGCCTCCCGCGTGCCGGAGAACTACCAGTTAACCGGCCAGGGTGAGTACATTGTCAACGTGACCGAGACCGGCGCGGATCAGACCGATATTTCTTTCTACTATCAGGTCGTTGTCCAGCCCGCCACCATCACCATCCGCTATATCGACCAGAACAACCAGGAGTTCGCCAGCGAGCAGCGCGAATTGCAGCCCGGTGCGAACACCGTGACCCCGGACGCCTCCCGCGTGCCGGAGAACTATCAGTTGACCGGCCAGGGTGAGTACATTGTCAACGTGACCGAGACCGGCGCGG
>DUQZ01000071.1 GCA_012837525.1 Clostridiales bacterium | reverse complement strand
TAGCAATAAGCACATTGATTCTTTCGATGTACTTATCGGCTTTATAGGCATAAGATGGCTTTCTTTGCTTCAGATCACTTACGAAGGAGAAAACCTCTTTATTCATTTGCATAATTCCTGTTCTATCAGGCAAAGGGCAAGCTCAAACGCTTTTATCCGCCGTGTGGCCAGGGTAATCTGGGACTGATACCGCGCCGCGTTTTCCTTGGCTTTGAGCGTTTTGACCGTTTCTCTTAATTTATGCAGGGTGGAGTCAATCTGCCGTTTGGCTTGGATCAAATCCTCTTTGTCAAAATCCATGGTCATCTTAATGGTTCCAGGTTGTTTTCCAAACCCAGATACCGCACCGCGTTATGATAGGAAATATCCTTCACCACCTGCCCCAGATAGGCCATGTCCCTGGGGTATTCGCCCTGCTCTACCCAGCTGCCCAGCATGTCACACAGGATGCGGCGGAAATACTCATGCCGGGTGTAGGAGAGAAAGCTGCGCGAGTCGGTCAGCATGCCGATGAAGTGGGCGAGGACGGAGTGGTTGGCCAGGTTGACGATTTGCTCGGTCATGCCCGTTTTGCTGTCGTTGAACCACCAGGCGCTGCCGTGTTGGATTTTGCCCTTGTGCTCCGCCGTCTGAAAGCAGCCAATCATGGCGGCGATCTGCGCGTTGTCTGTGGGGTTAAGCGAATACAAAATGGTTTTGGGCAGGCCGCCCTGGCTTTCCATCCTTCCCAGCAGCGCGCCAAGCGCAGCGCCGGTATTGGGCGCGCCCCAGATGGCGTCAAAGCCGGTGTCCGGCCCCAGGGTTTGAAAGGCGATGGGGTTGTTGTTGCGCGCCGCGCCAAAGTGCAGCTGCATGACGATGCCTTCCTCGCGGTAGCGCTGCGCCAAAAAGCACAGCAGGTGGGTCTTGAAGGCCTCAGCCTCCTTCAGACTGACTGCCTCGCCGCTCAATGCCTTTTTGAAGATGGCATCCGCGTTCCCATTCGCTTCGCACATCATGTAATCCAGCCCGTGATCGGCCGCCTTGCAGCCCATTTCAACAAAAAAGGTCAGGCGCTTGTTGAGCGCTGTTTTCAGCGCGTCCAGGCTGTCAATCGGGACGCCCGCTGCCTTCCCCAGCGTTTTCAGATAGTCCGTAAAGCCTGGTTTATCAATATTCAGCGTTCTATCCGGCCGGAAGGCGGGCAGCACCAGGCAGGGGCTGTCCGGATCATCTCGAAGCGTCTGATGCCAGCGCAGGTCACCCGCCGGGTCATCCGTGGTGCAAAGCGCCTTTACTTTGGAGCGCCGGATGATCTCCCGCACCGACAGCCCGGACAGCTGGGCGTTGGCCCGCTCCCAGATGTTCTGGCAGGTCTCCGGCGTCAGCGGCTCGGAAATGCCAAAGTAGCGCTGCAATTCCAGGTGCGTCCAGTGGTACAGGGGGTTGCCAATCAGCCCTGGCAGGGTGTTGGCCCAGGCCTCAAACTTCTCATAGGGCGAGGCGTCGCCGGTGATGAAGCGTTCCTCAACCCCATTTGCCCGCATCACCCGCCATTTGTAGTGGTCGCCGCCCAGCCAGGCCTCGGTGAGGTCACGAAACACATGGTCCTCCGCGATCTGCCTGGGATCGATATGGCAGTGGTAGTCAATGATGGGCATTGGCTTCGCGTGCGTGTGGTACAGGGTGCGCGCGATGGTGGTGGTCAGCAGGAAATCCTGATGCATGAACGCGTTAGACATGATGTTTCTCCTTTGCGGCGGATTGTTCCAGGGGGATTTGGGTCAAGTTGTTATCCCAGCTGCCCGTGTCCGTGAAGCGCGCGGCCAAGTTGTCTGCCCGCTGTGTGACCGTTTCCGGGAAGTCCATTTGCTCCAGCAGGCGGATGGCGTTGCGCGTGGTGCTGGGGCCGTCCATCAAGCGGTAGGGGAAGACCATGCCGTTCTCCGTCATCTCCTCCCGAAAGTGGAACTGCTGGTAATCGCTTAATAATTGTGTCAGCTCGATATCATGCGTGGCGGCCATGCACAAAACAGGCTGGTTGTTTAAATAGGAAAGCAGGGCGGCGGAGGACGCGATGCGCTCAATCGTGTTGGTGCCGCGCAAAATCTCATCAATGAAACAGAGCAGGAAGCGCTCCTCCCGGATGGCGGAGAGGATGCGTCTTAAACTCTTGATTTCCACTACAAAATAGCTTTCCCCGTCCTGAATCTGGTCGCGCACCGCCATGGAGCTCATCACCTGGGCGCGGGGCAGGGTAAAGGCGCTGGCGTAGCAGGTCATAATGGTCTGCGCCAGGATGGCGTTGAGCGCGATGGCCTTGGTAAAGGTGGATTTGCCCGAGGCGTTGGAGCCGGTGATGAGCAGGTTGCGCGTCCAGTGGACGGAGTTGGTGACAGGCTCCCTGATGAGCGGATGCGCGGCGTCCACAGCGCGCACGGTCTTCTCCTCATGAAACGCTGGCACGCAGTATTGGGGCAGGCTTTTCCTCAGCGAGGCCAGGGAGATGAGCGCGTCCATCTCCCCCACCAGGTGGTACAGCTCCTTTACCTCCTCCTGATGCCTGGTGATGAAGGCGGCCAGGCGGGTTAAGCAGATCATGTCCAGCATGAAGGCAATGCGCAGGTAATCGGTCAAAAAATCCGCGTGGTTCACCTTGGTCATCGCAAACAGGGCATTCCAGCGCCGGATGGGGGAGAGGGCCTTGCACAACTTGTCCAGGCGATGAAAGCCTTCCTCCATCCCCGGCACCGGGTGCTTTAACAGGCCCTTGCCCGTGTGCAAAACGCCGGAGAGGTGCCGGATGGCCATGACCTCGCTTTCCCAGATGGCGTTGGTTTTATAAAAGATATACAGGTTAACGGCGAAGGAGGCGGCGATGCCCAAAAAGAAGGCGGGATGCACAAAGCCCAGGGCTAAAAAGAGGAAGGGCAAAACGCCCAGCAGCAAATAGAACCAGGCGTGCTCCGGCGTCTTGCCGCTGGGGTTGCGCAAAAAGTAATAGGCGCTGTGGAAATGGCTTTTGCCCAGTTTGCGCAATCGGGCCTGTAAACCAGCGCGGGGCGTTTCTTCCGCTGTCAGCGCCCTCATCCAATGATCCCGGCGGCGCAAGGTGTCCTCTGACTCGCCGGTCTCTCGCAGCATGGCGTAGAGGACGGCTTCGCCCGCGTTGCTCATGGTTTTGTTGATGCGGATGAACAGGGCGTCCATGTCCAGATCACCCCAGGTGATGTCGTCCACCTGGCTGTCCTGGTGATCCTCCGCGCGCATCAATCGCCAGTATTCCTTGATGTGGGGCAGGGTGTCCTCGTCAAACTCCTTGGGGTTGGGCGGCTGGCCAAAGTCCGCGATCAGCCGCTGGCCCCGCAGCCTGCGCCGCTTGAGGGCGGTCAAAACCAGGCTGATGACACTGCCCGCGATGAGTATGACGGCGATAACAATCTGTTGCTGGCTCATCGTCCTCTCCTTACGCGATGATCTCAACCCGGCTGCCGCCTGCGCGGTCCTTGGTGATGAGGATTTGTTTGTCAATCTTCTCGCGCAATTCCGCCACGTGGGAGATGATGCCCACCAGCACATGGCTTTTAGATAGCGTGGACAGCGCCTTGATGGACTGCGACAGCGCGGTGGGATCCAGCGAGCCAAAGCCCTCGTCCACAAACATGGTGGACAGGCGGATGCCGCCTGAAGTGGACTGGATCTCATCCGACAGCCCCAGCGCCAGGCTGAGGGCGGCCATGAAGGATTCCCCGCCCGACAGGCTGGCGACATCCCGTAGGCTGCCGTTGTAATGGTCCAGCACCTGCAAATCCAGCCCGCTCTGGCGGCGCAGGTCGCCCGCGGTATCGGTGCGGCGCAGCTCGTACTGGCCGTCTGACATGGTCATGAATCGGATGTTGGCGCGGGCGAGCACCCTGTCAAAATAAAAGCCCTGGGCGAAGGCCTCCAGCATGACGCGCTCCTTGCCGGGCAGCGTGCCGTTTGCGGTGTCAGACAGGGTTTTGAGGAAGGTCCATCGCGCGTGGGCGGTTTTTTGGCCTGCCTGCAGGCGGCTGATCTCCGCCCGCGCTTGCTGGTTGGTCTTCAGCCGCGTGTGCAGGGTGAGCAGGGCGCTTGTGACGCGGCCCTGCTCGTCGGTCAATTCCTGCTCCTGTTCAGCCACCCGCTCCGCGTTAATGACCGGCGCTTCGCTTAGCTGCTGGGCCAAGGTGTTGACCCGGCTTTGGGCCTGGGCGGTTTGTTTATCATGGTCAATCAGCGCCTGTCTGCTGTCCTCCGCCTGTTGAATGAGGGCAGCCTGCTGTGTTTGAAGCAGGTCATGCTGCGCTTGCGCGGCCTTGGCATCGGCGTAAGGCAGGCGAGCGCGCAGGTCTGTCAGCGCGTCCAAAAGCCCCGCTTGACGGGTTTTGAGGGTGGTAAGGGCAAGGGTGAGCGTATTGACCTGCTCCCGGGCGCTGTCCAGGTCCTTTTCCCAGCCGGGCAGCAGGGTGTCCAGCGCCTGGCGCCGTTTGTCCTGCGCCTTGGCCTCCTCCAGCGCTGCCTTTTTCTGCGTCTGCTCCGTATGTAATGCGTCCAGCAGGGCAACTAATTGCGGGCGCAGCTTGTTCTCCCCATCAAGCCCCAGGGCCTGGCCTTGCGCCTTGATGTCGCTTTCCCGCGCGGCAAGCGCGCTCAGTTTACCGGCGGCGTCCTTGCTGTGCCTGGTCGCGGTGGCGGCGCTTTGCTCCATCAGGGTTTTGGCGGCCTCCACCATGTCCTCCGTCGGGGCGTCCTGCGGCAGCGGGGCCGGGGCGGGGTGCTCCAGCGCTCCGCAGACCGGGCAGGGCATGCCGGGCTGCAGCCTGCTTGCCAGGATGCCGGCCTGGGCGTTTAAGAAGGCGCGGTTCTTGGCGTGATAATCCTGCCGGGCCGCGTCCTCCGCGCGGGCGGCCTGCTCATAGTCTGCCTGCACCTGCTGCAAGGCGGTTTTTTGTGTTGAATATTCGGCGATGAGATCGTTCAGCTTGTCCGCCTGCTGGGCGCGGTCGGTCAGTTTTTCAATCTGGCTTTCAAGCGACGCCAACAAGGCGGGGACGGGCTGCAGACGCTGCCATTCTTCCCTGCCCTCCCGCAATTGACGGGTGGTGTGCGCCAGCGCTTTTTCCTGCTTGGCCAGATTGTTCTCTGTTTCCGTAATGTCCAGGTTGACCTGGTTGAGCGCGCTTTGCTGGCTGTCCAGCTGCTGGTACTGGGGCAGTTGGGCCGCAATCCCGGCCATCTGCCTGGCCATGGCCTCCGCCTGCGGCAGCTGTGCCTGGGCGTCCTCCTGCTGCTGTTTGAGGAGGGGCAGGTTTTGCTGCAATCCCGCCAGGGATGCCTGCGCCGTTTCGTGGTCGGCAACAATTTTTTGCCGCTCCTTGTCTAGCAGCAGCTGATCCTTGATCTGGCGCAGGCGCTCTGTCAAGGCGGCTTGCCGCTGGTTGAGGGCGGCCTCCTCCTGCTCATCCTGCGCGATCAGCCGGGCAAGCAAATCCAGCACCTCAGGCAGGGGTAGCGCCCGCGCCTTGGCCTGATCAACCGCGTCACGCAGCGGATCCTCCGCTTTGCAGACGATGGTGTTCAAATGGAAGCCCAGTTCCGTCTCCAGCCTGTCATGCTCCGCCTTTTTCGCGGCGGTTTCCGTTTTTAAGTCCTCCTGCAGGTCGTTGTACATGGCGGTATCAAACAGCTGCCGGAACAGCTGCTTGCGCTCCTCGGTGCTGGCGACCAGCAGCTTCAAAAAGTCTCCCTGCGCAATCATCGCCACGCGGGTAAACTGCGCCCGGTCGATGCGCAGCAGGTCTTTGACCGCCTCATTCACGGCCACAACCCCGGTGATGGGCTGCCCGCCGGGCTTGTGCAGCACGGCTTCTGCCGGCTTGTTGACCAGGCGGCTCTCCCCGCGCCGGGCCGGGCGGAACTGATCCGGGCTGCGGCGCACGGTGTATTCGCGCCCGCCGTATAAAAAGCGCATCTCCACAAAGGTGGGGCAGTCAACAGCCGCGTACTTGCTGCGCAGCATGGACACCTTGCGGATGTCGCCGCTGGGCTCGCCGTACAGGGCATAGGTGATGGCGTCAAACAGGGTGGTCTTGCCGGCGCCGGTGTCCCCGGTGATGAGGTAGAGCCCCTCATCACCCAAGCGCGACAGATCCACCGTGGTCTGGGCGGAATAGGGGCCAAAGGCGGACAGGGTGAGTGACAAAGGCCTCATCGCGCGTCCTCCCGAATGGCATCAATCAGGCCGGCCACATAGTCGCGCTGCGCCTGGCTTAATGGCTGCCCGTTTTGGTCCTCAAACAGTTTTTCAAATAAATCAAGCGGCCCAAGGGCGTCCAACCCGCCCGCGGGCAGGCTTAAATCGCCCTCTTTTTGCGTGCGCTTGTTGTCATAGCGCAGGCTCATCAAATGGGGGTAAATCACGCGCAGCTTCTGCATGGCGCCGGGCTGGTCCTCCTCATCTGTCAGGGTGATGCGCAGATAATCATCCCGCTTGAGCGCGTCATAAAAGGCCTTGCTGCTCACCTGCTCATAATTGCCGCAGAGCTCCTTAAAATCCCGCAGCGGGGTGAGCGGGAGTTGCCTGATATCGATGTTCCCCGGCTCCTTCAATTCCACCACCGTGAGGGATTTGTTGTGCTTGACCTCAGAAAACGAGTATTTCAGCGGCGAGCCGCAATAGCGCAGCTGCGGCAGGCCCATCTGCTGCGGGCCGTGCAAATGGCCCAGCGCCACATAGTCAAAGCCGGCAAAAGCGGCCGCGTCCACGTTGTCAGCGCCGCCGACGGAAAACTCCTCGGATTCACAGGTTTCCCCGCCTGTGACAAACTGATGCGCCAGCAACACGCTGCGGCGGCCTTGCGCGCGCTGTGCCTGCGACAGCGCCACGCGCACCGCGTCCGTCCAGTTCTCGATTTTTTCTTCTTCAAAGGCCTTTTTCACCATCACCGGCCTGATGAAGGGTAACAGGAAAATATCTACCTCCCCGTATTCATCCGTGAGGGTGTGCCGGGTGACGCTGCCATCAAAAGCCGGCGCGATGTGGATGCCGGCTGATGAAATCAGCTGCGCGGCGAAGGACAGCCGGTCGGCCGAGTCGTGGTTGCCGGCAATCATAAACACCCTGATGCCCATCCCCGACAGCGCCACCAAAAAACTGTCCAGCAGGCGCAGGGCCTCCGCCGGCGCCACGCTGCGGTCAAACACATCCCCCGCAATCAATACGGCGTCCGGGCGCTCTGACCGCGCCAGATTCAGGATTTCACCCAGGATGTGCTCCTGGTCCGGAATCATCGAAAACTCATGTACAATTTTGCCCAGATGCAGATCGGACAGATGGAAGAACTTCAAACGCGCGCTCCTTTATCAATTGGATAGGTCCATTATACATGATTCCGCGCGGGGGTACATCGCGGCGGTGAATGGGGGACAGCTGGTTTCGCAGGCGGGACCAGCGTTTTCGTAAAAAGCAGACAGAATTGTTGAAAATGTCGGAAAATAAAACAAAAAGGACATCTGTCGTTTTGTGTATATTGAATCTGAAAGAGCAATTTTTACTGCGATAAAACACATAAAAACGAAGAAAGACAATTTTTTATGATAATCATATTTTTGTCATAAACAAAGAAAAATGATGACGCCG
The DNA here is from genome assembly GCA_012837525.1 of Clostridiales bacterium. Lineage (GTDB taxonomy): Bacteria > Bacillota > Clostridia > Christensenellales > Aristaeellaceae > UBA6115. The sequence goes on along the minus strand of DUQZ01000071.1, from coordinate 13,459 downwards.
CAAGATTTGCGCAGTTTTCGTTCACATGGTATACACAACCCACTCAAAGTGAGCGCGGACGGCGCGCGGGAAATTTGAATAACACAGCACCCGCATTGGCGCTGTGATATAAAAAACAGGAGGTATCTTATGCGTAAACTTGTTTCCCTTCTGCTGGTACTGGCCATGATGCTAGGTGTGAGCGCGGCCTTTGCGGCAGAAACCACCATTGTGGGCACCCCCCGCAATGAGACCCTGATTGTTGAGATGCAAAACCCGACACAGACTGCCGGGCAGTTCTCCCCCATGATGCAGGGCACCAACATGGGCACCGGCATCCAGCAGCTGCTCTGGGGCAACCTGTATGAAATCGACACCGTCAAGGGCGAGCAGTTCCCCTCCCTGGCGGCGGAGTTCCCCAAGTCCAACGAGGACTTTACCGAGCACACCATCGCGATCCGTCAGGGCATCAAGTGGTCCGACGGCGTGGACTTCACCGCCAAGGACGTCCACTACACAATGAATCTGATGCTCACCAACCCCGAAGCGCCCTCCCACGGCTACTATCAGCAGATCTTTGAGTCCATTGACCTGGTGGATGACTACACCATCAAGATCAAGACCAAGGAGTCCTTCCCCCTCTTGGCTGAGTCCATCGGCGTGCTCATCTGGGGCAACGACCTGCGCGTGGTGCCCGAGCACATCTATTCCAAGGAAGAAAACCCGGTGATGTTCAAAAACTCCAACCCCGTGGTCACCGGCCCCTACACCGTCAAGCAGTTTGACGAATTGGGCAACTGGATTCTGTACGAGCTGCGCGAGGACGCCATCTATTCTGACGTCGGCGTGGTCACCGGCAAGGTGCCAAAGGCCAAGTACGTCCTCTTCCAGACCTTTGGCGATGACGCCACCCGCACTATGACCATGGTCTCCAACCTGGTTGACATCATGGTGGAAGTGAGCCCCGAGAACTGGGAAGTCATGAAGACCAACCCCAAGGCCGCCATGTGGTATCCGGAATACCCCTACGCCCTGTTTGACGATCCCTGCTCCAAGGGCATCGCCTTTAACAACGCCAAGCCGCCCTTCTCCGACAAGAACTTCCGCTGGGCTCTAGCGCTTGCCATGGACTTTAAGGAAGTGTCCATGAACATCTTTGACGGCGCCGGCCGCGCAAGCGTGCTGCAGATTCCCGCCACCGCCTCCATGCAGGAATTGTATTACAAGCCCATGGAAGAATGGCTGGAGAACTTCGAGCTGGAAGACGGCTACAAGCCCTTCAACACCAACTATGCCCGCGAAATGGCCGAGATCCTGAAGGCCCAGGGCATCGAGGTGCCGGATGATGACGCGCTGCTGGATGACATGTTCGGCATCGGCTCCTGGAAGCACGACCCCGAGCAGGCCACCAAGTTGCTGCAAAAGGCCGGCCTGGAGCTGAAAGACGGCAAATGGTACTGGGAGGGCGAGCCCTTCAAGTTCACCTGCAACATCCTGGCGGATACCGAAGCCCAGGCGGGCCGCGGCGGCCAGGCTGCCGTTGACCAGTGGGTCAAGTTTGGCCTGGATGTCACCCCTGTGAAGATGACGCACACCGCGTTCACCAACGCCAACTCCCTGGGTGAGTTTGACGTAGGCGCCTACTGGCCCTCCTGCGCGATCATCCGCAACCTGTACCGCCAGATTAACGGTTGGGACGCTGACTTGATCAAGCCCATCGGCGAGCGGTCCTCCGGCGGCAACGGCGAGCGCTTGAACAGCCCCGCCTTGACCGAGAAGATCCACGAGCTGGCGCGCTACTCCTCCCAGGATGAGAAGTCCTATGAGATCAGCACCGAGATCCTGAAGATCTTCGTTGAGGAGCTGCCCTTCATCGGCTTCCACTCCGGCACCAAGTTCGTGCCCACCAACAACACCTACTGGACCAACTATCCCACCAGCGAGAACCCCTACAACGGCCCCTGGTGGTGGTGGAGCGCGTTCAAATACATCCTGCCGCACATCGAGCCCGTGCAATAACACAAAAACCTTTAATCCCTGGTCCCCGCCGTCCCAAGGCGGCGGGGACCGCTGTATACCGTTGTAATTTTAGGAGTGCATCCATGAAGGCGTGGAAATATATCGGGCTGCGGCTGTTGACATGGGCGCTGGTCATCTGGATTGGCGTCACCTTTGTATTTTTTATCCCCCGGGCCTTTCCCTCTGACCCGGTGGAGACGATGATCTCGCGCATGGCGTCGATGTCCGGCTCCATGGAGGCGACCCAGGTGGAAGCGCTGCGCCGGCAGTTGCGCGTGCAGTTTGGCCTGGAAGGCAGCCTGTGGGAGCAGTACACCACCTATTTGCGGGATGGTTTGTTTGGGTTCAACTTTGGGCCCTCCCTGATGAACTATCCAACGCCGGTGGGGGAGATCATCGGGCGGTTCTTGCCCTACACCCTCTTTTTATCCGTCACCGCGGTCATCATCGCGTGGACGCTGGGCAACATCATCGGGCTTTTGGCCGGCTTCCGCAAAAACAAGCGCTCCAGCAAGATCTTGGAGGGCATCGCCATCACGATTTACCCGATTCCCTATTTTATCGTGGCGCTGGTGTTGCAGATTGTGTTCGGCTTTATCTTAGGCTGGTTCCCGATGACCGCCAACATTTTAACCACAGCCGACCGCGGCGCCTTTATCGCCTCCCTGCTGCGCAACTCCATCCTGCCCGCCATTTCTTTGTTGCTGGTTGGCACCGGCTGGTGGATCATCTCCATGAAGTCGCTGGCCAGCAGCGTGGCGGAGGAAGACTTTGTGCAGTACGCGCGCTACCGCGGCCTGTCCGAGCGCCGCATTGGCGCAAGCTACGTGCTGCGCAACTCCATCCTCTCCCAGGTGACGGCGCTGGCCCTCAGCCTGGGCGGCGTGTTCAACGGTTCGCTCATCACGGAGATCATTTTCAACTACCCCGGCGTCGGCAAGCTGGTGCAGCAGGCCATCCTGTCCAGTGACTACAACATGATCCTGGGCACCATCACCATCTCCATCATCGCCATTTCCACCGCCACCTTGATCGCGGACCTCATCTACCCCTTCATCGACCCGCGCATCCGCTACAGCTGAGGGAGGAGGAACAGATATGAAAGTATTTTGGAAAAACGCCAATCTCAGGCTGAAGTTCGGGTTGATCATGATGGGGTTGTTTATCGTCCTGGGTTTTATCGTGCCTCTTTTCCCGCACGTGAACCCCATCATCTACAACACCTTCGCCAAGAATTTAAAGCCCACCGCCGTCAACTGGCTGGGCACCACCGCCCTGGGCCAGGACATCTTCTGGCTGTTGGTTGAAAGCCTGCGCAACTCCATCATGATTGGCCTCATCGTCGCCGTCATCGGTACCACGGTGGGCGTGTTTGTGGGGCTCTTGTCCGGCTTCTTGGGCGGCTTTGCCGACCGCGCGCTGATGGTTTTGACCGATACCTTTGTGGTCATCCCCTCCCTGCCCATTTTGATTCTGATGACCTCCCTCATGAAGGGGCAGGCCAGCATCATCGTGCTGGCGCTCACCCTGGGGCTGTTTGCCTGGGCCTGGCCTGCCCGGCAGGTGCGCGCCATGGCGCTAAGCTTAAAGGAACGCGACTTCATCCAGACGGCCTGGTTTTCCGGCGAAGGCGCCATCCAGACGGTATTTACAGAGATTTTGCCCTTCGTGTGGACCTGGGCGCTGTCCAACTTCATGAACGCCGTGCTGGTCGCCATCGCGTCAGAAAGTTCATTGGCGGTGCTGGGCCTCTCGCCCGCCAACCTGCCCACCTTGGGCAACATGATCCAGTGGTCGCGTGAGCGCAACGCCATCCTGCTGCGGCAATGGAACTGGATTGGGCCGCCGGTCGTGCTGACCATCATTTTGTTTATCAGTTTGTTCCTGCTTATCACCGGCTACAACGAGTACCAGACCATGAAGAGGGGGCGCTAAGATGTTACGACTTGACCATCTCTCCGCGTCCTACCACACCATCCACGGCAATGTGCACGTGGTGAATGATGTCCATTTTGACATCCATGAAAACGAGATCTTCGGCATCGCCGGGGAATCCGGCTGCGGGAAGACCACGTTGCTCAAGGCCTTGTATGACATCACCGCCTACCCGCTACAGATTGATTCGGGCCGGGTGGTGCTCTCCGGTGTGCGGGACGGCCAGCCCTTTGAGTACCAGACTGGCAACATCAAGGATGCCTGGTGGAAGGACATCTCCTACATCCCGCAGGCCGCGCAAAGCGTGCTCAACCCCATCATGCGCCTCAAATCCCAGTTTTTGGATTCCATCCCAGCGACGGAGCGCGGCAAGGCCGGGCAAAAAGAGGTGCTGGACAGGGTGGCGGCCTACCTGGAGGAATTAAACCTCAACCCCGATGTGCTGGAGGCCTTCCCCTTCCAGCTGTCCGGCGGCATGCGCCAGCGCGCCATCATCGCCCTGGCCACCTTTATGTCCCCCAGCGTGATCCTGGCGGATGAGCCCACCACCGCGCTGGATGTGGTGGTGCAGCGCGGCATTTTGATGATGCTGACCCGGCTTCAAAAGCAAAACAGGAACACCCTGGTGGTGGTCAGCCATGACATGGGCGTGCACTACCAGATTACCGACCGCATCGGCATCATGTATTCGGGCAGCTTTGCCGAATTGGGCAAGACGGAAGAGGTCTTTAATGACCCCATGCACCCCTATACGCAGATGCTCATTGGCGCCTTGCCCCGCATTGGCGACAAGAGCCAGAAGGAAGGCATCCCCGGCCGGCCGCCGGATTTGCGCAATCCGCCGCCGGGCTGCCGCTTCGCGCCGCGCTGCCCGCATGCCTTTGACCGCTGCACCAGGGAAGTGCCGGCCTTTATTGAGGTCGCGCCCGGCAGGATGGCGGCCTGCCATCTGCTGGAGAAAGGAGGGCGCGTCAATGGCTAAGCAGCTGCTGTCCATCACCAACCTCACCAAGGAGTTCCGCATCGGCGGGATGCTGTTGGGCAAAAAGATCCGCGCGGTGGACAATGTGTCCATCGACATCAGCGCCGAGGAGCCCACCATCCTGGCCATAGTGGGCGAATCCGGCTGCGGCAAGAGCACCCTGTGCAAGATGATCCTGCGCATCTACAAGCCAGACGGCGGGTCCATCCTGCTGTCGGGCCGTGATTACGCGGACAAGCGCGGCTATGACAAAAAGCAGTTCCGCAAGGATGTCCAGCCCATCTTCCAAAACCCCTACGAGTCCTTCTCCGCCCGAAAGCCGGTGGATTCCTACCTGTTCAATACCGCGCTGCGGCTTGGCATCGTCAAAACCCACGCGGAGGCCGAAAAGCTGATTGACCAGACCCTGCGGGATGTCGGCCTGTCCCTGGCCAATGTGCGCGGCAAGTATTCCGCCCAGTTTTCCGGCGGCGAACTCCAGCGCGTGTCCATCGCGCGGGCGCTTTTAACCCGGCCCAAGCTGATCATCGCCGACGAGCCGGTGGCGGCCATTGACGCCAGCCTGAAGATGAACATCGTCAACCTGTTTAAGGAGCTGAAGGATAAGTACAAGGTCTCCTTCATCTACATCACCCATGACCTGTCCACCGCCTACTACATCGCCGACAACATCGCGACGCTCTACCGCGGCGTGTTGATTGAGTACGGCCCGGCCAAGGACATCATGGATACGCCCGCCCACCCCTACACCCACCTTTTGATGACCGCCATCCCGCGCGTGGGCGACAAATGGCAGGAGGACGTGGCCCTGCCGGACATGGAGGACAAGGAGTACGCCGCCACCTGCTGCCGCTTCGCCGCGCGCTGTCCCTACGCGGATGACCGCTGCAAGCAGACGGTGCCGCCGATGGTGCAAATCAACGAAAAGCGCAAGGTGCTGTGCTACTACCCCCTGGTTCAGCCAGAAGGCGACTGGGTTGCTGAACAATGAAAAACACCCTTATCAAACCCCTCATTGTATTGTTATGCCTTGCGCTGATATGCTCAGCGCAAGGTTTTCCGTATGCCAAAGCGGAGGACAAGGCGCCGCTCTATGTGCGCGTCTACCTGTTTGACCCCTGCGGCGGCTGCGCCTCCGCGGACGCCGGCTGCCGGGAGTGCGAGGTCATCATGGCGGTTCTAAACCGCCTGATGGGCCTATTGGCTGCGGAGCTGGCGGACGGGCGGGTAGACATCCGTATGCGCAATCTGTTGTATGAGCCCGTGCAAAAGGAGCACCAGACCTACCTGCGGGCCTTCGGGCAGGAGGACACGCCCAAGTCGCTCACCCCCACCTATGTGCTGGGCGAGCCCGGCTGGGGCGACATTTTGCACGGGGAGGAGCAGGAAGACCTGCTGCCGGAGGCCATCGCGCGGGTCATTGCCCGCATGCCCGCGGATGCCGCCTGGCGGCGGGAACCCCGTGAGGGGCAGGAGTTTATAAGCCCCCGCAGCGATCCTCTCACAGACATCCAGCCGGAGGACAGCCTAATCCTTTATTTCTACAAGGATTTTTGCCCCTACTGCAAGGATCTGGAGGTGCTCTTTGACGCGCTGCCGGAGTATGTGTATCTTGCTGACGGCACCAAAAGCCGCGTGCGCTTCGTCAGCCTGGAAAAGCAGATCCCGCGGCAGATGAAGGTGGTGCAGCGCTATTATGACAAACTGTTTGTGCACCCGGACCGGCAGTTTGTGCCCATGGTAGTCATCGGCAACCGTGCGCTGTTTTTGGGCGCGGAGATTATCCCCGGCCTCCTGCAGGCCCTCATTGACGGGGAAGGCTTAAAAACAGACCGCGCCCCCCTTGCGGCGCTTTCAAACTAAGTCCATAATACAACTAAAGATCTCTATGGAGGTAAGAATATGAAGTACATGCACTCGGAATGGCGCGCCCGGCTGGAGCACTGGCTGTACGCCTTGACCCAGGATGTTTACCAACCCATCGCGCCCTTGAATTTGGAAGGGATGCTCACCATGGAGCACCTGACCTTGGACGATGCCAAAAAGGGCAAGTACAAGCCCATGCCGCAGGGCACGCGCTGGGGCAGGACCTACGAATACTGCTGGCTGCGCGACACCATCAAGATCCCGGCGGAATACGCGGGGGAGCGCATCGTGATGAACCTGCCCACCGGCGGGGAGGCAGCCATTTTCGTCAACGGCGAGCCCTTTGGCACCTACCGCAGCAACTGGGTACAGATCCCCCTGCACTACCTGGAGGACAACTACCTCACCCGCAAGGCCAAGGCGGGGGAAGAGTTTGAGGTGTATATCGAGTCCTATGCCGGCCAGTACATCGCGGAAAGCCCCGTGGTGGGCGGCTGCGCGACCGGGCCCATCCTGCCGGGGCTGTATCAGGACCCCAAAAAGGAAGGCGAGCGAGCCCTGATTGGCGACTGCACCTTTGGCGTGTGGAACGAGGACGCCTTCCAGCTGATGCTGGACGTGCAATTGCTTAAGATGTTAATTGAAGAGGTGAACGTGGAAAGCCTGCGCGCGGACAAGATTGCCGAAGCGCTTGAGCAGTTCACCCTGACGGTTGATTTTGAGCAGGACAAGGAAAAGCGCCGCGCCGATTACCGCAAGGCGCGCAAGCTGCTAAAGCCCGTGCTGTCCGCCAAAAACGGCAGCACCGCGCCGGTGTTTTACGGCATTGGCAACGCGCACCTGGACATGGCCTGGCTGTGGCCGCTGGCGGAGACCGAGCGCAAAACCGCGCGCACCTTCGCGGCGCAGTTGCGCTTGCTGGATGAATACCCGGACTACAAATTCCTGCAAAGCCAGCCCGCTTCTTATGAGATGTGCCGCAAGCACTACCCTGACCTGTTTGAGAAGATTAAAAAAGCCATCAAGGCCGGCCGCTGGATCGCCGACGGCGCCATGTATGTGGAGCCGGACACCAACATGACCAGCGGCGAATCCTTGATTCGCCAGCTGGTGCACGGCAAGCGCTATTTCAAGGACGTACTGGGCGTGGACAGCAACCTGATGTGGCTGCCGGACACCTTTGGCTATTCCGCGGCCCTGCCGCAAATTCTGCGCGGCTGCGGCGTCAAGCACCTGGTCACCCAGAAGATCTTCTGGTCCTATAACGAGGGCGACCAGTTCCCCTACCACTACTTCACCTGGCAGGGCGCGGACGGCTCAAAGGTAGATTCCTTCCTGCCCACCAGCTACACCTACCGCACCGATCCCAAGGAGATCTGCGGCGTATGGAAAAACCGCGTGCAAAAGCGCGGGCTGGACGCCTTCCTGCTGCCCTATGGCTACGGTGACGGCGGCGGTGGCCCCTGCCGCACCTACATTGAGTACATCAACCGTGAAGGTGACCTGGAGGGCATGCCGCGCGTCAAAAACGCCTCGCCCACCGAGTTCTTCGCCGACATGGAAAAGGCCGGCGGCCCCAAGCACACCTACACGGGTGAGCTCTACTTCTCCGCCCACCGCGGCGTTTACACCTCCCAGGCGCTGATCAAAAAGGGCAACCGCAAAAGCGAAATCGCCCTGCGCGAGGCCGAGATCTGGGGCGCGATGGCAGCCAGGGAAGGCGCAAGCTACCCCTATGCGCAGATGGATAAAACCTGGAAGCTCCTGCTGCTCCAGCAATTCCATGACATCCTGCCTGGCTCCTCCATCGCCCGGGTCAACGTGGAAGCGCACGCGCATTTTGACCAGATCCTGTCAGAAGCGCACACCGCGCGCGATCAGTTCACCCAGGCGCTTATCAAACAGCCCGAGGGCGTGACGGTCTTCAACTCCCTCTCCTTCCCCAGGGAAGAAGTGGTCCTGCTGCCTGACGCCTTCAAGGACGGCGCGGTCACCGCAGACGGCGAAGCCATCAGCACTCAAAAGACGGATGATGGTGTCCTGGCGCTTGTCCCCATGCCCAGCATGGGCAGCGTCAGCTTAAAGCCCGCGCGTGAGCAGGCCGATGTTGCGCCCGCGCGCGCCAAGGTCACCGCCCGCGGCGCTACGCTTGAGAACGAGTTTGTCCGCGTCACCCTCAACAAGCGCGGCGAGGTCACCTCCTTCTTTGACAAGGAGTCCCAGCGTGAGTTCGCCCAGGGCGCCATGAACCGCTTCCTGATGTACAAGGACGTCCCGCGCCTGTTTGACGCCTGGGACATCGACTCCAACTACGAGCTGCAGGAGGTGGAGATCAACGAGCCGGTCAAGCTGACCCTCGTCATGGAAGGCGGCTTGCGCGCCGTCATCCGCCTGGAGCGCGCCGTCCACAACTCCACCCTTAATCAGGACATCATCCTGGATGCCCAGTCCCGCCGGCTGGACTTTGTTACCAAGGTTAACTGGGACGAGCAGCACCGCCTGCTCAAGGTCGCCTTCCCCGTGGCTGTGCAGGCCACCGAGGGCCTCAACGAAATCCAATTTGGTTACATGAAGCGGCCCACCCACCGCTCCAGGCTTTATGACTCTGACCGCTTTGAGGTGTGCAACCAGCGCTGGAGCGCGTTGGTGGACCAGAACCAAGGCGCGGCCGTCCTCAACGACTGCAAGTACGGCATCTCCATGCACGAGAACGAGCTGCGCCTCACCTTGCTGCGCGCGGCCACTTGCCCGGACTTTGAGGCGGACAAGGGCACCCACGAGTTCACCTACTCCTTCACCGCCTGGGACGGCCCCTTCATCCACGCGCCCATCGTGCGCGAGGCCTATGCCCTAAACGTCAAGCCTGTGGTTGTCACTGGGCAAGCCCCGGACTTCAGCGCCTTCTCTGTGGATGAGGACAACATCTTCATCGACACCGTCAAACTGGCAGAGGACCAGTCCGGCGACATCATCCTGCGCCTGTACGAGGCCAAGAAGGCGGACACCGCCTGCAACCTGGCCATCAACATCCCCGTGGGGGCCGCCATCCTCTGCGATATGCTGGAGAACGAGCAGCAGCAGCTGGAGGTCGTGGACGGCTGCGTCGCCCTCAAGTTTGGCACCTTTGAGGTGAAGACCTTAAGGTTGAAGGTATAATTTAACGATTGGGACCAAGAATGACGGGTGACGCTTTTGAAAAAGCGTCCCCCGTACCCCCACTATACCAGACTCACTTAAAAATGCTTTGATATGCTGGTCTTTTTTCGTCTCCGCGTTGTTTCATTCAGTCGGCGTAGGCTACGACTACGCCTCCTTCTTTCAACTTAGCGGAGCCATAAAAAATCCTCAGCCTATCTTTGCATTTTTGCCCTCGTCTGGTATGAAAACTTTAACAGGAGTGTAGATTGTTGGGAAAAGACATCATACGCTTTGGCATGATTGGCGCGGGCAGCGTGGCGGAGGTCAAAAGCGCGCCGGCGCTGCAGAAGACCTCGGGGGCTGAATTGGTCGCCGTGATGCGCAGGGACGAGGAGAAGCTTAGGGATTACGCAACGCGGCACGGCATTACGCGCTATTCCACCAACGCGCAGGACATCCTGGAGGATCCGGACATCGATGCCGTTTACATCGCGACCCCGCCGGGCAGCCACGCGCAGTACACGCTGGCCGCGGCAAAACAGGGCAAGGCCGTGTATGTGGAAAAGCCCATGGCCAGGACGGCCGCGGAGGCGCGGCAGATGGTGGATGCCTGCCGCGAGGCCGGCGTACCCCTCTTTGTGGCCTACTACCGCCGCGCGCAGCCCCGCTTTTTAAAAGCCAAGGAGCTGATTGACACAGGCGCCCTGGGTGAAGTGCGCTCCTTCACCTATTTGTACGCCTGCCCGGTGCCCAAGGATGACCCCAACCGGCCCTGGCTGCTCACAAAAGAAATCGCGGGCGGCGGGCTCCTTTTTGACATCGGCTCGCACATGATCGACAGCATCATCTTCATGCTGGGCCAGCCGGTTGAGGTGGTGGGCCGCGCCGCCAACCTGAGCCGGGCGCGGGAGACGGCCGACCAGTCCAGCGCCTTCATGCGCTTTGACTATGGGGTCGCCGGCACCCTCCAGTTTTCCTTCAATGTGGCGCAGCGCACAGATCGCCTGCACATCATGGGCACGCGCGGCAGCCTCACCATGTCCATCATGGGCTATGACCCCCTGATCCTCACACAGGACGGTGTGACGCAGGAGCTCCCTTACCCCCAGCCCGCGCACGTGCAGTCCTACCTCATCACCCGCGTGGTCAACACCCTGCGCGGCCTGGATAATCTGGACAGCACCGGCCAGTCTGCGCTGCAAACGCAGCAGATTCTGGAGGCGATTGATACCAGCGGGTCTTGGGTTCATCAATAAGGACGAATCAGAAGGGGAGCATATCAAATGAGCGGCTACCCCTTCTTTTTGCGCTTATGGTACAATAGCGGGGATATATTTGATTTGCAGGAGGCAATCATGAACATCGTCATGCTGGAACCCCTTTTGGTTCCGCGGGATTTTTTGTTTGAGCTGGGCGGCCCGCTCAAGATGGCGGGACATACCTTCATCCCCTGCACCGCGCCGCTGGATGTGGCGGAGAAAAAGGAGCGCATCCAGGAGGCGGACATTGTCATCATCGGCAGCAGCCCGCTGGGCGCGGAGGTGCTGCGGGAGGCCAGGCGGTTGGCCTTCATCTCGGTCGCCTTCACGGGCACGGACCACCTGGACAAGACCACCTGCCGGGACATGGGCATCCGGGTGAGCAACGCCAGCGGCTACTCCACCCTGGATGTGGCGGAGTTGACCGTGGGCATGATGATCTCTCTGCTGCGCGGCATGCAGGCGGCCGACGCGCGCACGCGGGCAGGCGGCACCAAGGAGGGCTTGCCGGCGCAGCGTCTGCACGGCAAAACGGTGGGCATCCTGGGCACAGGGGCCATTGGCCTGCGGGTGGCGGAATTGCTTAAGGCCTTTGGTTGCCGCGTCATCGCGCACAGCCGCACGCAAAGCGCGCGGACAGAAAACCTGGGCATCACCTATGTGTCGCTGGATACCCTGCTTACGGAAAGTGACATTCTCACCCTGCACACGCCCTTGACGGAGCAGACCCGGCACATGATTAACCGGGAGCGCCTGGCCATGATGAAACAAGGCGCCTACCTGATCAACTGCGCGCGCGGTCCTGTGGTGGATGCCGCTGCCTTGGCGGACGCGCTCAACAGCGGTCATTTGGCGGGCGCCGCCATTGATGTGTTTGATACGGAGCCGCCGCTGCCGGGGGACAACCCGCTGCTTGACGCCAAAAACACGCTGCTCACCCCGCATATTGCCTATTACACGGCGGAATCCATGAAAGACAGGACCATCATCGCCTTTGACAACATCACAAAATATTTAAATGGTACGATTGTTAGAGAAATTGCTTTGGATTGATTGACATCCAATTGATGCGATTCTAAAAGTTTCAGGGGTGGGGGTAAAGGGGAGGGGCGCTTTTCAAAGCGCCCCTCCTCTATAAAATGTCTGTCGTTCTTAAATATCCACCTTCAAGCCATGCCCGACTTCCTGTGACTTGAAAAGGGCGTCAATGACGCGCATGACGCGCAGGGCTTCCTCGGGCTTGACGATCAACTCGGCGCCGCTGTCCAGCACGTCCACGATGTTCATGTAGTACTCTGTCCAGTCGGCTTTGACTTCGGGCAGGGGCAATTCCTCGGTGGTGTGCTTGGGGCGGGGCGCCATGGTGCGGGTGGGCCCGGCCTCGGTGTAGACGATGTCATCCGCCCAGGTGAGCTCGCCGTCCGGGCGCAGCTTGACGATTTTGCCCTTGCAGGACCAGTCATCAATCTGCAGGGTGCCGCCGGTGCCGGACACATGCCAGCGCGGGTGGGGGATGAAGCAGTTGGTGGCCATTTCCAGCATCACGGAGACGCCGGACTCAAAGCGCAGCATCAGCTTGATGTTGTCATCCACCTCGGAGCCGTACAGCTGGAAGAGGTGCGCGTTGACGGACACCACCTTCTCCGGGAAGAGCTGCATCACCTGGTCAATCAGGTGCACGCCCCAGTCCAGCAGCATGCCGCCGCCGTTTTGTTTGTGGCCGCGCCAGCCGTGCATGGCGCCGCGGGAGCCCTGCACGCGGGATTCCACAAAATAGGGCACGCCGATGATGCCGTCCTCAATGGCTTTTTTGACGATGAGGAAATCGCGGTCCCAGCGGCGGTTCTGGTGGATGGAAAATAGCTTGCCCGTCTTCTTGGCCACCTTCATGATGTCGACCAACTCGTCGGCGTTGAGGGTGACGGGCTTCTCGCAGACCACGTGCTTGCCGGCTTTGAGGCAGTCAATGGCCAACTGGCGGTGGAAGTCGTTGGGGGTGATGATGCCCACCAGATCCACCGTGCTGTCATCCAGCAGCTCCTGCAGGCTGGTGTACACGCGCAGCCCGTTGTCCCGCGCCTTCTGGTTGGCCTCCTCGCGCACGTCCAGCGCGCCGACCACTTCAATTTGCGGGATCTTCTCTTTGATGTTGGTATGATGCCACCCGGCCATGCCGCCGTAGCCAATGAGTGCCATGCGATGTTTTTTCAATGATGTGCCCCCCTATAGGTCGTTTTGATTCTATCTTAGCCTTGAAAACTGGATGCGTCAATCGTTTACG
>DUQZ01000070.1 GCA_012837525.1 Clostridiales bacterium | reverse complement strand
TCACCGTGGGGGATTACCTGGCTTCCCTCAAAAAGGCGGCTGAGAACGCCAAATAAAGCCAGCGCACAGATACAGCAGCATATGTAAAATTTAGGAAATGTCATGCCTTTGGGGTGTGGCATTTCTTTTCTTTGTGACCAAGCGGGTATCATCTTTGGACAAAATCCTTTCAAAAAGGAAGAGGAGGACCCGCATGAACAGGAACAAACCAGGCAGCCTGCTGATTAAAATCACCAGCCTAACCTTGATGATGATGCTGTTGTTAACGGCTGTACCCGCCCAGGCGCAAACCCAACAGGAGCTGTACCAGCAAGGCCTGGACGCCCTTTACGGCCAAAACGGGGCGGAGAAAAGCCCGGAGCAGGCGCTGATCATCTGGGGGCCGCTGGCGCTGGACGGCTACGCGCCAGCGCAAAGCGCCCTGGGGTATTTGTATCTGGAAGGCATCGTGGTGGAGCAGGACCTGGAGGTGGCCATCGGGCTGTTTGAAGAGGCCGCGAAGCAGGGTGACGCCTATGCGCAGGAGCGCCTGGGCTATCTTTATTACAACGGGCGCGGTGTGCCGCAGGATTACGCGCAGGCCAAATCCTGGTATGAAAAGGCAGCCCTGCGCGACAAACCGGATGAGCAGGCCCTGTACCAGCTGGGCATGATCCTGCTGTATGGCCTGGGGACTGAGGCGGATCCAACCAGCGCGCGCGGCTATTTTGAGCAGGCCCTGGACCTGGGCGTGGCCGGCGCCGCCTATACCCTCGCTGTTATCTACACCCGGGGTATGGGGGTTGCGGTTGACGCGCAAAAGGCGGTTGCCTACCTGAAGCAGGGCGCGGACATGGGCAGCCCGGCCGCAAAAACCGCGCTGGGCAAGCGCTATATCTACGGGGATGGTGTAGAAAAGGATGTGCAAAAGGGAATCGCCCTGCTAAAAGAAGGGGGCGAAGGCGGCAATGCCAGCGCCTTTAACTCCCTGGCGGTGCTGTATGACCTGGGGCAGGATGTGCCGCAGGATTACGCGCAGGCCATGGCGTATTACGAGCAGGCCGCGGCGCTGGGCAACGCGGCGTCCGCCTACAACATCGGCATCCTCTACCAGATGGGGAGGGGTGTTGACGCGGACATGGACAAGGCGCAGGCGTACTACGCCAAGGCGCTTGCGATGTATGAGGACACGATCCATCTGCCCGATTCCATGCAGCAGGTGGCCTATATGTTAAAAAACGGCTATGGCGCGCAGGCTGACCCGGCGCGCGCGCGGGCTTTTTACCAGCGTGCCGCGGAATTGGGCAACGCCGAATCCATGTACGCCCTGGGGGTGATGCTGGCTAAGGGCGAGGGCGGGGACGCCAACCGGGAGGAAGCCATCACCTGGTTCACATCGGCGGCAGAGCGCAACCATTCTGACGCCATGGTCTACCTGGCCTCCCTGCTCAGCGAAGGGGAGTCCGGCCAGGACTGGGAGCAGCACAGAAGGCGCCCGCTATTATCATTTCTACTCCGCCAAAAAAGACAGCGTGGACTTCACCCTCTCACAACAGGTGCGGGATTTGCCGGCTGGGCAGTACGCC
>DUQZ01000069.1 GCA_012837525.1 Clostridiales bacterium | reverse complement strand
CGATTTCAGTCAGAGGGCTGCGCCCTCTGAAACTCCCCTGGAGTTAGTTTGTCTACAGTCTGAAAAAACCTGCCCGGACGGCAGGTTTTTTCATGGGATTATATGGATTATCTGTGCGGCACGATCTCAATCCAGTAGCCATCCGGGTCCGCGATGAAGTACAGGCCCATGCCCGGGTTCTCATAGCAGATGACGCCCATTTCCTTGTGCTTTTTGTAGGCGGCGTCATAATCATTGACGCGGAAGCACAGGTGGAACTCGTTATCGCCCAGGTTGTAGCTGGGTTTGCCCCAGTCCTTGAGCCAGGTCAATTCCAGCTGGTGATCGGTCTTGCCGTCACCCAAAAAGACCAGGGTAAAATTCTCCTTCTCACTGCGGCGCATCTCAATGAGCCCCAGGGCTTCCTTGTAAAAGGCCAGGGACTTGTCCAGATCAATCACATTGAAATTGTTGTGGGCGAAGGTAAACTGCAGGTCTTGCTTGTCTGTCATGATCAACATCCTCCTGATTGGTTTACTGTTATCCTACCCATCAATATCCTCTTCGAGCAGGCGCAGGTGGGCTTGCTCCTCTACCGCGCTGGGGCTGTCCAAGGATTCCACCGCCTGCAGGCGCCGGGTGATGGTTCTGGTTCTGCGGTTGGCCAGGTCGATGGACTCGCTGGCCTGGCGCAGGCGGTTCTGGGTTTTATCCAGGATATCCGAAAACGTGGTGAAATCCGCCTTGACCTGGGACAAAAGGCGCCAGACCTCCGCACTCCTGTGCTGGATGGCCAGGGTGCGAAAGCCCATCTGCAGGCTGTTGAGCAAAGCCAGAAGGGTGGTGGGCCCAGCCAGGGACACCCGGTGCTGGCGCTGCAGTTTCTCCGCCAGGCCGGTGATGCGCAGCGCCTCGGCGTACAAGCCTTCCACCGGCAAATACAAAATCGCGAAATCAGTGGTGTAGGGCGGCTTGATGTACTTGCCGGCAATGCGGTCAGCTTCGCGCAGGATGGCGCGCTCCAGCGCTGATGTCGCGCTGTCCACCTCGGGCTTGTCCGCCGCTTCCTGGGCGGCCTGCAGACGCTCGTAATCCTCCAGCGGGAACTTGGCGTCAATGGGTAAATAGACCGCCTGGCCTTCCTCCTGCCCGGGCAGTTTGACGGCAAACTCCACCCGCTCACCGCTTCCGGGGACAACCGCACAGTTGGTTTCATACTGCTGGGGGGCCAGGGCTTCTTGCAGCAGCATGGACAGCTGGGTCTCCCCCCAGGTGCCGCGGGTTTTGATGTTGGTGAGCACCTTTTTTAAGTCACCCACGCCGCTGGCTAAGGTCTTCATCTCGCCCAGGCCTTTGTAGACGGCCTCCAGGCGCTCATTGACCAGGGTGAAGCTTTCGCCCAGCCGGCGGTTGAGCGTCTGGTGCAGGTGCTCGTCCACGGTTTTGCGCATCTCTTCCAGCTTGTTCGCGTTGTCTGTACGCATCTGGGTGAGGGATGTAAAAAGCGTCTCGCGCATCTCCCCCACCTTCTGGTCGTGCTGACCCAGCCGGGTGTTGAGCACCTCCCCCATGTGGTTAAGCCTGCTGTCCTGGGTGCGCAGGGAGGCGTCCAGGCGCGCGTCGATGCGCTCATACCAGGCGAACATCGTCGCCTGCTGCTGGTTGACCTGGGCCGTGAGGTGGCTTTCCGTATCCTTCACCAGGCCTTCCATGTAGTCCGCCAGCGTCTGCTCACTCTCCCGGGATTGAGATTTTGCCGCTTCAATTGCCCTGCGCTGCGCCACAAGCAGCGCAATCAATAAAATGACTGCCACCAGGGTGATGGCAATCATCGCGATGAGAAGGGGGTTATTGGTGATGATTTCAGGCATGGCTGATGCCCTGGCGCCAGTGCTTGTAGCACAGGCCGATGTAGCGGATCTCCTGCTGGTTGTCAATCAGCACCTGTTCGCCGGTTTTGATGACCCGGCCGGCCGGGTCAATCCGCGTGTTCATGGTGGCTTTGGCGCCGCACCAGCACAGGCCGCCGGGTACCTCGTGGATCTCCTCCGCCAGGCGCAAAAGGGCCGCTGAACCGGGGAAGAAATTGCCCTGGAAGTCGGTCTTTAAGCCATAGCAGAAGATGTCCAGTTGGTCTGACATATCAGCCAGTTCCTGCACCTGCTCGGGCGTCAAAAACTGCGCCTCATCAATAAATACGTACTCAAACTCGCTGCAGGCGTTGCGCGCTGCCAGCCAGAGCAGCTGCTCCCGCGCGGAGTGCCCGCTTTCCAATACCAATTCGGCCTCCGCCTGCAGACCCACGCGGGAGTAGACCATCTGCACGCCCGCCCTGGTATCAATGGCGGGCTTCACCAGCGCCACGCGCAGGCCCAGCTGCTGGTAGTTGTAGCGCTGCATGAGCAGTTGCGCCGTCTTGCTGGAGCCCATGACCCCATAGTAAAAATGCAGCATTATATCTCCCGCCTGCCTTCCATGGCCTTGGACAGGGTGACCTCGTCCGTGTATTCCAGATCGCTGCCCACCGGCACGCCGTGGGCGATGCGCGTGACGCGGACGCCCAGGGGCTTCACCAGCCGCGCGATGTAGGCGGCGGTGGCCTCGCCTTCGATGTCCGGGTTGGTGGCCAGGATGATCTCCTTCACCGCGCCGCCCTCCAGCCTGCGCATCAACTCGCTGATGCGGATATCGGACGGGCCAATGCCGTCCATGGGCGACAGGATGCCGTGCAGCACGTGGTAGAGGCCGTTGTAATCATGCATACGCTCCATGGCCGCCACGTCCCGCGGGTCGCGCACCACGCACAGGACATCCTGCCGGCGCTTAAAATCCGCGCAGACGGAACACAACTCCTCCGCCGTGTAGTTGCCGCACTGGACGCACAGTTTGATGTCCTCCCGGCCTTTTTCCAGGGCATTGGCTAAGGCGCGCACCTGTTCAAGGGGCGTTGCCGCCAGGTGATAGGCCAGGCGCTGCGCGCTTTTGCGGCCAATGCCGGGCAGCTTGGCCAATTCATCCGTCATGCGCTGGATGGGTTCTACCTGCTGGCGCATTTACAGCAGGCCGCCCATGCCGCCGGTGATCGCGCCCATGGCCTGCTCGCGGGTTTCTTCACCCAGGCGCAGCGCCTCGTTGACCGCGGCCATCACCAGGTCCTCCAGCATCTCCACATCATCCGGGTCCACAGCGCCGGGGTTGATGGACAGCTCCACCAACTCGCGCTTGCCGTTGATTTTGCACTTGACCATGCCGCCGCCGGACTGGGCTTCATACTCGCGCTCGTCCAGCTCTTCCTGCGTCTTGGCCAGCTGTTCCTGCATCTTTTGCGCCTGGCGCATCAGCTGCTGCATATTGCCGCCGCCCATGCCGCCGAATTTTCCTCTCGCCATGTGATCCTCCTTGACAGGTTGCCCTGTTTTCTCTTGACATGAAAGTCACCGCGATGGCGGTGGTTTATCCGTATATTACCATGGATTGTGGTGCTTGACAACGCAGACCGCTAAGGCTTGGGCTTCTTCGTTGTCCGCCTGGCTGCAGGTTTCCTGGCCGGTTTCCCTTCGTTTGCGGGTTTCTCCTGGCGCACATAGCGCAGGGGCACTGTATGCGAAGGCGTGTCCTGCTGGTTGGGCGTGAAGGACAACTGGCC
This sequence comes from Clostridiales bacterium, assembly GCA_012837525.1. Classification (GTDB taxonomy): domain Bacteria; phylum Bacillota; class Clostridia; order Christensenellales; family Aristaeellaceae; genus UBA6115. The sequence continues at coordinate 31,795 of DUQZ01000069.1, read as the reverse complement.
GTCCCTGACGCGCAATACACCGCTTGAGCCGCGCACCTCCCCCTGCAACAGAAGCAGGCGCACGATGCCTTCGTTCAGCATAGGCCCTTTGACGCGGGAGAAGGCGTTTTTCCACAGGGTAAAGTTGCAGCCGTTCTTCCAATCGCTGCAGCCAAAGGCGCGGTCCGTCTCTTGAACCGGCTTGCCGCAAACGGGGCAAGCAATCCCCTCCAACACCTTGGCAGTGCTGACCGGTTTGACCTTCCCGCGCGCGGTGCGTACTTCCCCGGGGAAGTCCACCGGCTTCTTTTCTTTTAACGCGTCCTCCACCAAAAAGCTGGACAGGCGTCGGATGCCGTCCATGAAGCGTTTCGGATCGCGTTCGCCCCGGGCGATTTCCTCCAGCGCCTGCTCCCACTTGCCGGTCATGACGGGGGAGGCGATCTCCTCTGGCACCACGTCAATCAGACGCTCGCCCTTCTCGGTAGCGGAAATCACCTTGCCGCGTCGTTTGGCATAACCCACCTGGATCAAGCGCTCAATGGTCGCGGCGCGGGTGGCCGGTGTGCCCAGGCCTGCCTTTTTGAGGGTCTCCATCAACTCCTCGTCCTCTACCTGCGCGCCAGGGCGCTCCATGCGCGCAAGCAGGCTGGCGTCCGTGTGCGGGGCGGGCGGCTTGGTGGTGTCCTGCTTGAGCTTGGTGGACTTCACCGCGCGCGTGTCGCCCACAGACAGCGCGGGCAGGCTGGTTTCCTCCTCCTCCTGGCCCTTCTTGCGCGCGGGCGGGATGACGGCCTTCCAGCCTTCCTTTGTTACGACCCGGCCTGTCGATTTGAAGGGCTCACCCGCCACTTCGGTGATGACGGTGGTCTGGTCATATTCAAAGGCGGGATAAAACGCCGCAATAAAGCGGCGGACGACCAGATCATAGAGGGCCCGCTCATCCGCGGTGAACTTGCCGGGATCCGCCTTTTGCGGCGTGGGGATGATAGCGTGGTGGTCGCTCACCTTGGCGTCATCAAAGATGCGTCTGGAATAGGGCAGTTTGCCGTCCTTGCGCGGCATGGCCGCCACATGGGGCTGATAGGTATCCGGCAGGCTTGATAGTGCCTTTGAAACCCGCGGAATCATGTCATTGGGCAGGTAGCGGCTGTCGGTGCGCGGGTAGGTGAGCGCCTTTTTGCCCTCATATAAGGACTGCGCCACCTTGAGCGTTTTATCCGCGGTAAAACCTAATGCGCGGTTGGCCTCCCGCTGCAGGCTGGTTAAGTCAAACAACTGGGGCGGCAATTCCCGCTTGGGCTGGGTGTCCGCCTTGGTAATGGTGCCCGTCTGCCCTTTGACGGCCTTTTGGATGGCCTCTGTCTGCTCCTTTTTGAGGATGCGGTGCGCGGTGCGCTCATCCGAAGCCTTCCTGTCAAACCACTGGCCTGTGTAGTCCCCGAAGTTCGCCGTCAGGGTGAAAAAATCCTGCGGAACAAAGGCGCGGATCTCCCGCTCACGCTCCACCAAAATGGCCAGCGTGGGCGTCTGCACGCGGCCCACGGACAGCAGTACATTGTACTGCAAGGTGAAGGCGCGGCTGGCGTTCATGCCCACCAGCCAGTCCGCCTGCGAACGGCACAGGGCGCTTTGATACAGCCCGTCATAAGCGGAAGCGGGCTTGAGCGCGTCAAAGCCCTCCCTGATGGCGGCGTCGGTGAGGGAGCTGATCCACAAGCGGTCCACCGGTTTTTTGCAGCCCGCCTGCTCATAAATCAGCCGGAAGATCAACTCCCCTTCGCGCCCGGCGTCCGTGGCCGACACAACGCGCGTGACCGCCTTGTCATTCATCAGCTTTTTGACCAGGGAAAACTGGCTGCGGGTCTTTGCAATCACCTTGGTGCCAATCTCCTCCGGCAGGATGGGCAGGTCCTCCTTGCGCCATTTCTTGTACCGCTCATCCACCTCGTCCGGCTCCTTGAGCGTGACCAGATGCCCCAGCGCCCAAGTGACCTGATGGGCGGCGGACTCAAACCAGCCCTCCTTACGCGAACACTTGAGCACGCGCGCGATATCCCGCGCGACGGATGGCTTTTCTGCAATAACTAAGATCATATTACGTCCTTCAATAATACTGAACATGCGAATGAACGCAAACAGGAGCCGAGGAGTTTTTTGTTTCCGCTAAGTTGAGTGAAGGAGGCGTAGCCGCAGCGCTACGCTGACTGAACGAAACAACGCGGAAACGAAAAAGAACCGGCTCATGGCAGCGTTCATGAGTGCGTTCAGTATAAAACAAAAAAGCGCCGTTTGCACGGCGCAATGGATGCTATCTTACACCGGAGCCGGTGCGTCCACAGGACAAACGTCCGCGCAAGCACCACAATCAATGCAGAGTTCTTCGTCGATAACGAACTGCGTATCTCCCTCAGAAATAGCGTTGACCGGGCATTCTGGTTCACAGGCGCCGCAGCTGATGCATGCATCCGAAATTCTATATGCCATGCACATCCCCTCCATTCCAGTGCTTACGCACTTTATTATGCTCAGATTATAATCCGAAAACGATAAATATGCAAGTGTAGATTATACCCGTTTTTCGGCTTTTACATCTGCTTGTAAAGATTCTCCGTTGTGCCTATAATGCCCATATGCGCACACGCGCGAAAAGAGGATTGAACGAAACACGATGAAGATGACCTTTTGCTCGCTGACCAGCGGCTCAAACGGCAATGCCACCTATATTGCCACCAACACCACCCGGGTGCTGGTGGACGCCGGCGTGCCCGGCCGCACCATCAGCAACAAGCTGGCGCAGATTGATGTGCTGCCAGAGACCATTGACGCCATTTTGATCACGCATGAGCATTCCGACCACATCACGGGCGCAGGCGTGTTAAGCCGCAAGTACCACATCCCTATTTATGCCAACGAGGCCACCTGGCAGACCAAGGCCATGCGCCGCCTGGTGGGTGAGGTGCCCGCCAGCCTGCGCCGCGTGTTTGATACGGACACAGAATTTTACATTGGGGATTTGGGCGTGCTGCCCATTTTGATCCCCCATGACACGGTGGAGCCGGTCGCCTTCCGCATCTACGCGGGCAACCGCAGCGTCGCGGTGGCGACGGACATGGGCCGCGTGCCCAAGAAGGTGGTGCGCGCGCTGTCGGGTACGGACTTGATTCTACTGGAAAGCAATCACGACCCGGACATGCTGATCCATAACACGCGCTACCCGGATTACCTCAAAAAACGCATCCTGGGCACCAAGGGGCATTTAAGCAACCTGACCTGTGCCGAGACGCTGGCCGCCCTGTTTGAAACCGGGGTCAACCGCGCGCTGCTGGGCCATTTGAGCGCGGACAACAACACGCCGGAATTGGCGCTGCAAACCGTCACCCAGGAATTAAGCCAGAAGGGTTTGAAGCCCGGTGTTGACATCCACCTGGACATGACCTGGCGGGACCGCGTTGGAAGAATTTACACCCTTGACTAAGCACAGAACGATCCATCTGGCCCTGGCCGTGGTGTGCATCATCGCCGGCTGGTTTTTCCCGCGGCTGATTAACCTGCAGGGCGTCAGCTTTGCCCTGCTGTGCCTTATCAGTGCGCTGCAAACCTTGTTGATGTTTGGCATGCCAGCCCTGCTGTTGATCCGCGGCTTTGGCCTGAGCGAAAAACAGGCGGAAACCTTGTACAAACGCCCCAGCAGCCTGCACGCGGGCTTAATCATGATCAGCGCTGTGGCCTACACCCTGGTGGGTTCCCTGCTGGGCGCCCTGGCGCACAACTTCCTGGACTCCCTTGGTGTTGACATCTCCATGCCGGCTGCCATCGTGCCCAAAACGCTGATGGACATGCTGATCGCGACGATCACCATTGGGCTGATTACCGCTTTTAGCGAGGAATTGATGTTCCGCATGGCGCTGCCGCGCCTGCTGGGCATGAAGCTTGGCACGGGCTGGACGATCGCGCTTGCCAGCCTGGCTTTCGCGGCGCTGCACCTGAACCTGATTGCCTTTGTGCCGCTGCTGTTCTTCTCCTTCATTCTCTTTCGCGTGATTCATGTCAGGGGCAGTTTCCTGCTGGCGGTGATTTTCCATGCGATGTACAATTTCTCCATCCTGATGATGAACTACGCGGACGCGCAGCCCACCCTGGGCATGATTGGCATCAGCCTGATTGTTTTCATCGTCTCAACACGGCTTCTATTGCGGGAGGAACGGCATGAAACTGACCATTCTGGGGTGTGACGGCTCCTTTCCGGACGCGCACGGCGCCTGCTCCGGCTATTTGTTGACCTGTGACGAGGGCAGCCTGCAGTTGGACATGGGCTGCGGCGTGCTGCCCCGCCTGATGGCGCAGATGAAGCCGGAGGATTTAAACGCCATCTACATCACCCATTGGCACAACGACCATGTGGGCGATTTGTTGGCGCTGAAGTATTATCTGCAGATTAAAAAGCTGCAGATGCGCCTGATTGCCCCCTTAACACCGCACCCCATCATGGACCTGTTGGCTGGGAATGAGTTTGTGCTGGAGGACATCGCGCAGAAACGTCAGATCGCGGGCTTTGAAGTAAGCGCCATCGCGGTCAAGCACCCGCTGCCCGCCTATGCGCTGCGCTTTGAGCGGAACGGCAAGGCCTTTGTATACAGCGGCGACGCGGTGGACAGCCCGCAATTGGCCAGCTTTTGTGAGAACGCCGATTTGCTGCTTTGTGACGCCACCTTTACCCGCGCGCAGTGGCATGAGGAGCTGCCGCATTATTCCGCAGCGCAAGCGGGGCAACTGGCACATGAAGCCAAAGTGAAGCAGTTGATCATCACCCACCTGCAGCCGGGCAGCGACAAGGACCTGCTGCTGACGGAAGCCAGGTCGGAATTCGCGCACACCACCATGGCGCGTATCGGCCTTGAAGTAAACCTTTGAACCCGCGCGCTTTCCCCGCCCAGCGGCCCCTGGTCTGCTGGGCAGCGGCCTTCGGGTGCGGGATCGCGCTGTGCCGGCTTTGGGCCGGCTTTGTCCTGTGGCTGCCGGTGGCAGGTCTTCTGATCAGCCTGGCTGGCGCGCTGCTTTTGCCGCGCAAGACTTTATTACGTTTTGGGGCCGTGTCACTGGCCTTTTTCTTTTTGGGTGCCCTTCTGTTTGGTGTAAAGGCGCATCCGCAGCTGCCGCCAGAGGGAAAATATGAGGTGCAGGGGCGCGTGACGGGCGAGAGTGTGATGGCCGCGGATGGCCAGCGCGTGAAGGCTGTGATCAGGGATGTCACCCTGAGGGACGCGGACGGGCACACGACCCAAGCGCTCCGCGCCTATTGGACCTATTACCCGCTAGAGGACGCAGCCCTGCCGCTGGACGGACAGTGGGCGCAGTTTGCAGGCCAGGTCTATCACCCGCAAGGGCAGGTGAACCCATATGGCTTTGACTTTCGCTTTCATTTGCTCAAGCAGGGCATCCCGCTTGGCATCAGCGGGGCACGGGAGCTTATCCTGGAGCCATCCAGCCAGCTGACCCCCGCCAATCCTTTCCTGCGCGCGCGGCAGGCACTGCACGCGCGGATTCAGTTGTTATTTGGGGAGCAGGCCGGCCTGGCCAGCGCGCTCCTGTTGGGCATTAAAACCGATTTGGACCAGGAGATGACCCATGATTTCCAGATTGCGGGCATCGCGCATGTGTTGGCGGTGTCCGGGCTGCACGTGGGCATCCTGGCCGCTTTTTTGTTGCTGATCACAAAGCCCCTCCACCTCTCCCCCAGGACACAGCTTTTGTTGCTGTCAGCCATTTTATTGGCGTACTGCGCGCTGCTGGATTTCCGTCCCTCGGTACTGCGCGCAAGCATTTTGTTTATCATCCTGTTATCAGGCAGGCTGTTCAAGCGCCGGGCGGATCCACTGACCAGCCTGGCCGCTGCCTTTTTCATCATCCTGCTCATCCGCCCGCTGGACTTGTTCAGCCTGGGCTTCCAGCTGTCCTTTTTGGCGGTGCTGGGCATCATCACCCTGGGCGACAGATTCAGCGCCGGACTGCGCCGGTTTTCCTGGTTCAGGCGCTTGCCAAAGCTGCTCCAGAATGCCTTGCTGGCCTATGGCACCACGCTGGCTGCCAGCCTGGCGACTTTCGTGCCCCTGTCCAACGTGTACCACAGGGTATCCCTGATTGGCCTTTTGATCAGCCCCATCGCCATTGTGATGGTCGGCCTGTTGATGGCAGGGTTTTTGGGGGTTCTTTTAATCTCTTTTATCCATATCCCCTTCGCCATATTTGCTGCAACACCTGTTAAACTGCTGACACAGGGTTATCTTTTAGGTGTCACTTTCTTCGCCAAACTACCATACGCCAGCCTCCGCTTGCCCTATATCCCCCCTGCAGCCGTTGGTCTGATCTACCTGCTGATACACATCCCGACAAGGTATGTGGCGTGGAAGCCCAAACTAAAATTCATCACCGCCGGGATTTTATGCGGCTTGCTGGCCCTGACGCCGTTTCTCCCGCAGGACCAGTCCCTGCGCTATATCCAATTCTCCACCGGTTTTGCTGACAGCGCGGTCATTGTGGATGGCGATACCACCTTTGTGATTGACACGGGCGAGCATGCGGGCGATGTGGTCAATTACCTGTCCGCGAACAACCGGCGCGTCAACCATCTGATCATCACCCACCTGCATCGGGACCATGCGGGCGGGCTGGAACAGTTATTGCATAGCAACATCCCGATTGAGGAAATCTTGCTCCCGTACGGCGCGCTCACCGCGCGGGATATTGATGAATGCCTGCCCTTGATTGAGCGGGCGGAGCAAATGGGCATCCCCATTCGCTCTTTAGGCGCTGGGGATATTTTGGAATCCAAGCACACGAAGGCCACCGTGACCTGGCCAGTCACTGACGCTTTCTATCCGGGTATGGCGGCCAATCATGGCTCCCTCGTGATATACTGGGAGTTGGACGGGGTGAGTATGCTGACAACGGGTGACATCAGCGCCGCCTACGCGCCCTATGCCCTAAGCACTTCGCAGGTCCTCAAGGTGCCGCACCACGGCAGCCGCGCGGACAACAGCCGGGACAGTCTTGGGCTGGTGTCCCCGCAGCTGGCGTTGATTACGGGGAGCGCGCACCAGGCAGACCGCTATAAAATGGCGCTGTCACACCTGGACGATGCAAACGCTTTCACCCTGTCAACCGGCGACACCGGCGCCATCACCCTGCGGTTTTCAAATGGCCAGGTCCATATTAAGACGCATCTTTCACTGGAGGATTAAGTGGATTTTCAGGAGTTTTATCAGCACCTCAAAAAGGGCACCATCGCCCGATTATATTTATTTGAGGGCGAGGAGGAATACGGCAAGGAAAGCGCGCTGGCGGACCTGAAAAAAGCCTTGCTCAAAGGCCCCATGGCCATGATGAACGAAAGCGTGCTGGTCAATCCCGATGACAGCGAGGTCATCGCGGTGTGTGAAACCCTGCCCATCATGGAGGAGCGCCGGCTGGTGGTCATCAAAGACAGCCAGCAGCTGATGGGCCGCGCCGCCAAGGCCGCGTCAGAGGAAGACGAGGACACGCCAGCCGCCAGCGCCCGCGGCAAAGATGGCCTGGTTACCTACCTGGACCGGCTGCCGGATACCGTGTGCCTGGTCTTCTTTGTGCGCGGCAAGGCCAATGGCGCAAAGCGGCTGTACAAGAAAATCAAGGACCTGGGCGGCATCGTCAATTTTGACATCCTGGATCAAAACCGGCTCACCCGCTGGGTGGAGCGGGAGTTCGCCAATTTTGAGTTGAAGATTGACCGGCAGACGGCCGAGCACCTGGTCTTCGCTGTGGGCAAGGAGCTGCTGACGCTCAAGAGCGAGATTGCCAAGATTGCCGCCTTTACGCATGGCAAGGGCGCCGTTACCCAGCAGGACATTGACGCCATCGCCACCTTCAGTGTGGAGTACAGGGTGTTTGACCTGTCCGACAAGGTGGCGGATGGCCGCGCGGCAGAGGCGCTGCCCTTGATGAATGAGATGTTAAAGGGCGGGGAATCCCGATTGATGCTGCTGGCCCTGCTGCAGCGGCACTACCGCCAGCTGCTTTTCGCGCGCATCATGACGCAGGACCGGGCGTCCCAGGCTGCCATCGCCTCGGAATTGGGCGTGCCCGGTTTTGTGGTCCGGCGCATTGTGAACTCCGCCATGGGTTATTCCATCGATCAGTTAAAAAGCGCGTACAAACAGTGCATCAACCAGGAATACCTGGTTAAAAGCGGCCAGATCGCGGAGGAGGGCAGCCTGGAACAGCTGGTGCTGGGCCTGATTGCCCTGAAAAAAGAAAGCGCGGGGCAGCGCCATGCTTGATCTTGAATTGCTCACTTCCCTGGGGATAAATCTGGACATGGATGCCAAGGCGCGCCTGCGCGCCTATCACGAACTGCTGCTTACCCATAACCAGCGGATGGATTTGACCAACGTGCCGGAGGGGGAGATGACCATCCGCCATTACGCGGACAGCCTGCTGCCCATCAGCAAGGGATTGATTGCGCAGCATGCGCGCATCATTGATGTGGGCACAGGCGCGGGCTTTCCGGGGCTGCCGCTGGCCATTGCCAGGCCTAATTGTGAGGTCACCCTGCTTGAGAGCAAGCAGAAGCGCTGCGCCTTTTTGCAGACGGTGATTGATACGCTGGCGCTTAAAAACGTCACCCTGGCCTGCGGCCGCGCGGAGGACCTGGCCAAGGCTGCCTTGCGGGAGCGCTTTGACCTGGCTGTCGCGCGCGCGGTGGCGCCCTTGAACCAGCTGCTGGAATACCTGCTGCCCTATGTGAAGCCGGGCGGGCAGGCCTTGTGCTGGAAGGGGCCGGCGGTGTTTGAGGAGCAGGCGGACGGCCAGCGCGCGGCGAACATTTTGGGCGGAGAATTGGGGGACTTGATTGACCTTAAGATCCCCGGCCGCAGCCACTATATCCAGGTAGTGAAGAAAACACGCCTCACACCCAAAAAATACCCGCGCAAGGCGGGTACGCCGGGGAAGGATCCATTATAAAAGACGGCTAATGCCGAAGTTGTGTGTGACAGAATCGCGTATTACAACGAATACCGTGAACAGCAAATCGCATTTGCGAAGGTGCTTGATGAACGAAGTTAAGACATTGAAATATGGAAACACAAGGTGCTATTGTATCAATAACAGAGTCATGATTGATACTGATTGGGCAGGCACATTACCAGCCTTTTTCAAATGTATAAAAGAAAACCATATTAAGATAAGTGATATAGAATATTTAATCGTGACGCATTTCCATCCCGACCATATGGGCATATCGCAAGAGTTCATTGAATTGGGTATGACGTTAATTGCTTTTGAGGAACAAAGAGCGTACATTCATTGCTCTGATAGTATTTTTTCAAAAGACAAAAACACACCATTCAAGCCAATTGATGGCAGTAAAATCTTATTTATGTCTTGTGCTGATAGCCGAAGTTTCCTTTTTAGGCTTGGAATTGAGGGTGAAGTGATCCACACAGCTGGACATAGTGATGACAGCATTTCTGTCATACTTGATGAGGGGATAGCGATCGTTGGCGATTTATCCCCGCTTCATACCATATCGGGATACAAGGACAAGAGATTAGAAGAAAGCTGGAACAGCATTTTATCTCACAATATTAAGAAAATTTATTATGGCCATTTTAATGAAGAATACCTATAGTGACCAATTGCAGTTTGCTGAGGTGCCGTTACTCGTGCCTTAACGCCATGTCTGCTACCCTTTTGTCTATTCCACTCAAACCCGAAATGAGTCAAAAAGTCTAATCATTTATTGAAAAACTGTACATCCCAATCGCGGCGGAGACGGCCAGATTCAGGGAGTCGATCGCGCTTGACTGCTCAATCATCACCGGCTGGCCGACCTGTAAAAAAGCGTCCGGTAAGCCGCTGCCCTCATTGCCAAAGACCAGGCTGTGGGGGCTGTTTTTTTGCGGGATGATAGCTGAGAGCGGCTTGGCACGGTCTGAGAGCATAAAGGGGTAAACCGCCCGCGGGCCTGCTTGCGCCTGGTAGGCTTCAAAGCTGTCAAACTCAACTATCCGTAAGGAGAAGGCCGCGCCCATGCTGGCGCGCATCACGGACGGATCAAAGGCATCCGCGCAGGGGGTGATGAGGGCAATATCCAGATAGGAAAAGCCCAGCGCGCTGCGCAGGATGGTGCCCAGGTTGCCCGCGTCCATGGGGTTCACCAGCACCAGGTGGTTTTTTGCAGGATCCAGCGGTTGAAATGCCTTGTTCACCACCGCGGCGGCAAAGCAGTTGTCCTTTCCGGAAACGCGGCGCAGCACGCGGTCCGCCTGCTCCACACGGATATCAAGCCGCGCGCAGGTGTCCAGCAGCGTGCGCGCGCCCTCCCCCGTGCCCAGTTTGCTGTGCACCAGCACACGGGATACCAAAGAGGGCACCAGTTCCAGCGCCTGGATGGCTGGATACAGCCCCAGCGCGTAGGTATAGGGCAGGTGGCGTTTGTAGGGCTCAAGCGGCGGCATGTATCAGCCCTCCTGATCCAGGGCCAGCAAATCTTCCAGCACTGCCAGCAGCCTGATGGCCATTTGTTTGCCATCCACGCCGATCTGGTTGACCGGGCCAGCGCAGGAGGGGCAGCCGGATTCACAGCCGCAGGCCTTGACCACGCCTGCCGCGTGGGCGATGAGCATCCGCCGCATGAGGAAGGCTTTTTCGGACAGGCCAATGCCACCAGGGCAGTTGTCATACAAAATCAGCGTGGGCAGGTCCGTAAACGGGCTTTTGACCTGGTAGCTGATGGCCAGGTCGCGCGGGGAGCACATTAAATACAGGGGCGCCACGATGCGCAGCAGGTTGGAGATGCCCATCATGCCGTTTTGCAGCGCGTCATTGCTGAAGTCACCCGTCACGCGCGCGGGCAGGGTAAGCCACATGGCGGTGGTGTGCATGTCCGTCTCCGGCAGGCGCACCGGGCCATAGCCCAGGGATTCGCCGGTGTCAAACTTCATTTTTTTAAAGATCTTGACCAGGCTGGTCACCTTCACCTCGCCCTGGCCGGCGTGGGGCGCCTGCTGGGAGATGTCCAGCAAGCTGAGGCTGACGTTCAAGTCCGCGTCGGTGTAGTAATCCACATCCACCCGGCGGATGAAGGCCTTGCAGGCGTCAAAATCCAGCGTCTCCACCTGGTACTGCACGCCCTCGTGCAGGTAGATGGCGTTTTCGTGCAGCAGCATGGGCACAGTGAAGCGGTCCATCTCCCCCACCATGCGCACGCGAGCGGGATCGGTGATGTCCATAATCAAAAAGTTTTCTGTCATCGCGGTGCGCAGGCTGATCTCGCTGGCGGGGAAATCCTCCGCCGACCAGAAATAGGTATCCCCCACATGGCGGATGATGCCCGCCTCCTGCAGATACTGCTTCAGGCTGTCCGTCCCCGGCGCGTTGCCAAAGCCTTCGTCATCCCGGAAAGGCAACTCAAAGGCCGCGCACTTGAAGTGGTTGAGCAGCACATAGAGGTTGTCCGGGTTGGTGAGGGCGTTCTCCGGCGACTGGGCAAAGAAATATTCCGGATGCGAAATAATGTATTGGTCAATCGGCGCGCTGGATGCCACCAGGATGGTCAGGCTGTGGCCCATCCTGCGCCCTGCCCTGCCGGCCTGCTGCCAGGTGCTGGCAATGGTGCCGGGATAGCCGCACAGGATGCAAGCATCCAATGAGCCGATGTCGATGCCCAACTCCAGGGCATTGGTGGTGACCACCATATTGACGTGCCCGCTGCGCAGGCCGCGCTCAATCTCCCGCCGCTCCTGGGGCAAATAGCCGCCGCGGTAGCCGCGCACGGTGGAGGACTTGCCCAGCACATCGCTTTTTTGCTCCTTGAGGGCCTTGGTTAAGACCTCCACCTGCACCCGGCTTTTGGCAAACACAATGGTGGGCACCTGGTTTTTGAGCATCATGGATGCCAGCATGCGCGCCTGGCTGAGCGCGGACTTGCGGATGCCCAGCTGCTTGTTCACCACCGGCGGGTTATAAAACACAATGTGCTTCTCGCCCATGGGCGCGCCGGACTGATCCACCAGCGCTACCGGCCTGCCAATTAATTGCGCGGCCAATTCACCGGGGTTGGCGATGGTGGCGCTGCACAGGATAAACTGCGGATTGCTGCCGTAAAAGGCGCACAGGCGCATCAGGCGCCGGAGGACATTGGCCAAATTGGCGCCAAAGATGCCGCGGTAGGTGTGGATCTCATCTATTACAATAAAGCGCAGGTTTTCAAACAGCTTGACCCACTTGGTATGGTGGGGCAGGATGTTGCTGTGCAGCATATCCGGGTTGGTCACCACCACATGCCCTGCCTGGCGGATGGCCTTGCGGGCGGCAGCAGGCGTGTCCCCGTCGTAGGTATAGGTTTTGATGTCCACGTCCATCGCGGTGATGAGTTCATACAATTCCGCCACCTGGTCCTGCGAGAGCGCCTTGGTGGGGAAGATGTACAGAGCCCGGGCGTCGTCGTTCTTTAAAACTTCTGACAAAATGGGCACGTTGTAGCATAAGGTTTTGCCGGAGGCCGTGGGCGTGACCACGCAGACGTCCTCACGGGCAAGCGCCTTGTTGATCGCCTCCGCCTGGTGGGTGTAAGGCTTGGTGATGCCGCGCTCCATCAGCGCGTCCTGTACCTTTTGGGGGACGCCCTCGGGCCAGGCGGCATACTGCGCTGCCCGCGCGGGCAGCACCTCCCAATTGCTGACGCAGGACAAAAAGCCCTTGTCCTCTCTGAGGTGATCGATTAATTGTTCAACGTTCATGTGGTGACCCTCCGTTTGTGAAGTATAGCAAATCAAAGAACACCATACAAGGGATTTGGCGCATTTTAGGGAACATTTGTTCCTGTGTCTGGCACTCTGATGATAAATAAGAATTGACAGCCGCCATTGGGTATCATTATTATCAAGTGGTATCACAGATGTACCCTTCCGGTTCCTAACAAAGGAGTCAAGCATGAAAGCGTATTTGGAGACCAAAGAGGATGTCCTTGCCCACACCGGCAGCAGCCCGGAGGGCTTAAGCCAGAAGGAGGCAAGCGACCGCCTGGCCAAAAACGGCAAGAACAAGCTGCAGGAGGCGCAGAAGGACACGCTGCTACAGCGCTTCTTGCATCAGTTAAAAGACCCCATGCTGATCATCCTGATGGCAGCGGCCCTGGTGTCCGGCGTCACCAGCGTCATCTCCGGCGAGGGGCTGACGGATGTCATCATCATCCTGGCGGTGGTGCTGCTTAACGCCATCTTGGGCGTGTACCAGGAAAACAAAGCCGAGCAGGCCATCGAAGCCCTGCAGACCATGTCCGCGGCCGTCTGCATGGTGATGCGCGAGGGGCATGTCAGCCAGATCCACGCGGAGGACTTGGTGGTGGGCGATATTGTCCTGTTGGAAGCGGGCAGCGAGGTGCCGGCCGATTGCCGCATCATCGAATCCGCCAGCCTGCAGATTGAGGAGGCCGCCCTGACCGGTGAATCCGTGCCGGTCAACAAGGACGCCGCCGCCATGAAGCTAAGCGACACCGCGAAGGATGTCCCCCTGGGCGACCGGAAGAACATGTGCTATATGGGCTCCACCGTGGTGTACGGCCGCGGGGAGGCTGTGGTCACCGCCACCGGCATGGATACGGAAATGGGCAAGATTGCCCACGCCATCACCCAAACGGTGGAGGGCCAGACGCCGCTGCAGATCAAGCTGTCCCAGCTGAGCCGTATTCTGACCTGGATTGTGCTGGGCATCTGTTTATTTATCTTTGTATTCTCCCTGGTGCGTGTGGGCGATTTCAGCCTGGACGCGATCCTGCGCACCTTTATGATTGCCGTCTCCCTGGCTGTTGCCGCCATCCCGGAGGGGCTGGCCACCGTGGTCACCATCGTGCTGAGCGTGGGCGTCACCAACATGAGCCGCCGCAACGCCATCATCAGGCGTTTAACCGCTGTTGAAACCCTGGGTTCCACCCAGATTATCTGCTCGGACAAGACGGGCACCTTAACCCAAAACAAGATGACCGTGGTGGAGGAGCGCACGGAGGATAAGCTGCTCTTGGCGCGCGCGATGGCGTTGGCCTCTGACGCGGAATGGGAGGACGGCGAAGCGGTTGGTGAGCCGACGGAAAACGCCCTCATCACCTATGCCGCCACGCTGGGCCTGCCCAAGTCCGAATTGAATGAGACCCATGAGCGGGTGGGCGAAGCGCCCTTTGACTCCATCCGCAAGCTGATGAGCACCCTCATCAAAGACGAAACCGGCAGCCTGCGCCAGTACACCAAGGGCGCGCCGGATGAATTGCTGCGCCAGTGCGCCAAAACCTGGGACGGCAAAGCCATCCAGCCGCTGACAGATGCCAAACGGGCGGAGATTTTGGCCCAGAACACCGAGATGGCCAGCCGCGCCCTGCGCGTGCTGGGCGCCGCCTTCCGGGATTGGGACAATATGCCAAAAGACCAGCAGCCCGAAACCCTGGAGCAGGACCTGGTCTTCATCGGCCTGGTGGGCATGGTGGACCCGGTGCGGCCGGAGGTCATCCCCGCGATGGCGGAGTGCCGTCAGGCCGGTATCCGCCCCATCATGATTACGGGCGACCACAAGGACACCGCGGTGGCCATCGCCAAGCAGCTTGAGATGATCAAGACCGCGGAGGAGGCCATCACCGGCTCGCAGCTGGATGAGATCAGCGATGAGGAATTAAAAAAGACCATCACCAACTACTCTGTCTATGCCCGTGTGCAGCCGGAACACAAGGTGCGCATCGTCACCGCCTGGCAGGATCACAACCAGGTGACCGCCATGACCGGTGACGGCGTGAATGACGCGCCCTCCATCAAAAAGGCGGACATCGGCGTGGGCATGGGCATCACGGGCACGGATGTCACCAAGAACGTGGCGGACATGGTGCTGGCGGATGACAATTTTGCCACCATTGTGAGCGCCGTCTCCGAAGGCCGGCGGATTTATGACAACATCCGCAAGGCCATCCAGTTTTTGCTGTCCTCCAACCTGTCAGAGGTGCTGTCCATCTTCATCGCGACGATGGTGGGCTTTATCATCCTGGAACCCGTCCACCTGCTGTGGATCAACGTGATTACCGATACATTCCCGGCGCTGGCGCTGGGCTTTGAAGCGCCGGACCTGGACATCATGACCCGCGCGCCGCGGGATAAAAATGAAGGCATCTTCGCGGGCGGCCTGGGCTTCAATGTGCTCTACCAGGGCGTCATGGTGGCCGCGCTGACCCTGCTGGCCTACTACATCGGCCACTTTATGGAATCAGGCGAATGGTCCTTTGTGCCGCTGGCGCAGGGCATCTCCAAGGACGGGGTGACCATGGCCTTCCTCACCATGAGCCTGGCAGAAGTCTTCCACTCCCTTAACATGCGCTCCACCACCCGCTCCATCTTTACCCTCAAGACCCACAACAAGAGCCTGTACATCGGCATGGCGGTGTCCACAATCCTAACGGCAGCCGTCATCTATGTGCCCTTCCTGCGCGAGGCTTTCAAGTTTAAGATGATCAGCCTGCAGGAGTTTGGCATCAGCCTGCTCCTGGCACTGTGCGTGATCCCGATTGTGGAGGTTGTGAAAATTATCCAACGCAAGGTAGGCAAGACCCACTGACTTGCAAACAACCCCTGCCTTTGGTACAATCATCCTGCCGTATGTAGTGTCGGGCCTCGTGCGATTCCATGGTGTGAACCCTGTCAGGTCCGGAAGGAAGCAGCAGTAAGCGCAAGTTGGGATGTGCTGCGGGTTTCCCCGATATTGCATACGGTTTTTGTATGCGATTAAACAGGCGAAGAATGTGTTATACTGAACACATGAGTTAACGCGATCAGGGGCTGAGGGATTTTTTGGCTCCGCTAAATCGAGTGAAGGAGGCGTAGCCGCAGTGCTACGTTGACTGAACGAGATAACGCGGAGGCGGTAAATAACCAGCCCATGGAAGCGTTAAAGAATGCGTTCAGTATTAAAAAATTGGAGGTGCCTTGTATGTGGAAACTTCCCCCAGCACTTGACTTTGACCCGGAGATCAGACAGAGCATCGCGGATGAGTGCGAACGCCAGGAGACCCACCTGGAGTTGATCGCCAGTGAAAACTTTGTGACAAACGCTGTCCTGGCCGCCATGGGCAGCCCGCTGAATAATAAATACGCCGAGGGCTACCCCGGCCGCCGCTACTACGGCGGGTGTGAGTTTGTGGACGTGGCGGAGGACCTGGCCCGTGAGCGCGCGAAGAAGTTGTTTGGCGCGGACCACGCCAACGTGCAGCCGCACAGCGGCTCCCAGGCCAACCAGGGTGTCTATATGGCGCTGCTCAAGCCGGGCGATACCGTGCTGGGCATGAACCTTAACCACGGCGGGCACTTAACCCACGGCAGCCCGGTGAACGCCTCCGGCATCCTGTATAATTTTGTGCCCTATGGCCTGGACCCGGAGACCGAGCGCATTGATTATGACGCGCTGATGGAAAAAGCGAAGGAATCCAAACCCAAGCTGATCATTGCCGGCGCCTCCGCCTACTCACGGCAGATTGATTTCAAGCGCTTCCGCGAGGTGGCGGACGCTGTTGGCGCTTACTTCATGGTGGACATGGCCCACATCGCGGGCCTGGTGGCAGCAGGCTTACACCCCAGCCCCATCCCCTACGCGGACGTGGTCACCTCCACCACCCACAAGACCCTGCGTGGCCCGCGCGGCGGTTTGATCCTGTGCAAGGAAGAGTTGGCCAAAGCCATTGACAAGGCCATCTTCCCCGGCATCCAGGGTGGCCCTCTGATGCACATCATCGCCGGCAAGGCCATCTGCTTTAAGGAGGCGCTGGAGCCCTCCTTCAAAGAATACTCCGCGCAGGTCATCAAAAACGCCAAGGCGCTGGAGGAGACCTTCCACAAGGAGGGCGTGCGCATGGTATCCGGCGGCACGGACAACCACCTGCTGCTGCTGGACCTGGTGGATACCGACCTGTCTGGCATGGAGCTGGAAACCCTGCTGGGCGACGCCAAGATCACCGTCAACAAGAACATGGTGCCGCGTGACAAGCGTAAACCCAGCCAGACCAGCGGCGTGCGCATCGGCACCCCGGCTGTCACCACCCGCGGCATGAAGGAAGCGGACATGGCGCGCATCGGCAAGGGCATTGCCGACATCATCAAGCGCAAGGAAGCGGCCATCCCGGATGTGAAGGAGATGGTGGACGACCTGACCAAAAAGTATCCGCTGTTCCTGTAAGATTCATAATAATGTGAGGGGGGCTGTCAGACAGATGGCTCCCCGCTTTTTATACCTATGGTATAATAATCCCTGAGGTGATTGTATGCGTGAAACCTGTATTTTAGTTGACGGCCACAGCCTGATGTACCGGGCGTTTTTTGCGCTGCCGCCCATGGACGCGGATGGCGTGCCTACCAACGCGGTACACGGCTTTTTGAGCATGCTGCTCAAGGCCTTTGAGGATATTCACCCCCAATACTGCGTGGTCCTCTTTGATGAGCATGGGCCGGTCTTCCGCCATGAGACCTTTGAGCAGTACAAGGAAGGCCGCGCGCCGATGCCGGATGACCTGATTCCCCAGTTTGATGTCATCAAGGATGTCCTCACCGCCATGGGCCTGGGCGTGATGAGCCTGCCGGGCTATGAGGCGGATGACCTGATCGGCACGCTCTCCTTGCAGTGCAAGCAAAAGGGCATGTACGCCCTGATTTTAACCGGCGACAAGGACGATTTGCAGCTGGTGGATGATGATGTGCACATGCTGTTCACCCGGCGCGGCATCTCCGAAACCGTGCTGTTTGACCCGGCTGGCGTCAAGGACTACTTTGGCGTGACGCCAGGGCAGGTGACCGACTGGAAAGGCCTGATGGGCGACACCAGCGACAACATCCCCGGCGTACCCGGTGTGGGCGAGAAAACCGCGGTAAAGCTGCTGACTGAATACGGCAGCCTGGACAATGTGCTAAAAAGCGCCGACAGCATCAAGGGTAAGCTGGGCGAGCGCCTGCGCGAGCACGCGGACCTGGCGCGCATGAGCCGGGAGTTGGCCACCATCAAGCGCGATTTGCCCATTTCGATTGTGTTTAAGGATGCCTCGCTGGATAAGCTGGCAGACGGCATCCCGACGATGAAGAAATACCAGCTTAACTCCGCGTCCGAGCGCGTGCGCCGCTTGAGCGCAAAAGGCGGCAAACAGGAGGCGGCCTCGGACGAGGCGGCGCTTTCTGACTGGCAGACCATCACTGGTGAGGAGGAGCTGAAGGCCTTCTTCTCCCCGCTGCCAGAGGGGCCGACCGCCGTGTTTGCCAACCACGAGGAGGTCTCCTTCGTGCGCCCGGACGGCAAGCGCGCGCAGGTGGCCATCGCCGCAGGCCAGCAAAGCCTGTTTGACGCGCCCGCGGGGCTGATGCCCGCTGAAGCGCTGAAACTGGCCTATCCCCATTTAAAAAGCGGCATCATCACCCACCATGCCAAGCAGCTTTTCCACCTGATGGAGCTGCCCGCGGGCAGTGAGCCGCCCCTGGTGTTTGACACCATGGTGTCCAGCTACCTGCACAACTCGCAGGAGCGCAGCTATGCCCTGCAAAACTTCGCCAGCCGGGACGCCCAGGGTGTGCTGGATTTGTACAACAAGCACAAGGCGCAGCTGAAGGATGAGGGCATGGACAAATTGTATCAGGAGATTGAGCTGCCCCTCACCACTGTGCTGTATGACATGGAGGCCCTGGGCTTTCAGGTGGACGCGCAGGTGCTGGAGCGCCTGGGAAATGACTTCACCAGCCAGACAGATGAATTGCGCCAGAGCATCTATGACCTAACCGGTGTGTCCGGCTTTAACCTCAACAGCCCGCAGCAATTGGGCAAGGTGCTGTTTGACACGCTGGGCCTGCCCACGCAGCGCAAGACCAAGTCCGGCTACAGCACGGACGCGGAAGCGCTGGAGGCCATCGCGCCTTTGCACCCCAGTATTGAGAAGATCCTGCTATACCGGCAGGTGAACAAACTCAACTCCACCTATATTGATACGCTGATACGGCAAATGGACGACAAGGGGCGCATTCACTCCACCTTTGACCAGGTGGGCACGGCCACAGGCCGCATCTCCAGCAATGACCCCAACCTGCAAAACATCCCCGTGCGCACCGCCATGGGGCGGGACATCCGCCGCGCCTTTGTGGCCAAGCCCGGCCATGTGCTCATTGACGCGGACTATTCCCAGATTGAACTGCGCATTTTGGCGCACATGAGCGGGGATGAGACCATGTGCGACGCCTTCAACAAGGACCAGGACATCCACACCCGCACAGCGGCGGAGATCAACGACGTGCCGCTGGAGGAGGTCACCGCCGCCATGCGCTCTGACGCCAAGGCCGTCAACTTTGGCATTGTCTACGGCATCAGCGATTTTGGCCTGGCACGCAACACGGGCATTTCCATCAAGCGCGCGGGCGACTTTATCTCCCGCTATTTTGAGCGTTATCCGGGTGTCAAGCAGTACATGGACAGCTGCGTGCGCTTTGGCTATGAGCATGGCTATATCGCCACGCTCTTTGGCCGGCGGCGCCTTTTGAACGAACTTAAAAGCGGCAATGTCAACACGCGCAACTTTGGCGAGCGCATCGCCATGAACACCCCCATCCAGGGCACAGCGGCGGACATCATCAAGGCCGCGATGGTCAATGTGGCCCGCGAGCTGCAAAAGCAGGGCTACAAAGCCCAGCTGGTGCTGACGGTGCATGACGAATTGATCATTGAAGCGCCGGAAGCGGAAACCGACGCCGTGCGCAAGCTGCTGCGCCAGGTGATGGAAAGCGTCATCAAACTGGATGTGCCGCTTAAGTGTGACATCAAGGTGGGCTTTAGCTGGTATGACACCAAGTAAACCAAAGATCATCGGCTTAACCGGCGGCATTGCCTGCGGTAAAAGCCACTTGAGTGCTGCCCTGCGCGAACACGGCGCGGCTGTGATTGACGCGGACGCGATTTCACGCGCCCTAACCGCAAAAAACGGCCCTGCCCTGCCCCTGATCCGGGCGCGTTTTGGTGACGCGGTGTTTGAAGGCAATACGCTAAACCGCCAAAAGCTGGGCGCGCTGATTTTTGCGGACGCGCAGGCGCGAGACACCCTCAACCGCATCATGCATCCCTTGATTTTTAAGGAGATTGACGCGCAAATCGCAGCCCACGCAGACCAAATCGCGGTGGTGGTGGACCTGCCCCTCTTGTATGAAACCGGCTTTGACACCCGCTGCGCGGAGGTCTGGGCAGCGTTTGTTGATGAAGAGGAGCAAACAAAACGGCTGATGCAGCGCGGCTTGAGCGCGCAGGAAGCCAGGCAGCGCATCAAAAGCCAGATGCCGGCCGCGGAAAAAGCCGCGCGGGCTGATCATGTCATTGACACCAGCGGCACGCATGAGGCGAGCAAGGCGGCCGTCATCCGCTTATATGAGGCGTTTATCAGGAGGTATTCTTTTGAGTAATTCCCCATGGAATGTAAAAAACAGGCGGCGGCGGGCGCCGCAGCCCCTCACCCCGCAAAGCGCGCAGGTGAAGCACGTCCCCCTTACCCCGCCCGCAAGCGACCCAGTCCCCACTGAGGCCCCCAGGCGCAGGCCGCGGCGGGTGTCCAAACACCAGGCGCCGCAGGTGAATCAGGCGCAGGCCGCGCCTAAGCCACAGCGCAAAAGGCAGCCCGTTTCCAAGGTTTACCTGGGCATTGTGGCCGCCCTGCTGGTGTTTGCCATCATCACAGGCACCCTCTTTTTGATCAACCGGCAAAGGATGAACCAGCTGGTGGAAGAGCGGGCAGCCGAGGCCCAGCGCATCCTGGACTTCAAGCAGTCCCACTACCGGGTGCGGGAGCGCTCCGGCTACCATGACCTCATTAAAAAATATGCCGAGGAATACCGCATCAGCCCCTCCTTCCTCTCCGCCATCATCAAGTGTGAGAGCAGCTATGACGCGCGCGCTGTCAGCCGTGTGAACGCGCGGGGCCTGATGCAGATTATGCCGGATACCGGCACCTGGCTGGCCGGGCGGCTGGATCTGAAAAACTACCAGCCCGACGCCCTGTTTGACCCGGAAACCAACATCCGATTTGGCGCCTTTTACCTGGCCTATTTAAGCGATATGTTCGCCGGCTCCCCGGTGATGGTGGCCTCCGCCTTTCACGCCGGCGCCAACAATGTGAAGCACTGGGCGCTCACGCGGGCTGAGGACAAGAAAACCATAACGCTTGACATGATCCCCATGGACGACACCCGCAGCTATGTAAGAAAGGTGATGGACGCGTATGCGATTTATTTTGAACAAGATGAAGGCGGCACTGCTGATCTGCCTGGCATGCAGCTTTTTGACCTCCAGCGCATTGGCGCAGGAAAGTAACAGCGAAAGCATCATCCTGGGCATTGTTTCAGCGACCACCAACCGCCTAAACCCCCTGCAGCCGGTGGAGCGGGAGTTTATGTCCCTCTCCGCCCTCATGTACGAATCCCTCATCACCATTGATGACGATTATATGCCAAAGCCGCTTTTGGCTGAGCGCTGGGAGGCCTCCGGCGATGGCAGCAGCTGGAGTTTTACCTTAAGGGAGGGCGTGGTCTTCCACGACGGCAGCCCCTTGACCAGCAACGACGTGGTCGCCACGGTGACGGAGATTTTGCGCCTGGCGGATGATGAGGGCACCACCAACAAGGGTGCCCACGCCAGTTTAAAATACTTCATCAAAAAGATCACCGCGCAGGATGAACGCAATTTTACCATCACCACCAGCCGCAACAACTTTGGCTTCATTTACGCGATGAACTTTCCCATCTTGCCGGCCAGCCAGGTGCAGGCGGACTCACCCCCGGGCTCCGGCCCCTACCGGGTGGAGCAGTTTATGCCGGCGGACCATATCTGGCTGTCCTACAACTCCTATTGGTGGGGCGCCAAGCCCGACATCACCGAGATTACTGTGATGTTCCACAAAACCAACAAGGACTTGATCACCAGCTACGAGTACAACCGCGTGGACGCCATCCTGACCCGGTCCATGACTGCGGCGCAGTACCGCTCCAGCGTCAACTCCTTAAACCTCACCTACCGCACCAAGCAGCTGGAGACTCTGGTGCTCAACCACCGCAGCTATGAGCTGGAGGACGTCAAGGTGCGCAAGGCCATCCGCGCCGCGCTGAACATGGATGTCATCGCCCAAAGCGCGTACATGGGCATGGCCATGCGCACGGACACCCCCCTGCCCAGCGGCACCTGGATGTACCAGGCGGATGAGGCCACTTTCCGCCAGAACCAGGACTTGGCCAACCGGCTGCTGGATGAAGCCGGGTGGACTGAAACCAATGACGAGGGCATCCGTACCATGGTACGCAACAACAAGCAGGTCAAGCTGTCCCTGCGCTTTTATGTGTATGAGGAGCAGGACAACTCTGTGCGCGCCAATGTAGCCGGGCAGATTGTGAGCCAGCTGGCAAGCGTTGGCATTGAAGCGCGCCTGAGTATGATGAGCTTCCGGGAAGTGAAGGAGAAGCTGGACGCGGGCAGCTTTGACTTGGCCCTGGCCAGCTTCAACATGGACGAGACGCCCGACCCCGGCTTTTTGCTGATGTCGGGCAATGTGGGCAATTACTCCCGCTACCGCTCCAAAGCCATGGACGATCTGTTTAAGGACCTGCGCCGCGCCACCACCCGGGAGGCCTACCAGAACAAGCTGTTCCAGATCCAGTCCCTGTTTATTGAGGATTGTCCCTTCATCTGTCTGTACTACAGGGCAGGCGCCATCTTAACCCGGCGGATGTTTACCAAAACCCGGGACATCCGGGAGCCTGATGTCTTAAAGGGCATCGAGGCGCGGCAAAATTAAGGAGAGCGTAATGTCATTCATCAACATGAAACCAGGTACCCTGCTGTCCCCCACGCCGGTGGTGATGGTCAGCTGCGCGGATGCAGGCGTTGCGCCTAACATCATCACCATCGCCTGGGTGGGCACCATCAACTCTGACCCGCCCATGGTGTCCATCTCCGTGCGGGCAGCGCGCCATTCCTATGACATCATCAAAAACTCGGGCGAGTTTGTAGTCAACCTGGTCAGCCGGGAATTGATGGAAGTGACCGACCTGTGCGGCGTCAAATCCGGGCGGGAGATGGATAAGTTTGCCGAAAACGGCTTAACGCCAGTGCCGGTCCCCGCCTTGAAATACGCGCCTGCCATCGCGCAAAGCCCGGCCTATCTTGCCTGCAAGGTGACCCAAGCCATCGACCTGGGCAGCCACACGATGTTTTTGAGCGAGATCGTGGACATGGGCATCCGGGAGGACCTGATGCAGGACAGCGGCAAGATTGACTTTGTAAAGGCCGATCTGGCAGCTTACTGCCACGGGGAATACACCGGCCTGACCGCGCCGGAGGGCTTCTTTGGCTACAGTGTCGCCCGGCCGGAAGTGCTGAAACGGCGGCTTGATAAGAAATAGGAACTTTTGTTCTGTTTTCGGTGTCCGAAGCCTTGTAAACGGCATCAGGCTTATGATAAACTAAGCCTGCGGCACAAGGCTGATTGATGAAGGAAATGTAGGTAAGAACGGGTTGAAAGTTGGGGTTGTTTCACTGGGTTGTGTGAAAAACCGGGTAGATACGGAAGAAATGCTGTCCTTTTTGCAAAAGGACGGCTTTGTGTTCACAGGCAATGCGGCGGAGGCGGAGGTGCTGGTGGTCAACACCTGCGGCTTTATCAACTCCGCCAAGGAGGAATCCATCGATACCATCCTGGAGATGGCTGAATATAAAAAGGACGGCGCCTGCCGGGTGCTCTGCGTCACCGGCTGCCTGTCACAGCGCTATGGGGATGAGTTGACGGAGCAAATCCCCGAAATCGACGTGATGATCGGCGTCTCCCAGTACCCGCAGCTTGCCGGCTTGATCAAAAAAGCCTTGCGGGGCCAGCACACCAGCGACGTGACCCGCGGTGCGGATTTCACCGGCTGCGGCCGCGTGCTGACCACCCCGCCCTACACCGCCTATGTGCGCATCAGCGAGGGCTGTGACAACCGCTGCACCTACTGCGCCATCCCGCTCATCCGCGGGCCCTACCGCTCCCGCCCCATGCAGGATATTTTGACAGAGATGAAAACCTTGGCGGAGCAGGGCGCGAAGGAGCAGATTCTCATCGCGCAGGATACCTCCCGCTACGGGATTGATTTGGAAGACGCCTCCCTTGCCAAGCTGCTTGATGAGGCAGCGAAAATCCCCGGCATCACCTGGCTGCGCGTTTTATACTGCTACCCGGATGAGACCGACGAGGCGCTGATTGACGCGATGGCAAACAACCCCAAGCTTTGCCGCTATCTGGACCTGCCGCTGCAGCATGCTTCCCCTCGCATCTTAAAAGCCATGAACCGCCGCGGGGATATCCAGGAAATTGAAGCCTTGCTGCACTACGCCCGCGCGCGCGGGTTTGCCCTGCGCACCACAATGATTGTGGGCTTCCCGGGGGAAACGGAAGCGGATTTCCAGCAGATGATGGATTTTTGCGCGCGGGTACGGTTTGACCGCCTGGGCGCGTTCACCTTCTCGCCGGAGGAGGATACCCCGGCTTTTGCCATGAAAGACCAGGTGCCGGAGGACATCAAGCAGCAGCGCCTGGACGCCCTGATGCGCATGCAGCAGGACATCAGTTTATCCCGCAACCAGGCGAGGATCGGCGCGATTGAAACGGTGCTTATCACTGGCTTGGACGGGGACACCGCCGTCGCGCGCTCCGTCTTTGAAGCGCCTGACAGCGACGGCAGCATCTTCATAGAAAACGGCGCGCAGCTGAAGGAAGGCCAGTTTGTGACGGTACAGATGACCGGCGCCACAGCGTATGACCTGACAGCGCGCCTTGTAACAAAGGAGGGCAAGCATGAACCTGCCCAATAAGCTCA
Source organism: Clostridiales bacterium (assembly GCA_012837525.1). GTDB lineage: Bacteria > Bacillota > Clostridia > Christensenellales > Aristaeellaceae > UBA6115. Next base: position 6,902 of record DUQZ01000069.1, on the reverse strand, counting down.
CCATCCTGCGCATTTTGATGATTCCGGTCTGCATCCTGTTTGTGGTGCTGGGCTGGTATACCGTCGCCGGCATTGTGTTCATCATTGCCGCTGTTACTGATTTTCTGGATGGCTACATCGCGCGCAAGCAGAACATCATCACCAACTTTGGCAAGTTCGCCGACCCGGTGGCCGACAAGATCCTGGCCCTCACGGTGATGGTGGCGCTGATTCCCACCCTGGGCTACCCCTGGTGGGCGGTGTGCATTGTGGCCGCGCGGGAGCTGGCGGTGGACGGGCTGCGCCTGGTGGCAGTGGAACAGGGCATCGTCATCCCGGCTGGCAACCTGGGCAAGGTGAAGACCAATTTCCAGTTTTTCAGCGTCTTAAGCGCGCTGTTTTTGCTGCCCAACTGGCTCACACTGACCCTGTGCATCCTGATGAGCCTGCTCACCATCGCCTCCGGCGTTCAGTATTTTGTCGCGTCAAAGGATCTGTTCAGCTTTAAAAAAGCGCAATCATAATTAGTATTTTTTGGAATAAAGAGAGGAAAACACATGTCAACAAAAGAGAAAAAAGCCGCGGCCGCCATCAGCAACGAGAAGACCCAGGCGCTGGACCGCGCCCTGGCCGCGCTGGACAAGCAGTTTGGCCGCGGCACCGTGATGAAGCTGGGCGAACAGTCCAAGATGCAGGTGGATGTCATCCCCACCGGCTGCATTGAGCTGGATATGGCGCTGGGCGTGGGCGGCATCCCGCGCGGCCGGATTATTGAAATCTTCGGGCCGGAATCCTCCGGTAAAACCACGGTTGCCCTGCACCTGATCGCGGAAGCCCAGAAACTGGGCGGCCTGGCCGCCTTCATCGACGCGGAACACGCCTTGGACCCTGCCTACGCGCAGCGGCTGGGCGTCAACATTGACGAACTCTACGTATCCCAGCCCAGCACGGGTGAGGACGCGCTGGAAATTGCCGAAGCCCTGGTGCGCTCCGGCGCGATTGACATTGTGGTCATCGACTCCGTTGCGGCCCTGGTGCCGCGGGCGGAAATTGACGGCGAGATGGGCGATACCTTCGTTGGCCTGCAGGCCCGCATGATGAGCCAGGCTATGCGCAAGCTGGCTGGCGTGGTCAGCAAGACCGCTGCCATCGCCGTGTTCATCAACCAGCTGCGCGAAAAGGTGGGCGTCATGTACGGCAGCCCCGAAACCACCCCGGGCGGCCGCGCGCTGAAGTTCTACTCCTCCGTGCGCCTGGATGTGCGCCGGGCGGAGCAGCTGAAGAACGGCACCGAGGTCGTGGGCAACCGCACCAAGATCAAAGTGGTTAAAAACAAGGTGGCGCCGCCCTTCCGCGTGGCGGAGGTTGACTTGCTGTACGGCTATGGCATCAGCCGTGAGTCCTCCATCCTGGATATGGCGGTGGAGCACGACATTGTGCAGAAATCCGGCGCCTGGTTCTCCTACAACGACATGCGCATCGCGCAGGGCCGTGACAACGCCCGCCGCTATTTGGTGGACAACCCGGAAGTCACCAAGGAGATTGAGGCTGCTGTGCGCGCCATCCTGCAGCCGACTGACACCAAGACCGAAGGCGAGGACGAGAACACGCCCGAAGCTGAAGAATAAACCGAGATAACAGCTCAACTTGCGGAGTGGCCAAAATGGTCTCTCCGCTTTTGTTTGCGCGCAGAAAAAAGCCCCGTTGCCGGGGCCACTGGAAAGCTTAACGTTACTTAATCGTACGGATTTTGTTCAGCGGCAGCAGGACCAGTTTGGCTTTGCCCACAATCATGTCTTTGGAGATGGGGCCCACATCCCGCGCGCGGCTGTCGTTGCTGCTGGCGCGGTTGTCGCCCATGACCATGTACTCATCCTCCCCCAGCACGATGCGCTGGAAATCCGTGCGCGCGGGGTAATCGATGAAATCCTCCTGCACAGGTGCGTCATTGATGTAGAGCGTGCCGTTCAGCACCGCGACGCTGTCACCCGGCAGCGCCACCAGGCGCTTCACAAACAGCTCATGCGACACAAAGTTCATATCCAGCGGCGCGCCCAGGCGCACGGTGGCCGTCTTGTGACGGTTGGGGAAACGCACAATTACCACATCGCCGCGCTCCAGCTTGTTCATCAGCACCGCGGGCTTGGTGACCAGGACGATCTCCCCATCCTGCAGGGTTTCCAGCATGCTGCGGCCATCCACACGAATGGGCTCCATCAAAAAGGCGCGGAACGCCATGGCAATCACAACCGCTAAAAGCAGCGTGCCCACCCAACTGAGAATTTCCTGTCCCACTGTCTTTTTCTTCTTTTCTTTTTTCTTATTGCCCTTTTTGCTGTCTTCCTCAACCGGTGTGGCGTCCGGGGTGTTCTCAATTTCTTCAGCGGTCAGCGCTGTTTTATGCTCATTCAACTCGTGGTTGATGGTTTCCTTGTCCTCTTTGTAATGATTGCCCTGGTCGGTCATGCTGCACTCCTTTATCAAACGTTCTTATCCACACTCGTTGCGGGTTCGCCGCCCTTTGAAACCAGCCCCAGTGTGACCTCCGGCGCCTCTGGCCCCGGTGTGATCACGCGTTTGCGCCTGCGCAAAAACTCTACCCGGTCCAGCATCACCACGCGGCCGCAGCCAGCGCAGCGCATTTTGATGTCAGCGCCAATGCGCGTCACCACCCATTCAGCTGATCCGCAGGGGTGCTTCTTGCGCATTTCTACCAGGTCATTCAGTCTGATTTCATCAGGCAAATCGCTCACCTCACCGTGACAGTATACGGCAAATACAGGGTTTTCGCAAGCGAAGGCGGGCTGATTGCCTTGCCTTGGCTGCCTTGATGCCTTCCTGCTTTCCAAAGTGTTGCAGATTGCCACAGAAGGGCAAAACAGCCCTCAGGGCAGCGGTTGCTGCCCTGAGGTGTTGATTGTTGCGATTGGATCAGTTGGTATTTTGTCTTCTCTTTCGAATCAGATAGGCCCCGCCAAGCAGTGCCAGTGACAAGCCAAGCAGTAAGCCCAGTTGGTTGAGGATGGCAACCAGTAGGCGGCGCGGGCAGCACGTTGGTGAACAACATGTCACCAGCAAACGGGACGCCATCCTTTTCAACCTGAACCGTCGCCTGAAGTTCGCCTGCGACAGCGCGCGTTGTCACCTTGATTGTGTATACCGTACGGTCATACTTCATCTTGCTGTTTTCTCCAGCAAGCTCAGTAATTGTATACAGGTAATTGCTGACTTCCTTGCTGAACGTGCGCGTCGGGAAGACGACGCTGCCATCCGCGCCATTGGTTACTTCTGCCAGTACCTTGCCAGCCTTATCCTTTAATTGGAAGGTGAAGTCCCCAGCCTTGAGGCTGCCGTTTTTCAGTTCCTTCTTAGCAGCCAGGGGCACCTTAATGGTGGGGTAGGTCGGTGCAGGCGGCTTGGTAGGATCAGGCGTCGGGCTGGGTGAAGGTGTCGCGCTTGGGGTGGGAGACGGTGTTGGGGTCGGTGTTGGGGTTGGAGATGGCGTCGGGGTCGGCGCCGTATATGTGTTGTTGAACACAAGCGGTGCGGCTTTATCAACTACCCTGCCATCTTTCAATACTTCTGTAAGCGTTGCCTGCAGTTTGTTGTCCGCGCCAACTGCCACTTGATAGGTCAACTTGTAAACGCTACTGTCGTAAGTAAACCCATCTTTCCCAGCGTTGACCTCTTTTACATGGACAACAAAGGGTCCTTCCACATCAAACTGCAGCCTGAATGTTACTGTGCCGTCGGCATCATTTGTTTTTGTTTCAAGTGCAGTTGAGAGGTCGTTTCCAAACAGCTGGAAGCTGAACGCGCCTGCGGTCAGATCCATGCCGTCCAATTCCTTTTTGAGCGTTAAATCCGCGAATGTCTTCTCTGGCGGCACAAAGGTGTTGGTGATAGTCAGGCCGTCCTCAACCTTGGTGTAGTTGAAGAGCGTGAGGTCGTTCCCGTCCTTGTCCACTTCTTTCACACTGAAGGTATACACCTTGCCATCCTTGTCCGTCTGCTCAAGATCATCCCAGGATACAGATGTTGTGCCGTCCTTCAGCTCCTTGATGTCAGCGCCGGGCACCGCTTCCGCCGCGCCGCCTTCAATCTGACGATACAACTGGAACCACACGCTTGGCCGCGGCGAGGGGCCGTTCACCCAAGCTTTGTTCGCGGTCACCTGCCCCTTGGGGATGACATAGGTATTGGTGAGCGTCAAGCCGGATTCGGACTTTCTGTAGTTCGCTGGGGTGTAATCGTTACCGTCCTTGTCCACTTCCCTCACACTGAAGGTATATGCCTTGCCATCCTTGTCCATCTGCTCAAGGTTTGTCCAAGTCACGCTCAGCGTGCCATCCGCCAGTTCCTTGATGGGCGCTTGCGCAAGGGGCACCTCTTCAACCACACCGCCCTCAACCTGGCGACACAGCTTAAACCATACCGTTGGGCGCGGCGAGGGGCCGTTCACCCAAGCCTTGTTCGCGGTCACCTGTCCTTTGGGGATGACATAGGTGTTGGTCACGGTCAAGCCGGCTTCAGATTTGACGTAGTTTTCCGGCGCAAAATCATTGCCGTCCTGATCTACCTCGCGCACGGTGAAGGTGTATTCCCTGCCTTCTTTATCCGTCTGGGCAAGGTTGTCCTAGGTTACAGTGGTTGTGCCATCCGCCAGCTCCTTGATGTCAGCGCCGGGGACCGCTTCCGCCGCGCCGCCTTCAAGCTGGCGATACAACTGGAACCATACGGTTGGGCGCGGGGTTGCGCCATTCACCCAGGTCTTTGTTGCGGTGACGCTGGTTGCTTTTATGTTGGTAACTGCCCAAAAACTCTTGGAGCCATCCTCAGATTCTTGCACGAGTTCCGCATCCCCATACTGTACCCACCCTGCAGGTAAATCGCGTTCCCGGATGGTATAGTCAGCATCCCAGTCAAGCCTTCCCCAGGTGTGTTGGTTGTCCGGATATGTCAACATGACATCAACCACTTCCGCCCCTGCAGCGGTGTTTTTAACCAACTCAAGCGTAATGTTTGTGCCTTCGGGCGGGGGATCGCCTACCCAAGCCTTCACGCCGGTGAGGCAACGGGTATCCGCGGTAAGCCAAGCGCCCGTGATAAAGGAGGGCAAGATTTCACCGGTATCCCCGCCTTCTGATTGGTCGTACACTCCGTTAATTTGAATCATGTACGCCTTCATGGCGGGCATATCGCCCAGGTTAATTGTCAGGCTGTGCTCACCTGTATCAGGGTCATTAACATATGTAACATTTGATAGGTCAAGATCGGGCAGTGTCTCGTAGCCCTCCGCCAACCCGCCCGTAAACCGATACAGGAACTCTGTTGTGTTTGGTGCAAACAGGTTGTCCAAAAAGCCCTCCACCGGCTTCCATGGCGCATAATCTGGGAAGTTAAACGCATCAAAATTGAATGTTAGCTGAGCGTTTTTAAGGGGATACCGCGTGGTGATGGGAATGCGCCAGTACGCGCGGTTGTCATTGCCCCAGTGCTGTATCTCAAAGCGGCCGCCGCTTTGCATTTCAATGCCATCAGGTGTTGTAAAGGTGTCATGGCTTTCATTGACAGAATAGGTAAACAGTTTTAGCGGATGGTGGTAGATCCTTTGGTTAATGATCGCTTCAGCGTACCAAATCAATTGGCAGGGGCTGGATCTGTCCCCATTTAAGGTAGGCATGTAGATATTGTAAATGTTGCTTTCCATTTCCCCAGGAAATTGAACAACTGTAGTCGTGTAATTGTCAAAATTTGCTAACTGGTAATTCCCGTTTTCATCAACGGTTTGTTCCACAACGGAGTATTCCAACTTCTGGCCATTAGCGTCTTCAGCCGGAAGGTTTGGAAAATGATATGAGCGCTCCTCAAATATTTTTTCCAGCCTGATTCTTTCACCTTCCACAGGTTTTGCCTGTTCACCCGGCGATTTTGACATCAACTGTAAATAGATGTCCGGCATTTCGTCTGCACTTGGGTGCGCAGGCCAACTCGAAGGAGGGACAAGCGTAGTTACTGGTGCCGTATCGTTCAACCAGGTTTTGGTCGCCTCAAATGAAACCGTCTATAAAACTTCAAAAGTAAAATGAACCGTATCGTCAATTTTGTACCGGTTACGGGAAAAATCATCCGCCCTAACATATTTATTTGGAACATTTTTTTGCCAGTATATCGGGAATACCGCTTCATATTTGCCAAAAGGCAAGGCTGATAATCCCTCTCCTGACATAAAGTCTTGGTACTCACCATTGACTTCTATAAAACTTCCACCCACACCATCCTCGTTATACTTGTAAATAAACAACTTTCGAGGGCTATTTTCATCTTCAAGATTGAATGGTTTCCATACCGGTGTTTCAGCATCAATATCAAGATATGTGATACTCTCAAAATGCCCTTTTAGTTTATCAAGTGCTGCAGCGTCATTATCCTTGCTGGAAATGGTGACGATGTCTTCTTTCAGGGTTGCTTTGGAAAGATTTATATTTTCCTCTGCTTCAACAATAAGAAGCATTGTTTCCCCTGGTTGATAAGGGGTTTTTGTCATCCCGTGAAGGCCAGAATCAGACTCAGCATAGTCTTCAAGTTGCCCATACTGAATCATAGTAACAGCGGTTTTGTCATCTGGAAACTTTCCCTGTGCTTGCACACGATGAAATGCGTCCGTAAAATAGAGCCAGTCGGTATACAAGAAATTATAGTATTGCTCTTCGCCCGGTGTATTGGGGAAAGGTTCACCAAAGTATGTTATTTGGTATCGACCATCCTTTGGCCGATAGAGTACACTGAAGTTCGTAACTTTGCCCAGGGTGAGGAGGAATGGGCAAGCCACCGGGACTCCGCTACAATGGATGTTGCATAGACATTCACAAGGAGGAGAACCCCAATGGCTCAAAGCAAGAATACCACGAATTTCGAAGGTT
>DUQZ01000068.1 GCA_012837525.1 Clostridiales bacterium | reverse complement strand
TGTGTCCATCAGAGGATTCCACGGGTATATTTCATTATCCATCCCACGACAAGGAGGAACCCCAATGATAGAGGTATATCTTAGTTTCAACGGCAATGCGGCGGAGGCCGCGGCCTTCTACCAACAGGTTTTTGACGCGCCGGAACCCTACATCATGCGCTTTTCGGACATGCCCAGGGAAGAGCAGGAGCAGACGCCGCCGGGTGCGGAGGACCTGGTGATGTACGCCAATGTGAAGACCTATGCCGGGGACATCATGATGTCGGATATGATGCCGGGCACCTCGGTCACCCCCAATGAGGGCGTGTGGATCACTTTCTCCCATGAGGATTTGGGCCGCCTGCGCAAGCATTTTGACGCCCTGGCAAAGGACGGCGAAGTCATCATGCCGCTTGAGCAAACATTCTTCAGCAAGCTGTACGGCCAGGTGAAAGACAAGTTTGGCTTTTACTGGATGATTATGTCGCCTGAATGATTCCGCCTAACAATCAAAGGGCTGGCGCTTTTGGATGGGCGCCAGCCCTTTTGTACTGTTGATGTATCTGTTTACGGATTCTCACTCGGTGCCAGCGTCCGCATCATGATGGCGGTGAAGGCGGTGACGATGGTGTTTTGCAGCTGCTCGCCCAGGGCTTTGCGCTGCGCGTCTGTCAGGGTGTCAACCCGGGTGGCGCCTTCGGGGTTAATGGTCTCCAGGTTCCAGGGCGGGGCGGTGTTGCCGCTGATATCAGCCTTGATCAGCGCCTGGGTGCCCTCATCCTGCCAGGTCACTTCGCCCGTGAAATAGGTGGCGGAGCGGGAGTTGAGCCGGCTGTTTAGGCTGATGTTGGCCTTGATGAGCTGCGCGGTCACCTGCGGGTCACCTTGCGGCACAACGCGCAGGGTGAGGGAGAATTCCCGGGTGGAGGTTTCCGCCGTGCGGTCCACCACCTCATCCTCCGGTGCGTAGAGCAGGTTAAAGTCATAAACCCGCGCGGGCACATCGCCCTCGGCATTGTCCACGGTAAAGGCGTCACTGCCGGCCTCGGGCTGCATGCTCAGCGTGCCCTTGTAGCTGATTTCCTTGGTGGTCTCGTTCTCGCCGCCCTCCATCAAAAGGGTGATGACTGCGCCCTTTTGGTTGGCGGTGTTCTTGGGCGTGTGCTCCAGCACCACCTGGGTCACGTCGCCCGTGTCCTTCGCGGTGAAGGTGTACAGGGCGCGGGACAGGCCGCGGGCACCCCCCAAAGGCAACGTCAATTTGTTTTCCAGGATGTTGCCCTGGGCATCCAGCAGGCGCTCACTGATTAGGTTGCCGGTGAGGGGCAGCAGGTCCAGGGACTGGAAGAAGCTGTTCATCATGCCGGGTTGCAGGTAGGCTGCCGCCTGGCGGGCGTCCATCTCCTGGGAGAGCAGGGCCAACAGCTCGGTATCGCTGTACAGGTCCATCAGCATCTGCTTGGCCTGGGCCTTGAGCTGGTCCGCGGGCACGGTCACCGTCACCCGGGTTTGCGGGTTGTTCTGCGCGTCATACAGGGATTCGGTCTTGGTGAAGGGCTGCAGCCAGACGGTCAGCTTGACGCCGTAGGCATCCAGCTTGCGCGCCACCGCGCCCTGCCAGGTGGATTCCGCTGTGTTCAGGTTAAAGAGGACGCCTTCCACCGGCGGCCAGGTGGTGTCCTGCCCGGTGAGCAGCGCCATCAACAGCCCGCCGTCGCGGCGGTCCACATAGCGCGTGCTGCCAAAGAGGGTGGAGGTCAGCTGCTCATACTGCTGGTCGGCCAGCATCTTCATGTTCATGATGGCCTGGCCGTTTTGGGTAAGGATGACCTCGGTTTCCTCCTGGCCCTTCATGATGCCCACACCGCGCAGATGGCGGATGTCCGCCTGCGCGCCGGGCAAAAGGGCGTTTAGCAGGGCGTTGGCGGGCAGATCCAGCACGCTGAAAGCGCCGCCAGTCTTCTCCGTCTTCAGGGTTATCTTCAGGCCGGAACCATCCTTCACCTGTTTGTACAACTTTTCATCCAGGGTGTATTCCGCGGCCAGGCCGGGCAGCACGCCCAGCATCAAGACAGTCGCGAGCAAGAGGGCAATGATTCGTTTCATGGGGTTTCCTCCTTGGTGGATTCATCTATGACAGTAAAGGGGCTGTTATCTTGGGTTACAACCGGCACGCTTTCGCCCTCGGTGCGGGCGTCGCGGCCCAGGTCATGCAATACCAGCTTGCGGATTTCAAGCGGCAGCTGCAGCAAATAATCAGTCATCAGGGGCATAAAGGCGGTTTTGACCTGCTGCGCAGCAGCCGCGACCTGCTCCGGTGTGGCCGCGCGCAAATCCATCTCCGTCATGGGGGCAAGCGGCGTCATGGGCGCGCCCAGGCTGCCGGTAAGCATCAGTTTGATCTCCCGCCTGGTCTTTTTGCCGGCCATCTCCTGTAATATCAGGCTGCCGTCCAGGCTGTCGCCGCTGAAGCGGATATCCGGGGTGATGACATACTCTATTGTGCGCTTCTCCTCCCCGGTGACGCGGTCAGTCAGGCTCAGCTTGCCGCTCACGCGCTCGCCGTCCTCCGCCATCACGCTTTTTAAAGTGATGCTGCCGGTGGTGTTGCGGCGGTGCTTGCCCGCGATCAAAGAGGTTCGCCAGTCCCCGGTCAGTTTGCCCTTGTCTGAAGCGAAGGAAATCTGCGCGGTCAAGGTGTCATTGCCCCGGGTAGCGGGCAGCTTGAAGCTGATGTACAGCCCCTTATCTACCATGCCGCCAAACAGGGTCAGCTTGCGGGTTTTGCCGTCCACCTGCACGGTGCCGGTGATCTGCAGGCCCAGGTCCTGTTCGTCCGCGTTCAGAATGCGCTTGATGGTGAGCGCCCCGGTGGGCTGCATCGCGCGCAGGGTGTTGGATAACTCTTTGGCCTGCTCCTTGGTCACCGCGGCGATCGCCGTGTCCAACAGGGGCAGCAAGTCGCCCGATGCCGCCTGCCAGAAGGCCTGCGCCTCCTCCTTGTTTAGGGTGTAGACAAGTTGGCTTTTGCCGCTGCCCACATTCTTGATGGAGGTGGCGGTCTTCACCGGTTTTTCAAATGCCACCAGGTGGGGGAGCGCTGCCTGCGCCAGTTTGAGGATGGCATTTTCAAAGGCGGCCAGATCCGGCAACCAGGCATCCTGCCCCAACAGGGCTTGCCAGGGGGGGTTGTCCAAACCGCTCACATAGCGCGCGGCGGGCTGACCGTTTTGCGCGTCCAGCGTCAGGAAGGCGGTCTCCTCATCCTGTCCGGTCTGCAGGGACAACAGGGCTTGATCCCCCGCCAACAATTGCGCCAGACTGTCCTTGCCCTGCACGGTCAACGACAGCTGCCTGCCCGCAAGCCAGGCCTGGATAGCGGCCAGGGTTTCCGGCGTCAGATCGGGCCAGGCGGTTACATCGGCCTGCGCAGTCAAATTGATGGATGTGCCTGATTCATGCGCCGCGCCCCAGGCGTCCAGCCCGGGGGAAAAGGAGAGCGTGCCAGCATAAGCCGGGATGGCAAAGAAGAGCGCCAGCGCCAACAACAGGCTTACAAACCGGGTTCTCACATCGCCTTCCTCCCTTTCCTATTCATTAAACGCGCCTTGGGCGTCATTTCTTGCATTCTATTTTTCATTTGTGTGCAGCGCGTCATACAAAGCCTGCGCTGCCGGCCTGCTCATGCCGGGCACGCTGGCTAAGGCGTCTACATCGGCCTCCTGGATGCCCTTGATGGAGCGGAAGGCGGACAGCAGCGCGCGCCGCCTGGCCGGGCCGATGCCGGGCACCTCCTCCAGCCGGGAGCGGATGCTCTCCTTGCCGCGCAACTTGCGGTGGTGGGTGATGCCAAAGCGGTGTGCCTCATCCCGCACACGCTGAATCAAGTGCAGCGCGGGGGAGTGGCGGTCCAGGATGACCGGCTCATCCGCCTCCGGCAAAAAGATCTCCTCCTGCCGCTCGGCTAAACCAAACATGGGAACATCAAGCCCCAGGCTGTCCCGCGCCATGAGGGCAAAGGCCAATTGCTGCGGCCCGCCGTCCACCAGGATCAGATCGGGCAGCGGCCAGGGCTTGTCCGGCAGCAGGGCGCGCTTGAACCTGCGGGTCAACACCTCATTCATGCTGGCAAAATCGTTGGGCCCTTCCACCGTCTTGATGCGAAAGTGGCGGTATTCACGCCGGGCGGGCTGGCCGTTGATGAAGACCACCATGCTGGCTACCGACTGCGCGCCCTGGGTGTTGGAGATGTCAAAGCCCTCAATGCGCACGGGGACCTTCTCTATCCCCAGGGCGTCTGCCAGCTCTTCACTTGCGATGATGGTGCGCTCGTGCACCACCTGCGCCTTGGCGTTGCGTTTTTGCAAGGCGTCCTGCGCGTTGGAAAGGGCGTTGTCCACCAAACGGCGTTTGTCGCCCCGCTGGGGGATGATCACATCCACCGCGCCCTGGCGCTTCTCGCGCAGCCAGGCTTCCAGGGTGTCCCTGTCCTGTGATGCCTGCGCGATCACCTCGCGCGCGGGAATCCTGTCCTCATAAAACTGGGTGAGAAAGCCGTCCATCACCTCATCCAGGGGCTCGTTGCCCTCCCGCGGCAGGGCGAAAGCCCGCGTCTCCAGCATTTTGCCGCCGCGGATAAAGAGGACCTGCGCCATGGCGTCCAGCCCGTCCTGCGCGACGGCGATGACGTCCTGATCCACCTGCTGGGTCTGCAGCGCGTTTTGCTGCTCCATTAAGCCCATCACGTCCCTGATGCTGTCACGCAATTCGGCCGCGCGCTCAAATTGAAGCTCCCTGGATGCCTGGGCCATCTCCTCCTCCAGGCGGGCCACAACAGGCTTGTAGCGGCCGCGCAAAAAGGCGATGACCTCGTTCACCAGCACCATATACTCTTCCTGCGTGACGTAGCCCGCGCAGGGCGCTAAGCACTGGCCCATCTCGTAGCTGATGCAGGGGCGCAGGGGCTTGGCAGCCGGCAACTTCAACGTGCAGGTGCGCAGCGGGAAAATACGGCGCAGCACGCCTGTCACCTGGTTGATGGCAGCGGTACCGTAATAGGGGCCGAAGTAGCGCGCGCCGTCGTTCTCCACCCGCCGGGCGACCGTCAGGCGGGGGAAGGGCTCGTTTAAGCTGATGCGGATGTAGGGGTAGTGCTTGTCATCCATCAGCTTGATGTTGTAATAGGGCTTGTGCAGCTTGATCAGGTTGCTTTCCAGCACCAGCGCTTCCAGGTTGGTGGCGGCCAGGATGATGTCAAAATCATCCACCCGGTCCACCAGCGCCTGTACCTTGGCCGAGTGCGGATGGTTGGAGAAATAGCTGCGCACGCGGTTGTTTAAGTTGACGGCCTTGCCGACATACAAAATCTCGCCCCGCTCCTTCATGAGGTAGCAGCCGGGGCGATCCGGCAGCAGGGCGAGTTTTTGCCGTATGGCGTCAGAAAACCGTTCGGACAATTATTCGCTTGTCTCCGCGCTGTCCATGGTGTCGTAGCGCGCGCGGATGACGGGAATCAGGCGCTCCACCAGCTCTTCTTCCACTGGCTCAAAGTCCTCAATCTCCTCCCCGTCCTCATCCGTTGTGACGGCGACACGCATGATGTACACGGTCTCCCGGTCACCTTCCGGCGGCTCAGGCGCGCCGTCCTCGGCCACCTCCTTTAAGACGACATATTCCTCGCCGTTGTAAAAGAAGTATTTTTCAACACTCAGCAGCAGGCGGTTGCCATCCTCATCGGTGCCTTCCACAATGTCCAGGCGTTCTTCTTCTGACATGGTCTGCTCCCCCCATCTGTCGTGATACGAACTGATTCGCTCCCCCATATTATACCGCCTGAACAGAGGGCTTTCAAGCAAGCCGGCTCGCGCCCGCCCGGCGCTTGCAAGCGGGCGCGTTGCTGTGCTATCATGCGTTTGCTAAGCATTTGCGCCGTGTGTTCCCGTAGCTCAGCAGGATAGAGCGTTCGCCTCCTAAGCGAAAGGTCTTGGGTTCGAATCCCCACGGGAACGCCACAAAAGCCCGTCTCCACAAGGGATGCGGGTTTTTGCTTTTTCGGGGATGAAGCGGTTTGCTAAGAATTTGCTAAGAGGAGATTTTGAACAAAACAAAACCTATGATTCTGTGCCCAATACGTCATGAAAACTGTACACTTTTTACGATGGATTAGCAACTTGAACACTTTAAGATGTGGATGATATAATCAACAGTCTAGCGTAAAGTTTGATGTAATAAACAAGGAGACTGCAGTATGAGTAGAACTAGTAAATTATTGGAGAGTGCAGCATAACCGGGAGGTTTGCTGCATATCCATCAAGCCTCCCAAAAAGTTAATTAAACTTTTAGGAGGAAAGCCCTGATGAACAGGGAGAATAAGAGAAAACTATATTCGAAGGGTTACTATAAAACACATCCATGCAATGAGACATTCATCTGCAAGGTGTGTGGAAGAGAAGTTATACCGGATGGTGCAGGCAGTGAGCATAGGAATCACTGTCCATGGTGTTTGTCAAGTCAGCACTTAGATCTTGAACCAGGAGATAGAGAAGCAGACTGCGGCGGCGTCATGGAGCCTATCGCTGTGTGGGTTAGAAAAAAAGGCGAATGGGCTATTATACACAGGCGTAAGGTGTGTGGGGCTCTGAGTTCTAATCGTATAGCAGCAGATGATAATCCAATGAAATTGTTGTCAATTGCGATGCTTCCCGTAGCAAGTCCGCCATTTCCTTTGGAATACATCGAGAAAATGACAAAGTTGATGGGTGGAGATGGAGAATTAAAATGGTAATATAGTAAACAGTGCTGGTATATCGCATGATGTACCAGCACTGTTGTGCCAAGAATTGATACAACCGCACGGAACCAGGCATAGTTTTGCATTTTGGGCAGGGTGGTTGCAATCCTTGACGCGCGGTAAACTTCTAATTGCCTGGATGAGCATTCAGAACTGTGAATACGAGGCCCATATTTCCCTGCTGGTATGGCAACAAACCGGCAGTTATCGCGCAATCTCTCTGATCATAGAGTACATATTCAATAATGTACCATCCTTCAAACGGATCGCATTTGGCTTGATACCGCATATTCTGAAGCCCATTTTTTCATACAAAGCCCTGGCACGGCTGTTTCCTTCCACGAATTCAAGCTCTATTTGAAGGATGTTCTCATTTTCCTCCGCGATACGAATCATCTCTTGTGTAAGCCTTGTCCCGATGCCCTGATTCCAAAACTCCCTCAGAAGCGCAACTGCGACACTGGCACGATGCCTCGTTTTGAGTCTGTTGTTCCAGGAAATATGGCAGTTGCCAGCAACTTTCCCATCGACTAAACATACCAGCATGGCTTCGTTTTCAGACGAATTGATTCTGTCAAAAAGAGCCTTCTCGCCTTCCGGCGTAAATTTGCTGCATTCTTCAGGATATCGAACAATAAAGTCTGTTTCACCCGCTGATATATACAGGAAATCAAGAACGCCCTGAATATCCTCATCTCTTGGACTGCGAATCAAGGCTTTCCTTCCGTCTCTCAGAATATACTCAAACGCTTGAACAACCATATTGCTCCCTCTCTATTTCTATTGTGCTAATAACGTACATGGTATTAGCACGAAAGTAAAGCGAATGCTGTGGGAATCGCTGTCATTTCTCAAAAAAACTAAAAGCTTGTTGATCAACTTGCTGTCACATTAACAGAAAACCAGGACTGCTGTATCAGCAGCCCCGGCAGATCAATCCGCGCTACACGCGCAGACGGTAGTTGTAGATGATGCCGCCAGAGGGGCTTTCGTGGCAGAAGGGTTCAAACCCGCGGCGCGTCAGCTCGGGGTCCGGCGCTGTTCGCTTAAACTCGTCATCGCCGTTGCAGATGACAAGCCA
>DUQZ01000067.1 GCA_012837525.1 Clostridiales bacterium | reverse complement strand
GAGGAGGAACCTTGGAGTGGAGGCCTCCGGCAAGCATAGCTTGACGGAAACGGAACGGAAGGTGTTCCGACGAGGCTACGCCTCCTTCACTCGACTTAGCGGAGCCAAAAAATTACTCAGTCCATGATTGCGTTAACTCATGTGTTCAGTATTAGAAACCGCATCGGAGGGTACCCAGATGATTCATGTTGAAATCATTCAGCCAACCAAGAAAGGCCTCAAGCCGTTCATTCAGCTGCCCTTTGATATTTATAAACACGACAAAAACTGGGCGCCGCCCAACCGCAAGGACCTGATCAGGACCTTAACCGGCAAGGACAACGAGTTCTTCTCCCGCGGCATCCAGCGCTATTTCCTGGCCCATGATGATGAAATGCCCGTCGCGCGTGTGCTGGCAGGCATCGATCTTCGCATGTCCACCCGCGTGGGGGAGACGGTGGGCTATATCTGTCTGTTTGAATCCTTTGAGAACTTCGAATACGCCCAGGCTGTGCTGGACGCCGCCATGCGCTTTTTGCGCGAACATGGCGTCAAAAAGGTGTACGGCCCGGTCGCGCCGCGCTATGATTTGCTCAACCGTGGGGTGCTGGTGGATGGCTTTGACGGGCCACCCGTGCTGCAAAACGCCTACAACACGCCCGCCCTTCCCCAGATTCTAGAAAAATATGGGTTCGAGAAATGGCGGGATTATCTGGCCTATGACATCCCTGTGGACACCATCCCTATTGACCGCATCCTGTCCATGGCCAACCGGATCCGCAACCGCTTTGGCTTTCGGGTGGAGCATGTCAACTTCAACCGCAGCAACCTAATCCGCGTCGCGCAGGACATCGCGGCTGTCATTGGCGAGGCCACCCCGGATGAGCCGGGCAGCTATATGCCCACACCGGAGGATTTGCTGCAGCTGTTCAAGCGCATCAAACCCTGGCTGCGCAACCAGTCCGCCGTGATGGCATATGCCGGCAACAAGCCCATTGGCGTAGTCATCGGCTTTTTGGATTCCAGCCCCTCCGTCATTGGCACCGATGGCCGGAACACGCCATGGAACTGGCTGCGGCGCGTCATCAAAACCCCGCAGACCAAGACCGCGCGCTGCCCCGCGCAGTATGTGATACCGGAGTACCAAAACAAGGCAGTCAACACCGTGCTGCTGGCAGAGGCCGTCCGCGGCGCCAAAAGCCTGGGCATCACCCGCATTGAGGGTTCCCTGGTGGATGAGACGCACATCCAGTCCGTCAACAACACCCAGTCCGCTGGCGGCAAACTGTACCGCCGCTACCGGGTGTACCAGCTGTCGATATAGTGATGATCTTTTAAATGTCTTTGTTGTAATCAGATAGACATTCTATTCAATCAATTTACCGTTTTTACTGACTTTGGGATTGGTGCATCCTGCCGCGTTGAAGCAGCAGGGCCGCTTCATCCCCTTTTTTAGTTTGTCCAGCGTAGCCTGAACCCGTTTCCCCCTGGTGTCTGGGTTGTTGGTGTTTTGCAGCCAGCGCAGCCAGTCCCACCTTGCTTTGGTCGTGCAGGCATCCCACTGGTCTATAAGCCCTGCTTGCTCAAGCGCTGCTATTAGATCATCCGGCACAGCGGGGTCCGGCCAGTCCTTGACCGGTTTGAGCGCGATATGGACGTTTTCACCGGCCTTTACACCGCTATCCTCTGGCAACACCAAAAAATGCCCGCCCCGCCCGTCCGGCTCCAGCGGGGAATTGAACGTCTTCTTATCAAGCAGCACGTCACCCATCTGAAGGCCGCGGGAGGGCAATGCGCCGCTGACCATCGCTGGCAGCCTGATCAGCATGACATCCCCGATCGCTTCTGCCAGGGCCATAAATTCAAACTGTTCCAAGCAGGGCACCTCCCCTTGTTTTCTGTGCAAATTGTACCCGCGCGGCAAAAATCCAAGCGGTAGGAATGATCCGTCTAAATTGTTGGTCCCGGCAGTTGACAAGGCAGGTTTGCTTTGTTAAGATACTCCTTGCGTGTTAGCACGACTGGGTGTGGCGCAGTTTGGTAGCGTGCTTGAATGGGGTTCAAGAGGCCGGAGGTTCGAATCCTCTCACCCAGACCACGGCGTCGCGAGCTTCACT
>DUQZ01000066.1 GCA_012837525.1 Clostridiales bacterium | reverse complement strand
ATCGCTCACCTCAACACGCTATATTCCTAAGACAGACTATAACATATTTAGATAAATAATCAATATTCAGGATAATGTCCTAAAAAATTTACTTGCGTCCCACAAAAAACACATAAAAAATGCCCCTGGGCTTGCGCCTTAAGCCAAGGCTTGCTATACTAAAAAACGTTGTATTGATTTTTGAAAGGGAGACACAAAATGTTTGATTGGATTCTTAAACTGCCCCTGACCCTGGCGGAAGCTGCCCCCGCGGCCGGCGCCGGCGCTGCGCCTGGCGCGCCTGATCCTGCCAGCCCTGCCGGACTGATTTCAATGTTCCTGCCGATGATTTTAATCATTGGTGTGTTCTACTTCCTGATGATCCGCCCGCAGCGCAAAAAGGACAAGAAGGTCAAGGAAATGCTGGCCAACCTGAAGCCGGGCGACCGCGTCTGTACCATCGGCGGCATTTACGGCACCATCAAAGGCCTGCGGGATGACGACGTGATCTTAAGCGTTGGCCACAGCAACACCGAGATCGTGTTCGCGCGCTGGGCCATCCGCAACGTGGAAGCCGTGACCATTGAAAACGAAGGCGAAATCCTCACCTGATTGTTGCCATGTGAACGCCACACCAAAGCGCCCGCATCATTTTGGGCGCTTTTTGATTGACAAAGGGAGAGCATCATGGAACGAATTGACCTAAGAAGCGCCGATCAACTCCGGCCCTGCAGCATCCAGACGGATTTTGTGGGCACGGCGGACGGCAGCTGTTTGATTTCCTGCGGCGGCACACGGATTATTGTGACCGCCTCCGTTGACAGCACTGTTCCCCCTTTCCTGCGCGGCAAGGGGCAGGGCTGGCTGACCGCGGAATACGCCATGCTGCCGGCATCCACCGGCAGGCGCAAGGCCAGGGACGGCGTGCGCCGCGACAGTCGCGGGGTGGAGATTAGCCGGTTGATTGGCAGGTCGCTGCGCCAGGCGATTGATTTGAACCGCCTGGGTGAGCGCACCATCACCATTGACTGCGATGTGCTGGAGGCGGACGGCGGCACGCGAACAGCGGCCATCACCGGCGGCTTTGTCGCCTTGTGCCTGGCCATTGACAAACTCATCCAGCAGGGGCACCTGAAGGAGTCGCCCATCAAGAGCCAGGTTGCCGCTGTCAGCTGCGGGCTGGTTGACGGCACGGCCCTGCTTGATCTGTGCTATGTTGAGGACAGCCAGGCACAGGCGGACATGAACTTCGTGATGAATGAGGAGCTGGGCTTAATCGAGGTGCAGGGCACCGGCGAGGGCGCGGCCTTCCCCGTGAGCACGCTGAGTGAATTGCTGGAGTTGGCCCAAACGGGCATCCGCGAGTTGATGAGCGTTCAAAAAGAAGCGCTGGGTGAGCGCGCCTCTTTGATCCAGCAAAAGCAAACCCTGGTTTTGGCCAGCGCCAACGCGCACAAGATCGAGGAATTGCGCCACATGCTGGGTGAGCGCTATCACGTAATCGGCATGCGGGAAGCCGGGTTTATGGATGAGATTGAGGAGACAGGCCAGACCTTCGCGGACAACGCCATCCTCAAAGCCGATGCCGTATGCGAAGCGACCGGCTATTTAAGCCTTGCGGATGATTCGGGCCTGGAGGTTGCTACCCTGGATGGCGCGCCGGGCGTGAACAGCGCGCGCTTTGCCGGCAAGCATGGGGATGATGAGGCCAACAACCGCCGGCTGCTGGAGTTGATGGAGCAGGTGGACAGGCGTGACGCGCGCTTTGTGAGTGTGCTGGCCCTGGCCTCCCCATTTGGCCCGACCAGGACCTTTACCGGCACCTGCGAGGGCGTGATTACCCGCCAGCCGCGCGGCACGGGCGGCTTTGGCTATGACCCCTTGTTTGAGACCGCGGGCGGGCAGACCTTCGCGCAGCTGAGCGAGGCAGAAAAAAACAAGATCAGCCACCGCGCCAACGCCATGAAGCTGCTGCTGGAGGCCTTGCGTTGAGGATTCTCCTGCTGAGTGACTCCCACGGGAATACGGAGCACCTGATGGCCATCAAGAAGATGCTGGCGACACAGGGCGGTTATGACGCCCTGCTGTTCGCGGGGGACGGCCACGGGGACATCAGCAGGCTTAACGCGGCCTGCCCCGTGTATGAGGTGCGCGGCAACTGTGATTTGTTCAGCCGGCAACCGGATGAGCAGCTGCTGCAGTTTGAGGACGTTAAATTATTATTGGCGCATGGCCATTTATTGGGCGTGAAACGTGGTTTGTCCAAGCTGGCGCTTCACGCCAAAGCCAAGGGCGCCCGCGCCGCGGTGTATGGACACAACCACAGGCAAGAGATCAACCTCATCGCCGGGGTGCACTGCATCAACCCCGGGGCCTTGACCAGCGGTGAGTACACTGTGCTGCATGTTGAGAACGCAAGCGTTCGGGTTGAATTTTTTCAATTATAATCATGATCTGAAAACGAATATTTGCGCAATCCCTTGGGGTAGCGGTTTTTAAGCTGCCCCTCCCCCGCCTTGGCCCAACCCAAAGGCCAGCCAGCGAGCGTTGGGGCAACAAAGCCATTCAATGCGTGATTCGCAATTGTGAGTACCTCGCCCCTGCGGTACGCGTCCGCCTGCGCCAGGGTGAGGTTCGTAGTCTTTCTTGGCGCACAGGCAAGCGCCAGGGCGTGATCGGGCCGGATGGTCTTGCCTACGCGCTGCGCGATGTGCAGCCCCGCGCGCAGGACGCGCAGGCCATGAAGCGGCGGTGTGCCCGCGGGCAGCTGCGTGAACACATCCCCCAGTTGATCGTTGATATGAAGATCATCCAGCACCCAGTCCTGGATGATTTTTTGAACTTCCAGCATATCCCTGGTGGCTTGAGGCGCTGGATACTGGCGCCGCTGGGTTTCCCCGCGCTTTGTCATCAGCGCGACAAAATGCCCTTCACCGCGCACCCGGTGCGGCCACATGCGCAGCATGCCGTCCCCGGCTTCACCCAAACCGGGCAAGGTGAAGGGCTGCAGCGCAAAATTTGGGTGGGATTGTAAAAAGGCCCGGATGACGCCTTCGTTTTCCACATCATTAAAGGTACAGGTGCTGTAGACCAGGCTGCCGCCCGGCTTGAGCGTCTGGGCTGCCTGGCTTACAATATCCGTTTGCCGCGCGGCGCACGCGGCAGGCGCTTCGCTCGTCCAGTGCTGCATGCTCTGCGGCTCCTTGCGGAACATGCCCTCCCCAGAGCAAGGCGCGTCCACCAAGACGCGGTCAAAGGTTTCCGGAAAAGCCGCGGCCAACTGCTGCGCGGTGTTGGACAGCACCACCGCGTTTTGTATCCCCATGCGCTCGATATTGCGGGACAGTTCCCGTGCTCGCGGCAGCACCGGGTCATTGGCGATCAGCACGCCCTGCCCCCGCATCATGTCCGCCAGCTGGGTTGCCTTGCCGCCGGGCGCTGCGCATACATCCAGAACCCTCTCCCCCGGCTGCGCGCCAAGGGCAGCGGCCGCGGCCATGGCGCTGGGCTCCTGAATATAGTAAGCGCCGGCCCAATGCAGAGGATGCGCCCCAAGCTGCGCGCCAGGCTTGATATAATACGCGTTGTGTGCCCAGGGCACCGGGCCTTCAAGCCCGTCGATGTCAGGCTGTTCCCTGCGGGCGGAAAAGCGCAGCGCGCGATGCGGCGCGCCACCAAACGCATCTAAAAAGTCGCCCAATTCTGTTGGCAGCAAATGGGCGATGGATTGGATAAATCCCAGCGGCAGGGGTGCTTGCGCGCTATTCATGGGGTGGCTGCTGCTCCTGCTGGGGCTGGGGATGATGCTGCTCACGGTAGGCATAATCCTGTGGATAATAGGGCTTGTGAAAGGCCGCTTCGGGCTGGATGGGCGGCTGCAGGCTGTCGATGGACTCTATCTCCTCATTTGACGTAAACAGGGTATCCCGGATGGACTTCAGCACGTTCACGCTGCGCTGGCGCCGGGTCTCCACACGCCGGCGGCGGGTGGAAACGGGCTGTTCTGCCGGCTTCTCCGCTTGCTGCTCCTCCGCCAGGTACAGCTGGGAGGGGTCATAGGCTTCCACCTGGGGCATCTGCGGCTGGATGGGCTGCAGCGGGATGTCCTCCATCTTGGGGTCAGTCCAGTCGGATGGATCGGTATAGGGCACGTCCTCCGCCTGCGGGATATCCGCGATGGGTACCTCGCGCAGGTTCTCCCAGGGCAGGTGCGGCACAAAGACCGGGGCCTCCTCCGGCACGGGCGGCTGGGGCTGGTAGAACACTTCCTCTATCGGCGCTGGCTGTACTGGCTGCGCCTGCTCTGCCGGCGCGAACGCGGTTTGCTCCTCCTGGTAGGTGGCGGCAGGGAAATCAAAATAGATGGGCTCGTCATAAAAGGCGTCCTGGGCTTGGTCCTGGTACTCCTGATACTCCGGCAAATCCAGCGGGGAGTGATCCAAATCCTCCATATAGCTTTGGGTTTGCACCAGCCGCCTTCTGCCAATCACCCTGCGCAGCCAGGAACTCCATACATAATAGGGCCGCCAGCGAATCAGCCAGATGATGTAATCAATGACGGTGCCCGCCAAAAGCAGGATGATAATCATCGGCAGCCAAAAACGCTGCAGGAAGCCGGTGAAGCCCGCAGAATTGTTGGTGATGAGGTTCCATAAGCCGTTAAACAGGCTGCCGGTCCATCCCAACAGCAAGGCAAACAGCCGGTCCGCGATGATATTCATGCTTACTCGCCTTTGGCGGCAGTCACCGGCGCGATTTCTACAGTGACATACACCGCGTTGTCACTCATGTACATGATGCCCTGGGGCTTTTCCACCCGCAGCGCGCGGATGATGGTGTCGTTGAGGCCCTCCACATCAATCACGGAAGACAAATCCAGCAGCTTCAGGCTGTCCAGCTCCTCCTCGCTGCCCGCGACACGCACCTGGGGCGGATCGGCAGTGACACGCACCACCTGATAGCCTTCCGCCACCTTGCCTTTTACCAGGCCGGTTAAATTGATGTCCACAAATTTGGTGGGGTAGATGACCTGCTCTACCAAGAGGGTATCCAGCAGCACGTTTTCACTGGTAACGCTGATGAGGTCGCTTTTGATCTCCGTCCCGTCAGCCGCCAGCAGACGGAAAGGCACCGCGCTGTACTGCACACCCACGGACAAATCCTGCAGCGCGGGGTTATAGGAGGCGGAGACGACGTCGATCTTCTCCACCAGTGACTTGGGCCCGGAAATGACCACGTTGTTCGGGTCGGCTGAAGTACTGGCGCTGTAATAGCCCTCCGGCGTCTGGCCGGCCTTGACCAGCTTGACCGGCACGCGCCGCCTGGTGATGTACTCATCCACCTTCACGGTGATTTCGTTGATGGACATCCACTCAATCGAGCCAAAGGTGCCGGTGGACAGGGTTTGGATAGGCACAGTCTGCTCCCCCGGCGCGGTGATGCGGCTGACATCCACCCGCACGGAATAATTGGTGGGGTGCGCGGTCGCGTAGATCTTTTGGGGCACCTGCGCGCGCATCTTAATAAGCGGCAGGTTGTCCAGGCCTTCCACAATAATCAAGCCGTTGCGCTGCAAAAGCTCCATCCCAGTGACGGTAAGCGGTACGTCTGTGAAGGTTTTCTCCCGGGTGAGGTTTGGGTCCTCACTGATGAGGGCGCCCCACACGACAAAAGCCACCAGCAGCGACAGGAGTTTGAGCTGCCAGTTGTTTTTGATGGCCTGCCAGACGCGCTTGCGCAGCGCGTGGTGCATGGGCTGCGGGGGCTGGGGACGTGTTTCAGTGCTCACCTTTTGGCGCTGCCTTTCCTTTAAAATACTTGGTGATGTTGTTGAAGATGGACTTGAAGGTGACCTTTTCGTGCTTGTACATGCCGGACAGGACACGGCTTAGGCTGTCCGCGTCCAGGTGGCGGGTTAGTTTGCCGCCCTGCGCCATGGAGATGATGCCGGTTTCCTCCGACACAATCAGGACGATGGCGTCGGTGACCTCGCTCACCCCCAGGCCCGCGCGGTGGCGCGTGCCCAAATCCCGGCCCAGGCTGCTATTTTCGCTGAGGGACAGGAAGCAGCCTGCGGCCACGATGCGGTCATCCCGGATGATCATCGCACCGTCATGCAGGGGGGTGTTGGGCTCAAACACGTTGGCAATCAAGGGCGCGGAAATCTTGGAATCAAGCGGGGTGCCGGTGTCGATGTAGTCCTTCAGGCCTGTTTTTTGCTCAAACACAATGAGGGCGCCGACACGGCGGCGGGAGAGGCCCAGCAAACACTGGGTGATTTCAAACACGATGCGGGAGGACTCGTCCCGGTTTTCGGTCAGATGCGCCACCTTGGCGCCGCGGCCCATCTGCTCCAGCGCCCGGCGCAACTCCGGCTGGAAGAGGATGAGCAGCACGATGGCGCCGTTGCTGACGATGTTGCCGATGAGCCAATTGAGGGCGTTGAAGCCCAGGAGGTTTGAAACCCAGCCAATGACCACCAGCAGCAAAAAGCCCTTGAACACCTGGCCTGCCCTGGTTTGCTGGGTGAGTTCGAATATTTTGTACAGAAGGAAGGCGATGATCAGAATGTCGACAAAATCGCTGAATTGGATGCGGTTAAACAGGTTCCAGAAAAAGGTCTCGATGCTCGAGGTAATCTGTCTCATCGGCCTTCTTCCTTTCTTGTGTTGTGCTTATTGGTAGTATACAACAAAAATCTGTGGATGTGTATCTTATTTAAGTTTTTGTTACAAATTGTTGATAACCGTCGTAAAGATATGAAAAACCGCCCCTGAAAACAGAGGCGGTGATGATGCGTGCTTTTATTACTGCGCCGCGGCGGCTTCCACGGGGTAGACGCTGACTTTCTTGCGCAGCTTGCCGTAGTGCTCAAAGCGGACCAGGCCGTCAGAGAGCGCGAAAAGGGTGTCATCCTTGCCGCGGCCCACGTTGGTGCCGGGATGGATCTTGGTGCCGCGCTGGCGGACCAGGATATTGCCGGCCAGCACAAACTGCCCATCAGCGCGCTTGGCGCCCAGGCGCTTGCTTTCGCTGTCGCGGCCGTTACGGGAAGAGCCAACGCCCTTTTTGGAAGCGAATAATTGAAGATCAAGCTTTAACATGAAAGATTCCTCCGTTTAACTCAATTCGATGTCTCGATCAGTCTGACATGCTGGGGGTAGGTCTGGCTTAAGTCCTGTGCGCCCTGGTAAAAGGTGCGCAGGATGGTCTGGGTCCGCTCGTTGGTCTGCGCGGCATTTGCCTTGAGATAGCCATCCTTTTGGGTGGCAGACATTTTGACGTTTGCCACGCTTTCAAGCGCATTCGCGCAGGTGGTGGCCAGGAAGGAGATGGCGGCGCAGACGATGTCGTAGCCTTTCTCTCCCGCATCCGCGTGGCCGGAGACCTCAAACCCTGTGTAGTGCTCCCGCGTGCCCAGCATGCGAATGACGGTCATTCTCAGCCTTTGATTTGCGTGATTTCCACCTGGGTAAAGGGTTGACGATGGCCCTGTTTGCGGCGGTAGTTCTTTTTCGCCTTGAACTTGTAGACGATGATCTTCTTGCCGCGGCCATGGCGGACCACTTTGCCCGTCACGCTCGCGCCGGCGACCTCGGGATCACCGAACTTGGGTTCATCCCCAGACAGGAAGAGAACGGAGAAGGTGACCTTGCTGTCTTCCTTCGCGTCCAGTTTTTCGACGTAGATGGTGTCACCTTCGGACACACGATACTGTTTGCCGCCAGTCGCAATGATTGCGTACATACTGCAGCACCTCCAAATGTTTACTCGCCGGGCACCAAGGCGTCTTTCAGCCCGAGGCAGCAAAAATGCGTTTAGGAGCCTCTCCCGAGCGGCCATGGGTTAATATATCACAGGCGGCGGTTTGCGGTCAAGGAATTTTCAGCGGAAAACAGGGCAAAACCCGAAAAAGCGACAAAGATTGACGCGGGGGCGCGCGCTTTATAAAATAAGGGCAGATTATATGAAAACACAGGAGGTGACCCGGGATGATTGTGGACCGGATCCAGCGGCTGCCCCTTTACTATGGCATGCACCCCAACCTGGACAAGGTAATCCTGGCGCTGCGCGGGATGGATTTGGATGACATGCCAAACGGCCGGCATGAGATTGACGGGGAGGATGTCTTCCTCAACATCATGGACACGGAGCTAAAGCCCGTCACCACCTGGGAAGCGCACCGGAACTATATCGACCTGCAACTGGTGTTGCAGCACGAGGAGACCATCGCCTGGGCGCCGCTGGACCAGATAAAGGGGTTTTCTGACTATAACCCGCAGCGCGACATCCAGTTAAGTGAGGGCACGTCTCAGGGCAGCCCCATCCATCTGCAAAAGGGGATGTTCGGCATCTTCTTCCCCGAAGACGCGCACCAGCCTGGCCTGGGCAGCGGCAAGGGGCGCAAGGCCGTGTTTAAGATCAAGGTGATCCCGACCGGGTCGGAAACAGCAGAGCAAACCAGCCTGCTGCATCACAAGGGCACCGTGCCGCTAAAAAGCGAGCGGCTCCTGCTGCGGCGCTACCGATTGGAGGACGCGCAGCAGGTGTTTGACAACTGGTGCGGGGATCCGGAAGTTTCATCCCTCCTCCTCTGGGATACGCATCCGGATGCCGGGTTCACCCAGGGCTTGATTCAGGATTGGATTGCCGCTTATAAAAACAAGCGCTCCTACCACTGGGTGGTGGAGATGGACGGCGAGGTCATCGGCGACATTGCCGCGATGAACTGCTCGGACCATTTGATGCAGTGCGAAATCGGCTATTGTTTAAGCAAGCGCTTCTGGGGCCAGGGCATCATGACGGAATCCTTGATCCACGTCATGCGTTTCCTGTTTTTGGAGGTGGGTTTCCACCGCGTCATAGGAAGGCACTTTGTAGGCAACCCTGCCTCCGGCCGCGTGCTGCAAAAAGCAGGCATGAAGCAGGAAGGCATCACCCGGCAGTACCGCAACGCCAAGACCGGAGCCTTCGAGGACTTGGCCGTCTATGCCGCCATCCGGGAAGAATGGCTGAAAGAACAGGCCTAAGAGTTTATTTACCACACAAAAATCCGGGCGCGCGCCCGGATTTTGATTTGAGCAGAGTTGTAAGGTTTATTCCTCTACCGTGAACTGGTAGACGGTTTCTGAATAAAAGGGCTGGTTCGCGCCCAACTCGGTGCTGGGGAAGTGGCTGTGGTGCACGCTGTCGGGGAAGTGCTGGGTTTCCAGCGCGATGCCGCTGTAAGGGACATAGGTGCCCCCGTTTTTCGCGCTGCCGGAAAGTCCCTGGCCCGAATACACCTGGATGCCCGGCTGATCCGTATACACGCGCATCACACGGCCAGACGCCGGATGCTTCAGGGTGGCAGCCGCGCCGTTGCCAACGGGGTTGAGTACGTAGTTGATGTCAAAGCCCTCGGCGCTGTCAAACATGGCGTTGATGTTTTTCATGGCCAGGCAGTCGCCCACGCGCTTGAAGGCGCGCACATCATAGGGCGTGCCCTCAACAGGCAGCAGCTTGCCGGTGGGGATCAGGTCCTCTGTCGCCTCAGTCACGCTGTCTGCCTGAACTTGCAGCAGATGGTCGTGGATGGTGCCGCTGCCAGCCAGGTTGAAATAGGCATGGTTGGTGAGGTTGATGACCGTATCAGCGTCACTCACCGCGTCATAGCGGATGGACAGATCCCCCTCATCCCCCAGGGTGTAGGTGACCTTGGTGGAAAGGGTGCCGTGGAAGCCTTCCTCCCCATCCGGTGAGGTATAGCTGAAGATGACCTGCTGGTCCCCCACGGTTTCATAGCCCCAGGTTTTTTTGTCAAAGCCTTCATATCCGCCGTGCAGGGTGTTGGCGCCGTCATTGGCATACAAGGCGTAGTCCTTCCCGTTTAAGGTGAAGGAGGCGCCGCCGATGCGGTTAGCCCAGCGGCCCACCGTGGCGCCCAGGTAACCCGAGCGCGTTTGATAGTCCGAAAGCTGATCAAAGCCCAGGCAGACATCCGCCAGCTTGCCCTCGCGGTCCGGGCAGAGGATGCTGACCAGGCGCGCGCCGAAACTGCACACCGTGACCGCCATCCCTTTTTGATTTTGCATGGTGAGGAGGACGACCTCCATGCCATTCTGATCCACACCAAAGGCCGTTTTATTCATTCATCAATCTCCCAATGAATTATTATATCTTCCAATGCGGAACACCTGAGGTAACGCAAACAGGAACCGAGGGATTTTTTGTCTCCGCTAAGTCGAGTGAAGGAGGCGTAGCCGCAGTGCTACGTTGACTGAGCGAGACAACGCGGAGGCGAAAAAGAACCGGTTCATGGAAGCGTTAGTGAAGGCGTTCAGCATCTATCAAGTTTGACGCATCAGCTTCATCCAGTCGTCATAGCGGGTGACAAACTCGTCATTGTCTCTGGATTTTTCAAGCATGGACAGCACCAGGGAGATGGCGTCCTGCTCGCTGGACATGGAGAAGCGGTCGCGCACCTTGGCGGTGACTTCCATTTCTTTCTCCGAAAGCAGCAGTTCATCATGCCGGGTGCCGCTTTTAAGCAGGCTGACAGCCGGGAACAGGCGGCGCTCGGACAGGTTGCGGTCCAGGGTCAATTCCATGTTGCCTGTGCCCTTGAACTCCTCAAAGATGACGCCGTCCATGCGCGAGCCAGTGTCCACCAGCGCGGTCGCGATGATGGTAAGGCTGCCGCCTTCCTTCAGGTTGCGCGCAGCGCCAAAAAAGCGCTTGGGCTTGTTCATGGCGCCGGCCGCCAGGCCGCCTGTCATCACCCGGGCAGAGCTGGGCGCCAGCATGTTGTAGGCGCGGGACATGCGGGTGAGGCTGTCCAGCAGGATGACGACATCCTTGCCGGCTTCCACAAAGCGCATCGCGCGCTCCAGCGTCAGCTCACTCACGCGGGCGTGGTTCTCCGGCGGCTCATCAAATGTGGAGTAGAAGATGTCCCCGCCGACGCTTTCCTTTAAGTCGGTCACTTCCTCAGGCCGCTCATCCACCAGCAGCATCATGGTGTGCACATCCGGATGGTTGCGTTTGAGGGACAGGGCAATCTTTTTGAGGATGGTGGTCTTGCCGGCCTTGGGTGCTGCCACAATCATCGCGCGCTGGCCAAAGCCGATGGGCACAAACAGATCAATCAGACGCAGCACCAGGTCGTTGTCCTCCTTGGAGGACAGGCGGATGCGGCGGTCCGGGTAGATGGGTGTTAACTCATCAAAATCGCGGCGGGCGTGCTCCTCCCCCACCACGCCGCCCAGTTTGACCGCGTTGTCCGCGTCCTCACCGTTGATCTGCGTGATGTAGAGCATGGCGGCGTAGCGGTCGTTCTCACGCTGGGGACGGGTTTTGCCAACAATGTAATCCCCGTTGCGCAGGCGGAACCGGCGGATTTGCGTGCCGGAGACATAGATGTCATTGCGGCTGGGCAAGAGGTTGCCCGCGCGCAGGAAGCCGTAGCCATCCTGCTGGATTTCCAGCACCCCAGCCCCATCGCCCAGGTCACCCGCCGCCAGCAGGTCCGTCACATTGGCGGTGGTTTTGGGGTCTGTGATCATGGAAGGATCCGGGAAGCCCGGCTCGGGGATGGTGATGTCAATCATCAGCTCGTCATCCACCTCCACCTCCGGCATCTGGGTGGGCAAAACGGAGCGGAAGGCGTTGCTTTGCGGCGCGCTCTGGCGGTGATCCGGCACCGTGGTCCGGGGCTGCGGCACCACCGGCCGCGTGTCGATGGAAGGCTCCGGAATGCTGGAAGCCTCCGGCCCAAAGCGGGACACCGTCCGCGGGGTGACCGGGCGCGGTTTCACAGCGGAGTACAAGCCGGCGTCCGGCGCGCCCTGCTCCCGCGGCAGGGTGTTGATGCCCTGGGACAGCTGCGGCGCGTAGCGCTGCTGCGGCTGTTGTTGGTGCTGGGAGAAAGGCTGCGGGTTATGCCAGGCGCGGGAGCCCTGCAGCGTGAAAGCGGGCTTCGTTTTGCCGGTTGATGTTTTGGTTTTGTCAACGCTGGGCCGCGGCGGCGCGGGCATGCGGGGAGGCGGCGCGGCATCGTCGCTGTCATCGGCGATGATGGTGGCGCGGCGCACAGGCGCTGCCGGACGCGGCGCGACTGGCGTGCTTTGCGCGGGTTGGTTTTTAATCGCCTCCTCCAGCGGGGACTCCGCCTGCGCGGACTGGATGCGGTCGATAATGGCTGCTTTGGTGGTGAGGCCAGACAGGGTGATGCCCTGTTCCCTGGCGTATTTGCGCAACTCCAAAACAGTCATGGCAGAAAGCGTCAGTGAATCAGACACGTTTTCCTCCTTTAGGGGATTGAGTTCGTAAATGAACATACTTTTTGTGAGTGAATTGTTGAGAGATTGGTTTCACGTTTTACGCGATGTGGAATCCTTTGATTTTTAATTAAATTTCTCAGGACGTATCCTGGTATACACCACAGGTGCAATGAATCTGTCAAGCTGTTTTTCTTCTGCCATACACCGCCCCTTGATTGTTCCAGCAAATTGTGCCATCAGCAATCAGTTCCGTTCCCTTGGGCTTATCAGGTTAGATTGTCAAAATTCATCAATACGAGTATTTCGGGGAATCGCGGTTGAATGGTTGGTATACATTACCTCACTTACTTACTTGACAGGGAGAGAGTATCACAACGAAACTGGTTTTTCAAGCAGTTTTTCTTGAACAAACAATGAATATCTTGCTGATTGATGCGCTTTTTTGCCATTTTCTTGCATAATCCGGAAATTGATGATCATTGGCCCTTTCTTCAAATTTACGCTTGCATTTTGCAGATGCTTGCGGTATACTACCGCTTGCGCGCTGATGTAGCTCAGGCGGTAGAGCACCTCCTTGGTAAGGAGGAGGTCATGGGTTCGAGTCCCATCATCAGCTCCAGTCAGATCCCTTGGACATCCAGGGGATTTTTTGTGCCCATTGGTTGACGCCAGGCCTTTACAAGAACATACGTTCGTATTATGCTGTTGTAAAGGAGGTGTCGTGTTGTGGCCAGAAAGACCTTTGTGCAGGTAGGACATGAAACAAACGAACAGGGCGACATCAGGCCGCTGTGGCTGATCTTCCGGGAGAAGCGCTTTGTGATTGACCAGGTGATGGACATCGGGCCCGCGGTCGCTGTGAACGTGGGCGGCTACGGTCTGCGCTATACCGTGCGTATTGGGCACGGGAAAACCTATTTGTTTTTGGATGATTTTAACAGATGGTTTGTAGAGGAGAAGGTGCCGGAGGAAATCTGCCGTGTGGGCGGCCTGGTGCACGGCAACCCTTACATGTTCTGACGGGCTGCCGCTATTATCAATCCAGGTTTTGGATCATCGCCGTCAATCTGGCGGCGCCTACCGCGTAGCCGTAGGAATTGTCCAGCGTATAATCCGCGCAGGCATGGTAAAAGCCGATGTGCTTGTTGTATTCCAGGACGACATCCTCATGCGAGCCATCCTTTAGGGTAGGCCGCCTGTCGATTTTGATGTCGGACAGGATCTGGTCCAGCGGCCGGTCGATGTGAATGATGACCCCATGGTTTTGCATGAGCAGGACATTCTCCCGCACGGTGGGCAGGCCGCCGCCGGTGGAGATGATGCAGGGCTCATCGCCCGTTAGCTCCATTAAGACGCCGGATTCCGCGTTGCGGAAAAACTCCTCCCCCAGGGTGGCGTAGATTTCGTTGACAGATAAGCCCATCATCTCGCTGACGCGCTGGTCCGTATCCACAAAACGCAGGTTGAGGTTGGCTGCGGCTTTGCGGCCCAGGGTGGTTTTCCCGCCGCCGGACATGCCGACAAGAAACACATGCATCCGCAACATTGTAAATGCCCCCTTCCTTTGCGTTTTCTGTTATTGGTTCGTACCTGGAGTATACCACATTCGCACAGCGTCCAGCAAACGATAAACAAAAAAAGGCCGGTTGGCCTTTTTGATTCATAGATTTTTGACTTAAGCGCTCTTTGCCTGCTCCACCAGCTGCGCGAAGGCAGAGGCGTCGTTGACAGCCAGTTCCGCCAGCATCTTGCGGTTGATGGTGATGCCCTTGCGCTTGAGGCCGTTGATGAGACCGGAGTAGTTCATGCCGTTGAGGCGGGCAGCCGCGTTGATGCGGACGATCCACAGGCGGCGGAAGTCACGCTTGCGGTGCTTGCGGCCGACGTAGGAATAGGCGAGTGAACGGCGTACCTGCTCACTGGCAATGCGGTACTGTTTGGATTTGGCGCCATAGTAACCCTTGGCTAATTTGAGCATCTTCCGACGCTTTTTCTGGGCGTTGACAGCCCTCTTAATGCGAGCCATGTGTAAGTTCCTCCTTCAATTAGCGCAGGTTTACTGCTGGATGAGCAGGCGAATGGTCGCCGCTTCTTTTTTGTTTTGCAGGAAGCCGCCGGCACGCAGCTGACGGGTCCGCTTGGGGGATTTCTTGGTCATGATGTGACCCAGGTTCATGCTCTTGTGTTTGACCTTCCCGTTTTTGGTCACCCGAAAGCGCTTGGCCGCGCCGCGGTGGGATTTCATTTTTGGCATAGCAATGCCCTCCTTTGTTGCGTGACCCGCTATTTATGCCTGCGGGTTTTGAGGCTGGGTTTCCTTGTCCTGCTTGGCTGGCTTGTCCTTTTCCTGACGGGGCACCAGGATCATGATCATGTGGCGCCCTTCCAGTTTGGGCATGCGTTCAATCACAGCGACGTCGCTGATGCGCTCGGCGAAATCCCGCATGACCTTGTAGCCGATTTCGCTGTGGGTGATCTGACGGCCGCGGAAACGGATGGTCACCTTGACCTTGTCCCCCGCCTTCAGAAACTTGACAGCGTTGCGTGCCTTGACCTGGATGTCGTTCTCCTCAATGGTGGCGGACAGCTGCACCTCTTTTAAGGTGATGGTCTTCTGGTTTTTGCGGATTTCCTTCTCGCGCTTGGCCTGCTCAAACCGATGCTTGTCATAGTCCATCAGTTTGCAGACCGGCGGCTGCGCCCGCGGGACGATCTTGACCAGGTCAAGCCTGGCATCCTCCGCCAGCTGCAAAGCGCGCTCTGTGGGCATGATGCCCAACTGCTGGCCGTCCTCCCCGATGACGCGTACCTCGCGGTCCCGGATGCGTTCGTTGATGATGAGTTCTGTGCTGATGTGCGTACACCTCCAGATAAAATAAGATTGGCGGGCAAAAAACCCGCCAATCCGAATGACTCGAATACCTTGCACCAGACAAAGCGGATTCGTCAGGTGAGAAGCGGGCAGCTTCTGCTTGTCGCAAGGATTATCTTACTATGCGCTGAATGATTTGTCAAATACTAATTTTATGGGGTTTGGCCCTCACCCTCCGTCGGGGCAGCCTCCAGCGGCTGCTCCTCTGGGTTTTCCTGCGGGTTTATGCGCTGCTGCGCCTGCGCGGTGGCGGCGTCGATGGCCTCCTGGAAATACACAATCTGCTCCTGCTGGGCCCAGGTGGTCAGCGCCTGCTGAAACACTTCGTTTTGCTTTTTGGCGGTGAGGTAATCCTCAATCTCCTGGCGGATGGCATCGGTCAATTCCAGGCCGGAGGGCAAATCGCGCAGGTAGTGCAGGATGTGGATGCCAAAGGTGCTGACGGCAGGATCGCTCACGTCGCCCACCTTTTGCATTTTCTCGGAGAAGGCGGCCGCTGTGAACGCGGGATCATACAGGATGGACTGCGCGTGCACCGCGTAGCCTTCCTCCAAATTGGAGGGAACGGTCATGCCGGGGTCCTCGCCGTATTCCTTGATGAGGTCAATGAAGCTCTCCCCGCGGTTTAAGCGCTCATAAATCTGGTCGATGTCCGCCTTTTTGGAGTCCAGCACCGCCTGGCGCGCCTCATCCAGCATCTGCTGGGTGACTTCCTTTTTCTCCTCCGCGGGTTGCTCGGTGGCTTCCGCCCCGTTTTCAACGGGGACTGAATCCTGGTGCTGCTGCTGCTCTTCAAAGGCGGCGTTGAGCGCCTTGTAGTTTTCCAGCAGCGCGTCATCCGCCTTGAGCAGGATGTGCACCACGCTGCGGTAGCCTTCCGGGGTAAACCAGCTGTTCTGGCCGCCGTACTGCGTCATGTACTCATACTGGGCGATGTCGTTTTCAAACTGCTGCTTGTACATCCCGCCCACTTCCTGGAAGACGGACTGGACTTCCTCCAAGCTGGGCTCATAGCCGCCCAGCAAATACTCATTCAAACGATCCAGGCCCGCGCGGTTTTTGACATCCTGCGCGATGAGTTCCACCGTGACGCCCTGGGCGGCGAAGGAATCCCGCGCCTGGGCAACCGCGTCCTCGCGCGCCTTCTCGGAATCCGCGCTCTGGTAGTAATCCGCGTAGGTTTCAATGGCCTTGTCAAGCTGCTGCTGGGCTTCGCTTAAAAAGGCGTCTTCCTCTTCCTTGGTGAACTGGTCAAAGCCCAGGTCCGCGATTTTCTTGGTGATCAATTCGCGGTTGACCATGAACTGCAGCACGGTGGCGTACTGGGTCTCGTCATCGACGAACTGGTTGTTGAGCATCTGCACGATTTCCGCGTCCACCTGGCTTTTGGTGATTTCCTTGCCGTTGACGGTGGCCAGCACCGGGTCTTCCGCGGGCGCTTCCGCCAGGCTTGAAAGGGCACTCAGCCCCATGATGAGGACCATGAAAACAGCGATTAATTTCTTATACATAGAAAGTTCCTTTCAATTGGTTTACCGGTTCATTATTGCACATAGGCATCCCTCGGGCAAGCAAAGCGCTTCAAGTGTTACAGAATCTTCATAAGATGCTACGCGTCCCGGAGCACCGCGACCTGGCCGTCCAGATCGGACCGGGAGCGCAGGATGGTGTTGTGCGCCGCCTTGGCCGCCAGCAGGTAATCAATCGCCTCCCGGTTCATGACCTCGCCAGGGACCACCACCGGAATGCCCGGCGGGTAGACGACGATGGTCTCCGCCATCACATAGCCTTCGGTTTCCTCAATGGGCAGGACGACAAAGGGCGCGCGCTCCGCCGTGGCGATGGGCACCTTGCTGTACACATGCGGTGCCATCAGGGGCGTCTTTTTGAATTTGGTGGCTGCAAGGCTGCTGTCAATCTCAATTAGCGCGTCACCAAAGCGTTCCAAGGTCTGTACAGTATCCCCCATGCCGGTCATGCCCAGCACGCCCTGCGGGGTAATCATCTCCGGCTCGATAGCGTGTTCGTTTCGCAGGCGCTCAGCCAGCTCATAGCCGTCAATATCACAGCCCAGGGTGGATACGTAGAGTTTGCTGGGTTCCAGGCCAAAGACGTTTTCCAAATCCCGCCCGCGCTCTGCCCCGTAGCCCAGCACGCGCAGGTGCGACAGCCCCAGCGCCTTTTGGTGAAAGGCTTCCAGCGCCAGGTGCCAGTGCTCAAACATCTCTTTTTTGTGATCGCGAATCAGGCGCACACAGCTGTCGATGCTGGCCAGCAGCAAAAAGGACGGGCTGGTGGTTTCAAAGATGGCCAATTGCCGCTGCATCTCATGCGCGAGCGCGTCGGTGCGCACATGCGCCAGCGCCGTCTGTGTCAGGGAAGGCAGGGTTTTGTGCAGGGACTGGATGACGATGTCCGCCCCCGCGCTGACCGCGTTGCTGGGAAAGTAGGGCGAGAAGCCCAGGTGGGAGCCGTGCGCCTCATCCACAATGACGCTTAGCCCGTGGCGGTGCGCCAGGCGGATGATGGCCGGCAGGTCGCTCATGACGCCCTCATAGGTGGGGCAGGTGATGATCAGCACCCGCGCCTGCGCGTGCTGGGCGATGGCCTGCTCGATGGCCTCAACCGAAAGGGAGGCTGCGATCTGGTAATCCATGTTGGTTTGCGGATAGATAAAGCAGGGCCGCAGGTTGTTGAGCATCAGCGCGTTGTATACGGATTTGTGACAGTTGCGCGACATGATGACGCTGTCACCCGGCGCGGTGACAGCGCGGATGGCGCTCAAAATACCCACCGTGCTGCCGTTGACCAAATAGAAGGTGTGTTTGGCGCCAAACACCTCCGCCGCCTGCGCCATGGCCTCATACAGGATGCCTTCCGCCGCGTGCAGGTGGTCAAAGCCCTTGATCTCGGTGATGTCAAGTTGGGCAGCCAATGTCTTTAAATAAGGCGCCAACGCCGTATTGCGCTTATGCCCCGGCATGTGCATGGGCAGCGTGACGGGACAGGATTCTTCCAATAACTCAAGCAAAGATTTTGCCATGATCATCCTCACAGTCTGATATCGTGACAACCAGGAGTGCCGTTTGATTGCACTGCATTATACGCAGGTTACCGCCCCCTGTGCAAGAACAAAAAAGACTGCCAAAAAGGCAGCCATAAAAAGCAAGTTGGTACGCGCCCCCATTTACGGCGCTGGTGTGGCAGAAGGCGCAGGCGCCTCCACCACCTGGTGGCTGGGCGGGTCTGTGGGCAGCGGAGCCGGGCTGGGCGTGGTGCTGGCACGCACAAAGTCATACAGGGCCTGCAGCGTCTTCTTGTCCGCACTGCCATTGGCGCTGAGCTTGTGATCCTTCTGGAAGGCCTTGACCGCGGCCTTGGTGCCGTCCAGGAAGGTGCCGGTTACCGTGCCGGGATAGTAGCCCAATTCCTTGAGCTTGCTTTGCAGCCAGTGCACATCCGCGCCCGAATCGCCGGATTTGAGCCCGCGCTCTGGCGTGAGCGGCGGGTTGGTGCCGTCATAGAAAGGCTCCTGCGTGGGCACGGGGGTTGGGTCGTGCAAATAGGTATTTTTGTTGTAGGGGCCAGGCGCGTAGGCGGCCTTCAGCTCCGGATCCAGCGGCGCGTCCTCGTGGATATACACCTCTGTCCCCTTGCCGATGTAGTCATACATCCATTTGGCGTCGGCCACCGTCAGGCGGATGCAGCCATGGGATGCCCGCCTGCCCAGCGCGCGCACCGCCTTCATGTTGACAGATTTTAAGTCATAGGAATTATAAATGATGGAATGGAAGGCGATGTCGGAGTTGATGCGCAGCCACCAGCGCGCTTTGCCGCCGCCCCAGTTGGGGAATTCCGCCCAGCGCGCGCGGCGCCCGGTGATGACATGGGTGCCCACCTCGCTGGGGTAGCTGGTGGTGCCAGTGGAGCATGTGAAGATCTTCTCAATCCTGGTGTATTTGCCTTCGTCATCCAGGCCGTAGACTTTAATCAGCTGGTTGTTGACGTCCACTTCCACAAAATAGGGGTTGGGCACGGGCTCGGGCGTGGGCTTGGGAATGCCGTCCGCGCGCACCACATCCAGGGAGAAAAGGACGTTCCAGGTCTGCTCCCCCACGACCCCGTCGGCCACCAGGCCGTTGTACTGCTGGAATTTTTTAACGGCGGCATGGGTGTGCTCGTAATAGCCGCCGGTAATCTTGCGGTCAAAAAAGCCCAGGGCGGTTAAGCGTTCCTGGATTAAGGATACCTGTTTGGTTTTGGAACCGTAGGACACAATGCCCGCGAACTGGGCGTCCGCCGGCGGGGTGGGGATGGGCTTGGGCGTGGTGTTGGGGTCGGGCGTGGGCATCACGATGTCATCGGAGTACAACTTAATCAAGGTCTGCACATCCGCCTGACCAGTTTTTTTGATGCCGTTGTCCTCCTGGAAATGCCCCACCGCCGCGGTGGTGCCGTCCAGGTAGTTGCCGGTAATTTTGCCCCAGTAGTAGCCAATCTCACTCAACCGGGTCTGCAGGCGCTCCACTTCCTTGCCGCGCTCACCCTTCTTCAGCGGCCGGTGGGCGTCCCCGTAGATGATTTCCTGCAGTTCCAGATCCGCCTCGCCGTTGACAGGCAGGCCATAGGCTTCCTGCACGGCGCGGATGGCCTTGCGGGTGACTTCCAGATAGTTGCCGGTGACTGGGCCGTTATAATAGCGCAAATCCTTCAAGCGGGTCTGCAGCAGCTTGACATCCTCACCCTTGTCCCCATATTTGAGCGGGCGGCCTTCGGAGGTGACCACCACCACTTCCTGCTCACCGGGCAGGGCGTCTTGGTCCTCCATGATGCCGGCTGGCAGAATACACAACAGCGCCAGGAACAGCGCGAGCAATCGTTTCATTCCATACCTCAATCCAAGATGATAAGCAGATTGTAATAGATATGAAACAGGATTGCAAGACTTTGGATTTATTATTTCAATAATTGCGACAAAAAAGCGCGCTGTTCACGGCGCGCCTTACATGTTTCCAAATTGCTTTTATTTTTGTTCTTCCGCGGCCAGCTTGTCCCCCAGCATGACGCCCATGGCGGAGGCCATCATCAGCCCGCGCGTCCAGCCGCTGGAGTCCCCCAGGGAGTAAAAACCCTTGATGTTGGTGTTGAGCTGCGCGTCCATGCGCACGCGGTTGGAGTAAAACTTCAATTCCGGCGAGTACAGCAGCGTCTCGGGTGAGGCGAAGCCGGGCACCAC
This sequence comes from Clostridiales bacterium, assembly GCA_012837525.1. GTDB lineage: Bacteria > Bacillota > Clostridia > Christensenellales > Aristaeellaceae > UBA6115. Next base: position 11,856 of record DUQZ01000066.1, on the reverse strand, counting down.
CATATCCAGCGCCTGAATGAAGGCGATGATGTTGGTCATGGCGCGGTAGGGCATGGCGGCGGTGATATCCCCCGCGACCGCGTCCTTGAGGGTGGGTTTCACATTGCTGCGCGAAAGCTCCCGCTCCCATGTGCGCTTGCCGTCCAGGATATCGCCAAAGCGCTGCACCAGGATGTGGCCGTTGGCCAGCATGTTGGTGAGTTCCCCCACCTTTTGGGCATAGGCGATGGGCTGGTTAAAGGGCGTGTTGAAATTGTGGGAGGACAAAAGGGACAGGTTGGTGTTTTCGGACTTGAGATCCTTGTAGCTGTGCCCGTTGACCACCGCCAGGTCGTTGTCGTAGTTTTCCTGGCTGACAAAGCCGCCCGGGTTTTGGCAGAAGGTACGCACCTTGTCGCGGAAGGGCGCGGGATAGCCCACAAACTTGCCTTCGTACAGCGCGTCGTTGACCTCCTCCATCACCTCGTTGCGCACCTCTACCCGCACGCCGATGTCCACCGTGCCGGGCTGGTGGGCGATGCCATGCTCCTGGCAGATTTTCTCCAGCCAGTCTGCGCCGCGGCGGCCCGTCGCGACAACGGTGTCCTGTGCCAGGATTTCCTCCCGGCCGGTGCCGTCCGGCTTTTCGACGACGACGCCCCAGCACTCGTGATCTGTCAGGATGAGGTCGGCGCAGTTGACGCCAAAGCGGATCTCCACCCCCTTGTCGGTGAGGTATGTTTGAATGGCGCCGTAAATCTCCTGCGCTTTTTCGGTACCCATGTGGCGGATGGGGCAATCCACCAGGCGCAGCCCCGCGGTGATCGCGCGGCGGCGGATGCGCTTGATGCGCTCGTCCACCACCATGCCCTCCACCTGGGTATCCGCGCCAAACTCCAGGTAGATGGCATCGGTATAATCAATCAAGCTTTGCGCAGCATCGATACCAATCAATTCCGGCAGCTGGCCGCCTACCTCATGGGAGAGGGACAGCTTGCCGTCAGAAAACGCGCCCGCGCCGGCAAACCCGGTGGTGATATGGCAATAGGGCCTGCAGTTGACACAGCGGCCTGTGGTGCCCTTGGGGCAGCGGCGGCGGCCGATGGGCTGGCCCTTTTCGATGATGACCATCTTCTTTTTGCTGCCTTTGCGCAGCAATTCCAGCGCGGTAAAAATCCCTGCCGGGCCCGCGCCGACAATAACTAAATCATACTTCATGCTCATCCCTCACACGTGCTTGGATACCCCAAGTTTACTGGGCAAGCAGGCGCTTGTCAACGAAACGCGGGCGCCAGAGGACGCTCTTTAAATGTGCGCATCCCTATAGCTTGTTACCATAAAATCAATGCTTTCACGGTTGACGCGCCTTTGGTCTGTGGTTATAATAGCCATACGGTCGCCATCCGCCGTTTTATACGGCCCAGCCAGGCGAGATGTGCGAAGGGGGGGAAAACAGTGTCTGAAATCCGTGTGAAGGAAAACGAAACGCTTGAAAGCGCGTTGAAACGCTTCAAGCGCCAGTGCGCGCGCAGCGGCGTGTTAGCAGAAGTCCGCAAACGCGAGCATTACGAAAAGCCCAGCGTGAAACGCAAGAAAAAGGCGGAAGCCGCGCGCAAGCGGAAGTATTAATCCAAGCCTTTCACTTTGATTAAAGCCTGCATCGATGCGGGCTTTTTTCTTTATGTCAAAAGGCGCGGTTGATGTGTTTCAAGCCGCATTTCTTGGTTATATTTGAGCAGCATTGGGTATATTACACAGTGATCATCCTGATGATTCATTTCAGGTAAAAATTGAAAGGTGGTACTACAAAATGAAGAAACGTATCCTTGCGCTTCTGCTCTCGCTGGCCATGTTGCTGAGCCTGACCTCGCTGGTCATGGCGGAGGAAGCGCCAAAAGGCAAACTCGTCATCCTGCACACCAATGACGTGCACGGCCGCGCGGTTGCTGACCCGGTTGGCGGATACCTTGGCTATGCTGCCATTTCCCAGTACAAGAAGGATTTGGAGGCAGCCGGCGACAGCGTGCTGCTACTGGACGCGGGCGACGCCTCCCAGGGCACACCGCTTGTGAACCTGGAGCAGGGCAAAAACGCCATTACCTTCTTAAACGCTGTTGGCTATCACGCCATGACCATGGGCAACCATGAGTTTGACTGGGGTGTTGACAACTTGAAACGGCTGGCGGGCGAAGCCAAATTCCCCTTCCTGGCCGCGAACATCGTGGATCACTTGAGCCAGGAGTTGGTGTTTGAAGCCAACAAGATCTTCGAGATGCCAAATGGCATGAAGGTCGGCGTCTTTGGCCTGACGACCCCTGAAACCCTCACCAAGGCGCACCCGGACAAGGTCCGCGGGATTGACTTTTTGCAGGGTGACAAACTCATTGAGGTAGCCGAAAAGCAGGTTGCCGAATTGACCGAAGCGGGCGCTGATTTCATCATCCTCCTAAGCCACCTGGGCATGGACGGGGAAAGCGCGCCCAACCGCTCTGTTGACGTCTTGGAAAAGGTCAAGGGCATTCATCTGTTAATTGACGGCCACAGCCATACCCTGCTTGAAAAGGGCGAGATGGTGGGCGAGACCCTGGTGGTCTCCGCCGGCTACCACGGGAAGCACCTGGGCGTTGTCGTTTTTGAAGACGGCAAGCTGACCGCCTCCCTCTTTAATTCCATCAACAAGTCCGCGACGGTTGAGCATGACGGCGCGGTGTATTCCGCGATTCTGACCGCCAAGCTGGACCCGGAGATTGACGCCTTGGTCACCGCCGCTGATGTGGCTGTGAAGGAAGAGTTGAGCCGTGTGTTCGCCAAGACCACCGTGCGCCTAAACGGCGACCGTGACCCCGGCAACCGCACCGAGGAGACCAACCTGGGCGACTTCGCCGCGGACGCCATCCTGTGGGCGGCCAAGCAGGCGCTGGGCGACCATGTCCAGGCTGCCCTCACCAATGGCGGCGGCATCCGCGCCAGCATTGAGATTGGCGACATCAGCATGAACGACATGAAGACGGTCTTCCCCTTTGGCAATGAGGTGTCCGTGCTGGAGCTGAAGGGCTCGGAGCTGCTGGAGGCCCTGGAAGCCGCGACGCACTCCACTCCCAAGGCCATCGGCGCCTTCCCGCAGGTGGCCGGCATGGTGTTTACCATTGACACCACTGTCCCCTTTGAGGAGGGTGAGCAGTATCCCGAATCCACCTATTTCGCGCCCAAGAACCCCGGCGCGCGCGTGACCATTGAAAGCGTGGGCGGCCAGCCCTTTGACCCGGAGGCCATCTACACCATCGCCACCAATGACTTTACCGCGGCCGGCGGCGACACCTACTACGCCTTCCGTTATCCCAACGCCACCAGCGGCTACAAGACCGGCCTGGCGCTGGAAGATGCCCTGGTCCGCTTTGTGACCGAGGTGCTGGACGGCGTGGTGGGTGAGGAATACGCCAACCCGCAGGGGCGCATCACCGTTAAGAAATAAGTGTAACCTGACTAGTCAACTGGGGCGCGGCGATTGCCGCGCCTTTTCTTGATGCCTGCTTCACCAGGTGCTACACTTAGATTATGAAACCAGCGCAGGATTATGGAATGCAGATTTTACATACTGACGTGTTTTGGGTACCGGCAAATCGCCTGGTGCCCAGCCAGTACGCCATCAACAAGGAGCGCTTGCAGGCACTGCTTCATGATTTCAGTATGGACAACCTCTCCCCCATCCCTGTTATCCGTCTGCGGGATGAGTGGGTGATGACAGACGGCCATCACCGGGCAGCCTGCCTGTTGAAAAAGGGTTATACCGCCCTGCCGGTTGTCCTGGACAGGGATGAGCTGGATCTGAACGCCTATTCCGTCTATGTCAACCTGTGCAAGATGCGCGGCGTGTATTGTGTCTCCCTGCTGCCCAAGCGCATCGCAAGCGATGAGGCCTGGCAGGAGTGGAACGCAACCTGTGACCGCATCAACGTAGAAGCGGCTTATCTGCGCAGTCCCAGCGCCTGGTCCTCCCTGCCCATCTGGAAGGAACGGAAGATGAAAGAAGCCTCCGCCCCCCCACGCGTAAAAAAGCTGTCTGATTTGACGGATGAGGATGGCATTCCTGAGCAAATCTTTATCCGCAGCATACATGATTTGCAAATCATACAGAAAGCTCCGATGCCGGAGGGCTTTGAGGTGGTGCCTGTTGATCTTGGCTGTGCTGATGCCGTCCCAGCCATCTGCGGGCTGATTGACCGGTGCTATCAAAAGCTGCGGGTGACACCGGAGGATGTCCACACCTGGCAGGCCTCCCCCGTATTCGCGCCGGAACTGTGGTTTTGGCTCATCAAAACACAAAACAAACAAAAGCTTGGGCTGATTGTCTGCGAGGCGGACAGAGAGTTTCAGGAGGGCATCATCGAGTGGTTCCAGGTGGATCCTTCCTGTCACAACCGGGGGCTGGGCACGACCCTGCTGACGAAAGCCCTCTTCCGGATGCAGGAAATGGGCCTGTCCTTCGCCTCGGTTTGTTATGACGCGCAGTCATTTGCAGCGCAAGCGGTCTACCGGAAAGCGGGCTTTGCACAAGAGGTCCCCTGGGCAGTTTTTGACTTGCATTAAGGCAGGACAAACTCTCCCTCTATCCGGGACGTTTTCCGCCCGCCAGGCGCGTATTCCGCCCTTGAATGTGGGATGATTGTATGATATTATTATTTGGGTATCAATGATACTCTACCACCAACCTGCGGGTTGATTAAATTAGGAGGGACTCATGGTAAAAATTGGTATTAACGGGTTTGGCCGTATCGGCGGTTTGCTGCTCAGTTCAGCTTTGGAGCATCCGGAGGAGCTGAAGGTCGTCGCGATCAACGATCCTTTTATCGATGTTGAATACATGGCCTATATGATCAAGTATGACACCGTGCACGGCCGGTTTGACGGCGAAGTCAAGGCCAACAAGGAAAAGGGCGAGCTGGTTGTCAACGGCGACGTCATCAAGGTGTATGACAAGATGGACCCCGCGGAGATTCCGTGGAGCGAAACCGGCGCTGAGTACATCGCGGACGCCACCGGCGTGTTCACCGACACCCCCAAGGCCAGCGCGCACTTAAAGGGCGGCGCCAAGAAAGTCATCATCACCGCGCCCGCCAAGGACAAGGAGACCCCCATGTTCGTCATGGGTGTGAACCACAAGGAATACAAGAAGGACATGGTCGTTGTGTCCAACGCGTCCTGCACCACCAACTGCCTGGCCCCCCTGGCCAAGGTGATCAATGACAAGTACGGCATCAAGGAAGGCCTGATGACCACCGTGCATGCCACCACTGCCACCCAGAAGACCGTGGACGGCCCCTCCAAGAAGGATTGGCGCGGCGGCCGCGCTGCCAGCGCGAACATCATCCCCTCTTCCACCGGTGCCGCCAAGGCTGTTGGCGTGGTTATCCCGGAGCTCAAGGGCAAGCTGACCGGCATGTCCTTCCGCGTGCCCACCATCAACGTGTCCGTTGTGGACATGACCTGCACCCTGGAAAAACCCACCACCTACGAAGACATCAAGGCCACCATGAAGGCTGCCGCTGAGAGTGAAGAGTGGAAGGGCATCATCGGCTACACCGAGGACGCCGTGGTCTCCAGCGACTTCATCCATGAGTCCCGCACCTCCGTGTTTGACGCGAATGCCGGCATCATGCTCAATGACACCTTTGTCAAACTGGTCGCCTGGTATGACAACGAGTGGGGCTATTCCTGCAAGGTTATCGACCTGATCCGCCACATGGCCAAGGTTGACGCTGAATAATCAGTCATATCCTGCATTTTCAAGGGCTGCCAACGAAACGGCAGCCCTTTTTGTTGCACAAAAAACGCGGTTCATATCGAACCGCGCGCGATGTTCAGCTGTGTGGATTACTCCTCGACGCTGAAGTCGTCCTTGGACGCGCCGCACAGGGGGCACTCAAAATCGTCCGGCAGATCTTCCCACTTGGTGCCGGGGGCGTAACCTTCCTCAGGATAGCCTTCCGCCTCGTCATACACCCAGCCGCACAGATCACATACGTACTTCTTCATTACCATTCTCTCCTTTTATTTATGCTTCTGCTTTCCAAAGGCCATGCAGATTGCAGTGTTCATAGGCGGCAACCACTTCGTCACCTTCAATGAGGGCAAAGGTTGCCACAGGGGCATCACCGGGTTTTAACACTTTGCGCTGGTTGCCGTTTTTGGTTTCCAGCGCGATGAAGGTGATGTAGTGCTTCTCCTCCATGGGATGGTCCACAGCGCCGACCTTGACGGTGACAATGTTGCCGTCGACTTTGATCTCGGGCACGTGCTTTTCCTTGGACGCGTCCACGGTGCCGGCAACCATTTCCTTCATTTCGTCGCCGCAGCATACGACCTTCACGCCCGCGTCATACGCGTAGGCGATGATGTTGCCGCAATGTTCGCATACGTAAAATTTCATGTATACCCCTCCTATGTTTGATGAATTCATCATAGAGGATGCCCACCTTCCATGTCAAGTGTTTTCAAATCATCCGGTTTCCCAATCTTGACAATTGTGTAACAAAATCATTACAATGGCGGTAAGATTACAGGAGGTGGAAGGCTTTGGCGCGCCGCAGGGACAAGCATCTTCAGGGCTTTAACAAAAAAACCGTCAGCCGGGCTGCGTTCCAGCCCGACAGCCCGCCTGCGCTTGAAAACAACCAGCCTGTCTGGCAACACCAAAGCTGGCAGGTTGGGGACAGCTGGCAGGTACACCAGGCGCAGGCGCACCACCAGGCGGAGGACCCCTGGGAGGCGGACTTCAGCGCCAGCAACCCTGAATGGGTATGGGATACGGTAGAGCAGGAGCCCGTATACCAGGAGCCTGTGTGCCCCGAACCTGCCTATTACCCGCAGCCCGCGCAGCCTGTGTATGACGCACCGCAGCCGCCTGTCAAAACCAAGCGCTTTCCGTTCATCAGCCTGGGCGTGATCATCGCGTCCCTGGTTGTTTTGTCTGTTTGCCTGGTCAATGTGCAAAAAGCGCAGGCCAAGCAGGCGCTGTTTAAGCAAAAAATGGCCAGCATGCAAAAGCAGGCCTTCTTTGACAACATTCAGATTGACGGGCTGGCTGTCACCGGCATGAGCCCGACCCAGCTGCGCCAAAGCAGCGCCCACGAGCAGGCCGCCGCGGACCCGCATTTGAACATCCAGCTGTATATTGACAACACGCTCTTCCAATTCAACAGCAGCCACATTCCTTTCCAGCGCAACCTGGAGGAGGCGATGGAGCAGGCCTACTCAATTGGCCGGCAAAACTCCCCCGCCATCATCAACTCCACCTGGACGCCCTTTGAGGCCAGGTGGCGACAGGTGCAGCACGTCAAAAAAAGCGGCGCCTACTTCTCCACCCAGGTATCCTTCAGCAACAAACTGATTGACCAGTTGGCGGACAGCCTGGTGGAGCAGATCAACACCGGCCCGGTGAACGCCGTGGTCTCCTCCTTTGATTTTGAAACCCAGCAGTTTACGGTGACCCAGGACGTGACCGGCCGAAAGATTGAGGCGCAGGCCATCTCCGGCGCGCTGAAAAACGCTTTGCAAAAGCAGGATTACCAGGCGGTGATCAAGCTGCAGTCCACCCCTGTCCTGCCCCAGGTCACCAGTTCTGATTTGCGCAACCGCTTTACCAAGCTGGCTACCTTCAGCACCAAGACCGGCTCCAACGAGGACCGGAACAACAATATCGCCCTGGCCGCGCAAGCCATCACCAACCGGACGCTGATGCCCGGTGAAACCTTCTCCTTTAATGAAACAACCGGCCAGCGGACCATGGAAAAGGGCTACCGCGGCGCGCCGGCGATTTATGGCGGCCGGCTGATTGATGACGTGGGCGGCGGCGTATGCCAGGTATCCTCCACCCTCTTTAACGCGGCGGCCGGCGCGGGGCTGAGCATTGTGGACCGTTCGCCCCATGCCTGGCCGGTCAGCTACCTGGACAAGGGCCTGGACGCGGCCGTCAACTGGCCCAATCTGGACTTTAAATTCCGCAATGACAACCCCACCCCGGTGTTCATCATCGCGCATTATGCCAAGCGCACGCTGACCATTGAAATCTACGGCTTAATGACCGGCCCTGGCGAGAGCATCGCGCTTGAGACGCAGTTGATTTCCACCCAGCAACCACCGAAGGAGCCTGCCTACCAGCAAAACCCCAACCTGGCGCCGGGCACCCAGCAGGAATTGAAACAGGCGCGCACCGGCTATGTGGTGGATACCTACCGCGTCTACCTGCGCGACGGCCAGGAATACAGGCGGGAGAAGCTGTTCACCTCCAAATACCGAATGATTCAAAAGGTGATAGAGTACAACTGATTTTTTGACCACGCTTGACACAAAGGAGCTGACAGTATGCGCAAGGGCCCCCGAAAAAAGCAGGATATCTTAAACACCGCATCGGTGCTGTTCGCACAAAAGGGCTACATCAACACCTCCATTCAGGATATTTTAGACCAACTGAACACCAGCAAAGGCAGTTTTTACCACCACTTCAAGACCAAGTTTGAGGTGCTGGCCGAATTGGGCAAGGCCCAGGCACAGGCGTCGTTTGCGCGGTATGAGAAAAACAAGCCCTTTGACGCGCAAAGCGCCCTGAACGCGCTGCTGCGCGAAGCCAGTTTCATCACGCCCGAGAACGTGCCGCTTTTGCGCAACCTGATCGCCCTGCAGGACGATTTTGAAGGCACCGCCCTGCTGCGGGAGATGCAAAACGCGGTGAGCGCCATCTTCTTCCCCGCCTTTGTCAGCATCATGCTGCAACTAAAGCAGATGGAGGAAGCCATCTTTGCCAACGAACACAGCCTGAAGGTTGCCTTCACCAGTTTTCTGTCCGCCTGCGCCCTGCTTATCAGCCAAGCCAAAACAGCGGACAGGGAGGCGGAGACACTGCCCCTGCTGCGCGCGGTCCGGCGGCATCTGGAGGCCGCCCTGGGCATGAGTCCGGGGAGCATCATTGTGATTGAAGCAGACGAATTGGCCTTGATATTACAGGATTTATAGGGTTTTGCGGCACGGGCTCCCCGTGCCGCTTTGCTTGCAAGCATAGGACAATCAAGGTATAATTAAAAAATCTGGATGAATGGAGGGAGCTATGACCAGACGGATCGCTGTCTTGCTGCTGTGCTTTGGTATGCTGTTTTTGCGCACGGCAGCTGAGGAGCAGGTGTTAACACCCATTCCGCCAGCGTATGAGATCCCCCATCATGTGCAGGCCGTGCTGGACACCGTGCGCAGTGAACTTGGCTATACCGAGCAGCGGGACGGCACCACCAAATACGGCGAGTGGTACGGCGACCCCAAGGCCGAATGGTGCGCGGAACTGCTGTGCTGGTCTGTGCATCAGGCCGAGCAGCAGCTGGACGAAAAGCTGCTGGAAGTGCACTACCCGCTGTATGGCGCCACCAACATTGGCCGCAACTGGTTTTTAAAGCAGGGCCGCTATATCGCGCGCACCGGCTTTATCGCCGGCTGGGGCAGCCAATGGTACAAGGGCATGGACAGCCAGATGGAAAAGAACAGCTATATCCCCCAGCCGGGTGATTGGGTCTTTTTTTCCTACACGCCCAGCGGCGACACTACCCATGTGGCGGTGGTGGAGCAAAGCCTGCAGGATGAAACAGGCGCCACCTATATTCATGTCATAGAGGGCAACAACCCCGACCGCGTACAGCGCGCGCAGTACAAATTGGATGACTGGCGCATTCAGGGATATGGCACCGTTCATGACCTGGCGGATATCGTGCTGCGCGGCGGGATTGAGAGCGAGAAGGTCAAGGCGCTGCAGGAAAAGCTGGTCATCATTGGCCTATTGGGCACACATGATGTCCACGGCCGCTACAACAACGCCACACAGGAAGCGGTGCGGACCTTCCAGTCTTTGCAGCAATTGACTCAAACCGGCATCGCCAACCAGCAAACCCAGCTTGCGCTGTCCAAATACGCGGCGGACTACATGATGAACCATACCGAGTTCTGGACAGTGGACGGAACCTTTTGAAACGAGGGACGACTGATGCGCGACCAAGTACTGATTTTAAATTTTGACGGCTCCTATTCTGCCGCCCTGGCGTCCAAATTGCGGGCGGAAAAGATATCGGCCAAGATTTTGCCCGGCAACACCAGCGCCGAGCAGATCATGGGCGAGGAAGCCCTGGGCGTTATCCTCTCCGGCGGCACAAAGGGAGAGGTACCGGTTGATCTGGACGGCCAGCTGCTGCGCAGCGGCATCCCGGTTTTGGCCCTGGGCAGCACCGTGCCCGCCGTGACAACCCTTCTGGGCGGCCAGGTGGATGAGGCGCTGCCCATTGACGATGTGGATACCCTCACATTTTTGCCTTCCCGCATCACGGAGGATTTGCACGAGTCCGAGCGCATGTTTGGCACCGTGCACACCCTGGGGCTTACCGACGACCTGGAGCCGCTGGCGCTGTATGAGGACAAGCCCATCGGCCTTGCGCACAAGACGCTCGAAATCTATGCCATTGGCTGCCAATTGGAGCCCAACGACCCGGACATGATGAGCCTGCTGACACAGTTCGCCATCAATGTGTGCGGCTGCACCCGCTGGTGGAGCGAGGACTCCTTCATCTCTATCACGCGCGCGCAGATCCAGGAAAAGGCGGGCGATGGCCGCGCTTTGTGCGTGATGAGTGGCGGGCTGGACAGCGGCGTTACCGCGCTGCTTGCGCACCGCGCCCTGGGCGACCAGTTGACCTGCGTGTTTGTGGATACGGGCCTTTTGCGCGAAAACGAGGTGGTGGAGTTTTCCGCCTACTACAAAAGCGCGGGCTTGAACCTGGAGATTATCAACGCGGAAGACCGCGTGATGGAGGCCCTGGCCGGGCTTACCAAACAGTCGGACAAGGCCAACGCGTTGCGGAAGACCTTGCAGGCGGTGCTGAAGGAAACCGGGGAGCGGCTGGAGTACAGCCTGCTGATTGAGTCCAAGTCTTCCGACTACCTGTTCTCAAACAGCGCGCCCAGCAAGGCAGCCTCTGTTCTGGCAGAAGGTGTGGACACCATTGCCCCCCTGGCTGACCTGTTTAAGGAAGAAATCCGCCGTGTGGGCGAGGCCCTGGGCCTGCCCCAGCACATGACCGCCATGCAGCCCTTCCCGTTTACGGGCCTTGCGCTGCGCATTATCGGTGAGTGCACCAAAGAGCGGCTGAACCTGCTGCGCTGGGCGGATGCCGCCTTCCGGCAGGAGATTGAGGACGCGGGGCTTGCCAAGCGCCTGTGGAAGTATTTTGCCATGCTGCATGAGGTGCCCTACCAGGAGACGGAGGAGGACTCCCTGGTTGTCCTGCTGCGCGCGGTATCCGTCAGCCACACCGGCAGCGACCTGCGCGCCCTTCCGGCGCGGCTGCCCTATGACCTGTTGGAGCGCTATACCCAGCGCGCCCTCAAGCACAGCCCGCTGGTGAAAAAAGTGATCTGGGACTTGACGCCCGCCCACAGCCTGCAGGAAGCGGAATGGCCATAAACCCTGCCACCGTTTAATACATTTTCAGGAGACAGTATGCGACTATCACATCCCAACGCCCCCTACCAGGGCGTGCCCCCGGAAGACGTTTTTTTTGCTGCCAACGACCAGTTTGTTCAGCTGGGTGTGGCCTATATTATCCTGAACATGCAGGAGGAGCTGTATCCTGAGCGCCCCTTGCAGATGTATATTGACATCCAGTCCCAGCCCACCGCCAGGAACCTGCTGCTGGGCGCTTTGCTGGGCCGCAGCGAGCAGATCCGCGCGGCCTTCCCGCAGTTAAAAGGCCGCATTTATACCGAGATCGCGCCGTCGCAGTTTGACCTGGTCTCCTTTTACAACCAAAACGGCTTCCAATCCAGGGACGCGCGGGAGGAGTACATCTT
>DUQZ01000065.1 GCA_012837525.1 Clostridiales bacterium | reverse complement strand
GCGAAAACCTGGCGCAGCCTGCCGGCCATGATCTCCGCTTCCACGGCCTGTTTGATGGTGTCAAAATCCACAAGGGGCACGTCCGCCGCCAGCTCCTCAATATCCTCCAGGACACTGTGATAGCCAATGGAGTACTTGCTGTCACTTTGGATATAGGCGTTGAGGGTGGGGAAGGGCACATAAAAATCGCGCGGAATTTTTGAGCCATAGGCCTTGTAGAAATCCCCGACCAGCGGGATGCCGCGGATGGCCTGGTAGTACTCCAGATTGATCATGCCCGGCTCCTTGTCCTGCGATCCATCCTTGTTTTTGTAGACGGCTTCACTGAGGCTGTACAGCAAGGGGGTGTAGACCTTGCTGGCGTCCAGCCCGGCGCGCTTGAGGGCGGACAGCATCAACTGCTCCATCTCCCGCAGGGTGAGCGGGCTTGCGGGCAGGAAGCGTTTGTCGTACTCAAAATGGCTGTAGCGCGCTGTCTGGTACACATAGCCGCGCTTGCCGGTCACGGCCTCCCCGTCTGCTTCCAGCGCCAGGATGTAGTCCTTCTCCCGCTGGTAGATGGTGTAGATGCCCTCCGGATCGGGCAACGGCTGCGGGTTCATCAATCGGCACGCCAGGATGGGCACCGCGTCCGTCGCGGGCACATGGGGTGTGATGTCTACCTTGATCTCCCGCCCGTGGGCCTGATAGGTTTGCTGCCAATGCTCCGCCTGCTCCCGCAGCTGGGTAATCGTGACGGCCTGCTTTGCCGAGGCGAAGTGGGGCAGCAGGAGGGCCAGGATCAACAGCGGGATGACGCCTTTTTTGAACGTTTTCATCAGCTTGTCCTTTCTTTTGGGTGCATCGAACACAGCCATGGGCATCTGCCCACAGCAAATCGTGTGAAACAGCGTTTAATCCCGCGCTTCCTTGATGTTGGGGATCAAGATAAAGTGCTCGCCCTTGGTGCCCAGGCGGAAGACCTCCGGGTAGTCCTCCTTTGTGGTGAACTCGTGGAACATCTCCAGGGTGAGGGGCTTTTTGGGGTCCAGGATGGTTTCCACGCCTTCCAGCGAGCCGTCCTCATGGGTGATGACATCAAATTTGTAGTTGTCCCACGAAAAGCCCACGCCCATATCGGCGGAGACCATCTTGTTGCTGCCGTCCTCGTTGGACAGGGCAATGCCGGAGAACCAGGCCCGCTCCACCTCGTAGGCATCCTCCAGGGACACGCCCGGGTCAATCACAAAGGCCATTTTGATGTAGTTGCGGATGGGTGTCATCAAAAATTCGGTGACGTGCACGGTGTAGTTGGCAAAGCGCTTGGGCTGTGGCAGCTTGATGTTGTGCACGCCCACCAGGCGGGTGGAGATGTTGAAATCCAATTCCTTCGGGGTATCCATGCCCCGGATGGGCAGGCGGACGGTGGCTTCCTCCGCCAGTTCCAGGCCGTCCACGTCAAACTGCAGCCAGGAGACCAACTCCCCCGGCTCGCCCGTGGCGTAGGAGGCGGTGGGGCCCAGGGGGTTGCAGTTGTGGCCGTCCACTTCGCACCAGTCCAGGGTGTTCCACGCGACCTTGTCCAATTCCGCCGCGGGGAAGGTGAAATAGGGCTCGCCCTTTTTAACCAGTGTTTCGACATCCACGCCGTTGTCACCCAGGGGTTCCGTGGCCGCGCGGTCGCGCACGCGGTAGGCCACGCGCAGGTAGCGGCCGTCATACAGGGCTTCCTGAATCACCACGTCCACGTGCTCAAAACTGTAGCTGGCCAGGTCGGTCTGCAATAATTCGCGGGCTTCCGGCCGCACGGCGGAATACTCCGGGTTGATGTAGGAGCCCATCATCTCAAACAGGCCAAAGCCGCGGGTGAGCGCGAAGGCGGTGAGCGTGCCCATCAGGAGCGCCAGCACCACCACCAGGCGTAGCGCGCGGCGGTTGACATGGACGATGCCGGCACGGCTGTCCTGCATGCGCAGGCGCACCTTCTGCTTGACCGCTTCTGTCATCCCCAGATGCCCCAACTGCTCATCCGCGTGGGCCTTGAAGGTTTTTTGTTTTTGTCGTACAGGTTCCCGTCACCTATATAGACCGCGTGGGGTGGGTTTTGTTTCAATTCTTGAAAATTTCTTTTTTTCGTGCCGGATATGGTATGATAAACGCACAGATTAAT
>DUQZ01000064.1 GCA_012837525.1 Clostridiales bacterium | reverse complement strand
GCCCCGCCGCCGATGATGATGACTTGGTGGTTATTTCTTGCTGGGTGCCGCGTCATAGGCCTTTTGAATGGCGCTCATGTGGCCACTGTCCACGGAGCCGGAGCTATGTATCCGGCTGTTGTAGAAGTGGACGCACAGCTGGCCGTTGAAGTCGTTGTCCGGGATGGTATCGCCCTGCGGGTAGTTGTGCGGCACGCCGTACAGGCTGGCCGCGAAGGTCCGGCCCTTTAAGGTAACCCAGAGCGGGCGGCGCTGGTAGAGGTTCTTTTCCAAAATCTCCTGCGCGCTCTTCACGCCGTAGATGCGGGTAAGGGCCGCCGTATCCGCCTTGGTGAGCGGCTCGCCGTCCACGTGGTAGCCGCCGGCCCAGCGCTTGACGCGGAAGGAAATGCCGGTGTTCACGTCGGTGATGGTGGCCACCTCGCCGCGGCCCCAGAAGGTGTTGATGTCGCCGGTGTACCAGTCCACAATCTCAACCGGGTTTAAGGACGGGGTCACCGTGCTGCCGCCGCCGGGGTTGTAGGTATCCTCCGGTACGGTGTTGAACAGCTTGTGCTGGGTGTTGCTGCCCGCCGCGCCGTCCACCACCAGGCCGTTGGCCTTCTGGTAGCTCTTGACCGCTTCCACGGTTTCGTTGTTATACACGCCGGTGATGAAGGCCGCCTGCAGGTAGCCCTGACGGTTCAATTCCTGCTGAAGCCGGGTGACGTCCTCACCCGTTGAGCCCCATTGCAGGGTGCGGTAGGTGGCGGGCTTGGGCGCGTCCGGATCGCCCACTGTCTCCAGCAGCTTCTCCTCTTCCTTGGTCAAAACGCGCAGCAAATCGCCCCGGATCCACCCGTTGATGCCGCTTACGCGCACGGGGTACCAGGTTTCCGTGCCCAGGGCCACGCTGGCGCCTGTTAATTTAACAACGGAGTTCACCTTGTACACGGTGGCCAGGTTGCGGTTGTGGCTGCCGGCGCCGGAGCGGATGATGACGTTTTTGATGTTGGTGATGGCCGTCTGGCTGAGGGACTCTGGCGGCGGCACGGGGGTGGGCGCGGGCGTCGGGCTGGGGCTGGGCAGGCCGGCCAGGTAGGCCAGGTACTCCGCCTGGCTCATCATGCGGGCCACGGAGCCCAGCAGGTAGCCCTGCTGGCCCTGGTAGGTAATCTTGTACCACAGCCTGCCGCCGGCGGTGATGGTGCCCAGCAGCGGGAAGGCGGTGCCTTCAGCCGGGATCTGGCCCAGGGTGCGGGCGTCCAGGCTGGCGGTCGCGCGCACGTTGACGCTGGTGGTGGTGGTGAGGACATAGCCTGTCTCCACCTCGCCGGTTGACCCGCCGGGCGGGGTGATGGAGGGCTGTTTGTTGTGGTTCAAGTAATCGGCCACTTCGGCGTTGCTGAGCTGGCGCACGCAGTCAGAGCGCAGGAAGCCCGCCGTGTCGCTGATGTTCACCGGGTACCAGTTGTAGCCGTTGGCGCTTTGGATCGCGCCGGTGAGCGGCAGCACCTGGGCTTTGTCCACGCTGCCCACAACGGGCGCGTGCGGGTTGGCCTTCTGGCGCAGGTTGATGGCGGACTTGGTGGTGATGATATAGCCAAAGGCGCCGGCCGCGGGCGGCGGGGTGTTCACGGGCTCCGTCACAACGGGGCCGTCGGTTTCAGTTGGCGTTGTCAGCCGGATGACGTCCGAGCGCACATAGCCCACGCCCTTGGGGGACTGGACTAAATACCAGGTATAGCCCGCCTCCTGCACATGAGCGGTGTAGCTGAGCACCAGGCCGCGCTCCAGCTGCGCGATGGTCTTGCCGGCGGGCGCGTTGCGCAGGTTGACGCCGCCCTTGATTAAGGTGAGCGTGCCAACCGCCGGGGCGCCCGGAGCCGGGCTGGCTGTAGGCGCGGGGGTAACGACCGGCGCGCCGGAGACAAACTCGTAGCAGTCCGAGCGCACATAGCCGTACAGCTTGCTCTCGTCATCGTAGACATACACCCAGTTGTAGCCGCCCTGGGCAGTGGGGCTGCCAAAGAAGGGCAGCACGCGGCCGCGCGCCAAAACCGCCACGACAGAGCCGCCGGGCGCCTGGCGCAGGTTGGTCCCGCCCAGGGTAATGCGCACGCTGTTGCCGGTGGGTGTGCCGGTGTCCGGCGGTGCGCTGGGGGCCGGCGGGGTGATGACCTCGCCGGTGGTGATCTCATAGCAGTCCGAGCGCACATAGCCTTCCAGGTGGCGGCGGCTGTCGGACACCTTGGCCCAGTAGTAGCCGCCGGAGAAGACCGGCGCGCCGAAATAGGGCAGCTCCGTCCCGATGGCGTACTGCCAGAGGGATTTGCCGCCCGGCTCTTTCCGGAGGTTGGTGCTGGTCTTGGTGATGCGCAGGGTGCCCGTGGCGTCCTGATCACTGGGGACGGGTGTCGCCGTCGCGCCCACAGGCGTGCTGGTGATGGGGGCCGCGGTGGCCTGGATCTTGTCCAGCTCATCCTGGGTCAACACGCGCAGGTGGTCTGTTTGCAAATAGCCTTCCACCTGGGTAGCGCCGCTGTTGCCGGTGCCCAGCACCTGCACCTTGTGCCAGGGGTTGCCGGCGGTGGGGAAGCCCAGCACCTTGACCAGCTGGTCCTTTTGCAGCGCGGTCAGGCTGGTGCCGCCGGGCGTTTCGCGCAAATTGGCGCCCGCGACCGCGACTAAGCCATAGTCCCCCGTCAAAGGCGGGTTGGTGGGCGCGGGGCTGGCGGTTACTTTGTCTGTATCAGTGGGGGCGGGGCTGGCGGTGGGCGCCGTACCCCCGTCAATGGCAGCCAGGTAGGGCTGGGGCTTGTTGACCAGCCAGGCTGTCTCCTCCGCCTGGGTGAGCATGCGGAAGAAATCCCCGCGGATATAGCCCACATAGGTGCGGCTCAGCGCGACGGGGACATTGGTTTCCACCTTGTACCAGGTGTATTTGCTGTCCTTGACCTCGTCCAGCACCTTGGCCACCCAGCCCTTGTCCAGGCGGTCCCAGTAGTCGCTGCCCGTGATCTCCTTGCGGAACAGCACCTTATCGCCGGTGACCACCCCGTGGGTGACCTCCGCCGAGGCAGGAATAATGGACCACAACAGGGCCAGCGCCAGCACCGTGCACACAAGGCGGCGAAGGCCGTTTGCCCGTTCCCTTTGTTCCATGCGCATGATTTTTTCCTCCACACTCACACTCAGGTTTTCCAAGTAACAATTATCTGTTTGACATTCTATTACAAAATCATTACAAAGTCAATGAATCAATAACGCAATTTGTCAGTTTCTATCATGAATTACAATCCTGATCCTGGTTTATTGTTTATTGGTTTCTGTTTGACCAATACAATGAGAGCATGATAGCATTTTAACAGATTCAGTCTACGTCAGGAGGTGTGATGACCTGTTGGTTTTATTCCTTGCTGCAATAGAGGATGAGGATTCCCGCAACTTTATGGTACAGTTGTATTTAGAATATGAGGCTCCCATGTTCAGGACAGCAATGGGCATATTGCACCACCAGCAGGATGTGGAAGATGTGGTTCAAACCACATGCCTCGCTCTGAGTAAGAAAGTCCCGCTCCTACAAACAATGGATTGTTGCACTTTACATAGTTATGTTGTCATTAGTATTAGGAACACCGCAATCAACCTGATTCGCAAGCGGGAGAGACAACAGGAATTGCTGTATGGGGACGACAATACCCTCGCTGGCCTTACTCGCGGGAATACTATGGAAGATGACCAGTTCATGGCTTTTGCCAGGCGCGATGCCCTCAAGCAAGTGATTGGTAAATTGCCCTTGCGTGACCGTACTTTGTTGGAAATGAAATACATTCTTGAGCAATCTGATGCAGAAATCGCACGCGTCATTCAAGTTAAACCAAACGGCGTTCGCAATCTGCTGACAAGGGCACGGCGCAAGTTGGCCAATCTGCTTGATGAGAGGGAATTATGAAACACCAGCAAGATTTTGCCATGAATCAAAAGACAATTATTCAAAGTCTGGCAGACAATCAGATACGTCTTGCCCTGTTGGATGCTTCCCTGCAAGAGGATTTGGCGGCAAAACAATACTACGAGTCACTTGATCAGGATCATCCTGATCGGCGTCAACTGGAGCTGTTCATGGACAAAGCGCGGGAACATAACCTAAACTTACTGAAAAACCAAAGACGCCCTGCAAAAATCAGGCAGTTTAAACACATCATACCAAAATTGATAAAGGCAGCAGCAATTTTTCTCACGGTGTCTGCACTGGGTCTTGCAACTGCGATGGCTATCTCCCCTGAATTACGCATTCAAGTCTTGAAATTGCTCATCAACATAACCCCCAGTTACACCCAGATCATAATGGAGCCGAAGGGGGATCATTTACTCTCTGTTCCTTCGGAGTGGGGCGGCAACTACTATCCATCATACATACCTGAAGGATACCGCTTTTATGCTGTATCCGGCGAGCATCCTGTCAGGACAACCATCTATATGGCTGGTGATGAAAAGATGCTTGATTTTTCCGAGTACAGCGGAACTGTCGTGACACACACCGATACCGAAGGGTACACATTATCCGAAATCGAGTTGAACGGTACAATTGCCACATTGGCAGAAAAAGAAGGAAAAACCAAACTAATCTGGGCAATTGCAGATAGATACTTTATCCTCATCATCACGGAGAACGCAGAAACCGCAATCAAAATCGCAAAAAGCGTTGAATATATCCAAAACAATTAAAACATTTCATCAAACTGTTGCATATCCTTGATTTGTCTTGTCCATATAGGCAGAACGCTGAAGGAGTTGAAACATGCTCAATAAACCAAATTTCGTGTTTCGTACGCCCCTGCGCAGCCTGGCCTTGCTGCTGGTATTGCTCATCTCATTTGCGGCACTTGCCTCAGTCCTCAACATGTATCTGGCGCTTGAGCAGGCGGTGAAAGAGGTGGATGAGACCATTTTCACCTTGGCCTACGCGGATATAAGCGGACCTGAAGGCACTTACGATTGGATGCGGCAGATTGTTCGGGACGACAAACCCAGCCTGCTGCAGACGGTTCTGGATTCCGGCATGCTAAGGGCGGGGCTTAAACAGCCCGCTCAAAACCTGTCTGGGTATACACAGGATGTATGGCCTGTCCTCAGCCGGGAATATGACCCGCTGGACGCAAACAGCCAGTTTGATCAACCGTATAATTACGGTCTGCTTGTGATGACTGTTGAGCAAATCACGCAGGAGGACCACCCTGCTTTTTATTATCCGCCCATGGATTCAGAGGATTACAATCTGTACGCGGCAACCCGCACCTTTTACATTCTAACGGCAAAAATTGAAGAAACTTTGCTGCTCAATCCGGACTTTGAGGCGCCGGATGTCATGCAGATCAGCACAGCCTTGAATACCCCGGACGGCAAATGTGTCTTTGAACAGGGTGGGCGCTATGTAATCGCCGGTCAATTCCATGGGGTTTTCCCCAGGCTGGTTGAGGATATCACCAGCGCGCCCTACACCGATGACGTGCGCAAGCTGGGCTTGTACATAGACCCGGAGGATGAGCCAACCTTCCATATCGGGTCGGTCACAAGGGATCGGTTTACGCAAACAGGTGAAGATATATATGACGAAGCCACAGGCTATGTTTATTATGTGGAGGATCCAGCATATGCCAGTTTCATTAGGCTGAAAGATACCGGGCTTGAGGCAACGGATGAGAAGGATATAACCCGCCTTGACACATTATTGCAGGATATGGACTTCAACATGCGCTCCCTGCCGGTTTTGGCAGCAGATGCGGTGGAAGCACTGTTCCCCTTCCACCAGAAAACTGCTTATATCAGCGAAGGTCGTGGGTTTAGCGGGGAGGATATCAGCGCACACAACAAAGTCGTCTTGGTACCCGCTTCCCTGGCACAAAAGAACAGCCTGAAAATTGGCGATCGGCTGCACCTGTCGCTCACACAAGGGATGTTCTCCCTTCACAACCCTGAAGGCGGCAGCGGTGAACACATGTACTATCTGCCAATCGGACAAGGGTATCAAGCGCCAGTGGAAGCAGATACGTATACCGTTGTGGGCATCTATAACGCGCCGATGTGGGATGTTTTGCCGCGCAGCCTGATGATGAACTGCCTGATTGTCCCGCTATCGCAGGGAAAAGGTGTCCATGATTTATCAGCAATTTAACCTCCTCCCTCTGTTGACGGTGCAGGAAAACGTGATGTACCCGATGATTTTAAACGGCGCGGATAAAAAGGGGGCCAAAGCACAAGCGAGTGTGCAGCTGGAAGCGCTGGGGTTGGATAAAACCTTTTTTCACCGCTTTCCGCACACGCTCTCTGGCGGAGAACAGCAGCGGGTTGCCATTGCGCGGGCACTTTGTTCACCCGCGCGCATCATCCTGGCTGATGAACCCACCGGTAGCCTGGACAGCGAAAACAGCGACATCATCATGCGCATCCTCAAAGATCTGGCGCATGAGAAGGGCTATTTGGTCATCATTGTCACCCACGATCCATCCGTATCCGCCTTTGCAGATGAATGTCTGGAAATGGACGCGGGAAAACTGAAAATACAAGCAAAATAACCATCTGTTCTCTCAAACGCTTGCAGGGATCCGCTGCCTCGCCTATAATGAAAAAAAGAAGAAATACACTGCGAAGGAGGAATATCCATGGCGTTTGAACAGCTGTATTCACAATGGGTGAACCTGGCAGCCCATGAAGCGGACCTCACGGAGGAATTGCGCCAGATACAAAATGACCCCAAAGCGCTGGAGGAGCGGTTTTACAAGGACCTGGACTTTGGCACCGGGGGCATGCGCGGCATCATCGGCGCGGGGCGCAACCGCATCAATATCTTTACCATCCGCCGCGCGGCCCAGGGCCTGGCCAATCACCTGCTAAGCGATGAGAACAGCCGTGGCAAGTGCGTGGCCATCGGCTTTGACTCCAGAAAGTACAGCGACCGCTTCGCCAAGGAAACCGCGCTGATTCTGGCCGCACGCGGCATCAAGGCCTGTTTGTTTGAAAGCCTGCGGCCCGTTCCCCTGCTCTCCTTCGCGGTGCGGCATGTGGGCGCCTGCGCGGGCGTGGTGATTACCGCCAGCCACAACCCGCCGGAGTACAACGGGTTTAAGGTGTACGACCATGAGGGCGCGCAGCTGCCGCCGGAGATGGCCGAGCGCGTGACGGAGAAGATTCGCCAGCTCACCTTTGAGGAATGTGTGCCCATGCCTGAGCAGGAAGCGCTTGAGAAGGGCCTGCTTGAAATCATGGGCAAAGAGGTGGATGACGCCTACACCAGGATGGTGCTGGGCTTGATGGTGCAGCCGGACCTGGTGCGCGAGGTGGGCGACCAGCTGAAGATTGTGTACACCCCCCTGCACGGCTCCGGCAACCTGCCGGTGCGCCGCGCGCTGAATGAGGCAGGCATTAAAAACGTCACCGTGGTGAAGGAGCAGGAGCTGCCCGACCCCACTTTCTCCACCGTCAAGTCCCCCAACCCAGAGGACCCGGCCGCCTTTACCCTGGCCATCCCGCTGGCGGAGAAGGTGGGCGCCACCGTCATCATGGGCACGGACCCGGACTGTGACCGCCTGGGCGTGTGCGTGCGCAACCCGCAGGGCGAATTCATCACCCTCAACGGCAACCAGATCGCCGCCATCCTGCTGGACCATGTGCTCTCCTCCCTCAAAAAGGAGGGCAAACTGCCGAATAACGGGGCGGTGGTGATGTCCATTGTCTCCACCAACCTGGCCCAGAACATCTGCGCGGACTACGGCGTCACCCTGTTTGAGGTGCTGACCGGTTTCAAGTTTGTGGGGGAGAAGATCATCGCCTTTGAGCAGACCGGCAGCCACACCTTCCTGCTGGGCTTTGAGGAATCCTACGGCTATCTCACCGGCACCGACGTGCGCGACAAGGACGCGGTGAACGCGGCCCTCCTCTTGGCCGAAGCCGCCTGCGTGTGCATGCACGAGGGCGTCACCCTGTATGAGAAATTGCAGCAGATCTACCAGAAATATGGCTTCTTCGCGGAGATCACCCACTCCGCCACCTACCCGGGCAAGGAGGGCGCGGAGCGCATCAAGTCCATCATGGACAAGATGCATTCTGAAACCCCAGAGGCGATTGGCGGGTTGAAGGTGCTTGCCATCCGCGATTATTTAACCGGCAAGCAAACCAAAGACGGCGTGGTGAGCGACCTGGGCTTCCCGCCCTCTGACGTGGTCTATTTTGACCTGGAAGGCGGCGCCTGGGCTTGCGCGCGGCCATCGGGCACAGAGCCCAAGATCAAGTTCTATGTGGGCATTTCCGATACCCAGGGCATGGCGCAGGCGCAGGCGAAGGCAGAAAACTTGCTGAAGGCCTTCATTGATATGACTGAGTAATTCACAAAGGATAAGAGGAAAACCCCACCGGGCAATCGGTGGGGTTTGTATATTGCGCGCTTGTTTTTTAATCGGATACGCGCACCGGCAAAATCAGGTAGGTGTACTGGTTGCCGGTCACCGGGCAGACCACGCAGGGGCTGACATTGGTGTTAAAGCGCATGGATAAATCCGGCGTGTCGATGTTTTTGATGACATCATACAAATAGTTGGCGTTAAAGGCGATGTTGAGCGGGCTGCCGTCAAAATCAATGGCGATCTGCTCCGTCGCGTCACCCTTGTCGGCCAGGGCGGAAATGGTGAGGGCCTGGTCCTCTATCTTGAACTTGAGCAGGTTGTTGCTGCCCTCACGCGCGATCAGGCTGGCGCGCTGGATGGCCGACATGATGGTGGGCTTGTCCACGCGGATGGCCGTCGTCCAGGAGGTGGGCAGGATCTGCCGGTAGTTGATGTACTCGCCCAGAATGAGCGGGGAGTAGACCTTGGTCTTGCCAAACTCCGCCATCATGTGGGTTTTGGACAGGGTGAGCGTGATGGGCGCCTCGCTGTCAGGCAGCATGCGGCTGATGTTGCCCACCAGGGTGCCAGGCAGGATGTAGGAGAGCACGTCCGTGCCGGCGGGCATCTCATGCTTGCAGTACACGCGCTGCATGGCCAGGCGGTAGCCGTCCAGGCAGGTGAAGCGCACTTCATCCGCGCTGGTTTCCATCAAACAGCCGGTTAAAATACGCCTTGTTTCATCCGTCGCGATGGCGAAGATGATGGAGCGCACCGCGTTTTTAAACTGCTGCTGGGAAATGCTGGTGATGGACTCGGGCACAACCTCGGCCACATCGGGGAACTCATCCGCGGCAAAGAGCACCAGGCGCGTTTTGGACCCGCGGTTTTTGACGATGGCGGCCTCATTGGACTGGGTTTCCAGCTCCACATTGCCCTCCAGGTTGCGCACCAGTTCGCCCAGAAGGCGGGCGGGCAACAGGGCGCTGCCGTCCTCCGCCACCTCCGCCGGGATGATGCTCTGGATGGCGACCTCGCCATCGGTAACCGTCAGGCGCAGGCCCTCGTCCATGGTCTCCAGAAAAACCCCTTCCTGGTAGGGCTTGATCACCCGGGCGGGCAACGCGTGGCTGACCATGCTCATCCCGTGGTTGAAATCGCCGGCGTTAAACGCGACTTTCATGTTCTCCTCCTTGCGCGTGCAGCGGATCTCGCGGCACGCTTACTTGCAGTACTTTAAATAATAAATAGTAGTAGTAGTAGGGCCTGTGGAAACTGTGTAAAAGGCGGGTGCGTGGCCCCTGCGCTGGGTTTTTTGTCCTTTTGCACTGGGGATAAGTGCACCTTTTGTGTGGACAGCTGTGGATGAACGCGCGCTGTGCGTGGCGCTTTTGGTCGGGGCGTACACGGCGCTTTGACACCGCCTTTTTGTGGAACTTCACCCTGGACATATCCGGTGACGAAGACGGGAGGAAGCCCCCGCGGTCTGACCCCGTCATCCACAGAAAAACTCAGGTGTGGATGACTTATCCCCTCACAATTTTATCAGCCGGATCCAGCGGATTTGACCGCCCGAGAAAAAGGCATGCCCAGGTTTCCAACAAACTCATCAACAGCTTAATTTGCTTGCGGCTGCCTTATCCAGCAATACGGTGACGCTGGGGTGGGAACGCAGGATGGAGGCCGGCAAACGCGGGGTGATGGGGCCTTCCACCATCTGTAAGATGGCGTCCGCCTTGCCCTCGCCCATGGCCAGCAGCAGGATGGACCGGGCTTCCATGATGGTGCCAATGCCCATGGAGATGGCGGTCTTGGGCACCTCGTCCTCCGAGGTGAAGAAGCGGCGGTTGGCCTTGATGGTGCTGTCGGCCAGGCTGGTGATGTTGGTGTTGTAGGGGAAGGCGTCCGCCGGCTCGTTAAAGCCGATGTGGCCGTTGTTGCCAATGCCCAACAGCTGCAGGTCAATGCCGCCAGCTTGCTTGATCAACTCCTCATAATCCCGGCATTCCTGAGTCATATCCGGCGCGATGCCGGAGGGCAGGTGCGTGCTTTTGATGTTGATGTGGGAGAACAGCTGCTGGCGCATGAAGTAGTCATAGCTTTGCTCATGATCAGCCGGAAGGCCCACATACTCATCCAGGTTGAAGGTGGTGACCCTGGAAAAATCCAGGATGCCGTCCTTGTGCAGGCGGATTAATTCCTGGTAGGTGTCAATGGGGGTGGACCCGGTGGCCAGGCCCAGCACGCTGTCTGGCTTTTTCAAGATTTGTGCTGTGAACAGCGCGGCCGCGGCGCGCGCGACCTGCGCTGCGTTTTCAAAAACATGT
Organism: Clostridiales bacterium; assembly: GCA_012837525.1. Lineage (GTDB taxonomy): Bacteria > Bacillota > Clostridia > Christensenellales > Aristaeellaceae > UBA6115. The sequence goes on along the minus strand of DUQZ01000064.1, from coordinate 17,206 downwards.
ACGATCATTTTAGCCCTCCTATTCCGGCTGATTATACCATGTTATGCTGTTTTTTAAAAGGTTTTACACCAAAAAGAACAGCGCCGCGTATGGGGAAAGCGCGGTGAATCTGCTATACTGGTGCTACTTGAAAAAGGAGGGTTAGGGGATGTCGGTGCAGATTAAGACTGTGAGGACGCCGGAGGAGATGGGTTTGTCCGGCCAGGCGGTGCTTCACTTTTTAAAGCAGCATGAACAGCTGGGAATCCATACGCTGGCCATCGCGCGGGACAACAAGGTGTATTCCTTCGCGGTGAAGCCGTTTACGACAGACAGCCCGCACACGCTGTTTTCGTTGTCCAAAAGCTTTTGCGCGATGGCGGCGGGGCTGGCGGTGGCGGAAGGATATTTGACATATGAGGACAGCTTGGCGGAGGTGTTAAAGGACAGCCTGCCTAAAGGGTATGACAAGGCGCTGCATGAGGTCACCCTGCACCATTTGCTGTCCATGTCCTCTGGTCTGGATGAGGAGAGCGACAAAGCCAGCCGCCCGCAGGCAGACTGGGCGAAGGCGGCCTTGGGCTACAAGGTGAAACACAAGCCGGGCACGCGCTTTCACTACAACACCATGGGCACCTACCTGGCTGGGCGGATGGTGGCGCAGCGGGTGGGCATGAGCCTGCGGGATTACCTGATGCCGCGCTTGTTTGGTCCGCTGGGGATCGACAAACCGCAGTGGGATTGCTGCCCCCTGGGCTACAACATCGGGGGCTTCGGGCTGCATTTGTCGGTGAGTGACATCGCAAAGACGGCGCAGCTGCTGCTAAACGGCGGTGTGTGGGGCAAAAAGCGCCTGCTGCCGGCAGAGTTCATGGCGCGCGCCACCAACAAGCAGGTGGATAACGAGGACAAGACGGACCCGGATTTCCACCCGGATTGGTCGCAAGGCTATGGCTATCAGTTCTGGATGGCGCGGCATGGGCGCTACCGCGGGGACGGGATGTTCGGGCAGGTGATGATGGTTGATGAGAAAAACAACCTGTCCTTATCCTGCACCGCGGGGCTTGTCATGATGGGGACGGAGATGGACGCGATCCATGAATTGATGAATGGTTTGCTAAGTTTACCCAAACTGGACAAGACGGGCCAGGAGAAGTTGATCAAAAAGACGACCAACCTGCGTGTTAGGGCGCCAAAGGACGGGAAGGAGCCGGTGTTTGGCGAGGGCACCTACATGGGGGATGACGGCAGGATGCTTCGGATTGAAACGCCGGACGCGGACAGCCTGCGGCTGAAGTTCTGCAAGCAGGAGGACCTAAAGCCCCTGTGGTTTCGCTTCGGCCGGAAAAAGGACGCCCAGAGCCACTTCCAACCCTTCGCGGCGGGAGAGCGCCCGCAAAAAACACTGGGCCGCTTTGGCGTGAAGGACGGCACCCTCACCGCCCAGCTGATGATGCCGGAGGCGCCCTACAGGATGCGGGTAACGATTCAAAGAATCGGTGACCAGGCGATCAAAGTGGACATGACATCCGTGGGCTTTGAGGAAGGCTCCTTCGAATTGAAACGCGTCGCGCCCTAATGTTCTATTCGCTTGTAGGTATCCAATTCTAAAGTTTTTAAGGGGTTATAGATACTGATACTCAACGTTACTGCAGTGTATCGTCGCATCTTTTTCCACCCTGACTTCGTCAGTCGCCCTCGACGTAGCTCCGGCTACGCCTTCGGTCTCCTTCCTTGCAGGCTGAAAAAATCTAGCGACGCTCCTACTGCATTTCCGTTTAGCATCAGTATCTGGGGTTTTTTTCAAAAATACCCCAGAAAACCCCCGTTCCCCATCCCCGTCCCACAAAGGAGGTCCAATGGCAGGGAGTATCTGGGTCCGCGAGATCAAGCGGAATAAAATTATCAAAGACGTGGTGGTCGCGTGCCCAAACCGGGATTGGGAGGCCGCGCTGGTTATTGCCTGCCGGGAGTTGGATGTGGCGGCGCCCATGGTGGTGAAGCGGCATGAGAAGGACTTTGAGGAGTTCCATCAGGTCCGGTTTTTGCCGGAGCACTTTATGGAGCATGTGGGCTTTGACCGGATGGAGGTGGAGTACTTCGACCCGGAGGAAAAGAAGGGATAGGCTGTGGACGGAGCAAGGTTGACGCGGCATGTGCCCGGGGGCAGCATGCTGGAGATGGATTTGTTAAGCTACGCGGATGCCTGCGCGGCTGAGCCAAGGGAGATGTATGACCGGGCAGCCTGGCTGTATGTGCCGCCTTATTATGACGAGTACCGCTATGTGCTGGGTACACGGGGCGAAAAACCGCTGATTTGTATCGGCTTGAACCCCTCAACAGCGATGCCGGGGCGCCTGGACAATACGCTCAAGAGTGTGGAACGCGTTGCGAAGTTTAACGGGTTTGATAGCTTTTTGATGATGAATTTGTACGCGCAGCGGGCGACGATCCCGGGGCAGATGGATCGTGAGGCCAGTGATTTTTTGCACCAAGAGAACCTGCGGGCCTTTGAGGATTTGCTGGGGCGGACAAAGACCGTGTGGGCGGCCTGGGGCGCGGTGATTGAAACGCGTGGGTATTTGCGGGGCTGTATGCAGGACTTTGTGCGCGTGGGGCAGGCACACGGCGCTACCTGGGTGACGGCGGGCCGGCGCAGCAAGCAGGGCCACCCGCACCATCCCTTGTATCTGCGGAAGGACAGCGTGTTTGACCCGTTTGACGCGGCGGAATATGTAGCTTCCCTGGGTTAGGTTTATTCTTCAGGCTTGCGCCAGTAGCTGGTCAGGTCTTTTTTGTCCTGAATGTTGTAGTCGATAAGTTTGCTGAGGAGGGCATAGTCTACGGGCTTGGTCCAGGGCAGGCGCAGAATCATTTTGCTGGCGGTGTAGCCAGCTTTTTTGATGTCCGCTTCAAACACGCGGAGGGGCTTTGACTCCGGCGTGACGGCGATGTGCGCGCTGGCAAGGCTGAGGGCAAAGATGAAGGTGCCGTGGTCGGTAAAATGGGGGCAGCCCCAGGCGATGCGCATGCCCAGCTGCGGGTAGGTGGTGTGGATGAAGGTGAGGATGTCGGTGACGCGCTGGCGTTTTTCCGGGTCCTCAATGGCGGTGATAAAGTCCTTGAATACGTCCATAAGCCCTCCTTGAGGTGTGCGGGTGTTATTGAAGGAGCCAGTCCGAAAGGATGGTGACAAACTGATCCGGGTGGGTTTCCATCGGGCAGTGCGCGGCGCCCTGGATGATGTGGGCCTGCGTGTCCGGGCGGATTTGTTTGATTTGCTCCAGCTGCGCAAGCGGCACCCAGGTGTCCTCGCTACCCCAGACGGCAAGCAGGGGGGTATTGATGTCCGCCAGCTTGCCGGCGTCTTCATTTTTGGCGGTTTTGACCATGTTTGAAAAGGCCAGCGCGGTGCCGGGCAGGCGCAGCGGGGTGAGGTAGCCCCTCACCTGCGCTGGCGTGGGCGCTTTGCCGTAGGCGGAGGTCAAAAAGGAGGTGACGCGGCCTTCGGTGAGGAAGAGATGCTCCGCCGCGACTTGCAGGAGGCGGGAGAGGGGCGGGAAATCCATGAGAAAGCCGCCGCGGGCTGTCTCAAACAGGGCGGCGTCAATGAGGATGAGGCTGGCCGCGCGCTGGGGCTGCGCTATCGCCATGGCGGCCGCGGTGCCGCCGCCCATGCTGTGCCCGGCCAAATGCCAGGGCAACTCGGCCGTCTGCGCGTCCAGGCGCGCGTCCACCTGGGTCAACAATTGCCAGACATTTTTTGCGCGGTGGGCCTGGCTATGGTCGTAATCCGGCGTGCGCGCGCTGTATCCAAAGCCGGGCAGGTCCACGGCGAGTACCAGGATGCCTTGCTGTGAAAGCTTTGGCGCCGCCTCCTCAAAGGAGAAGGTGGAGCCGCCCAGGCCGTGCAACAGCAGCAGCTTGGCCTTGGGCGTACCCATCGGCTCAAACACCCTGTAATGGAAGGAAACATTGTTTACCTGATCAAACGCGCTGTTTGAAAACGGCGGTTGCGGTAGAACTGCTGCCGGCGCGGACAGCGGGATGAGGTAGGGCAGCAACATCAAAACAAGCAGGACGGATAGGAGGATCCATCCTGCTTTTTGAAGGCGCTTGCGCTTCCGTTTCATAACAACTCGCCGTGCCTTTTGATATACAGCCATTTGGCGCCGGTGACAAAGAGCATGTACAGTAAAAGGATACCGGCCAGGTAGAGGAAATAGACAAAGGGCAGCGGGGCTAAGCCGATCTTGGCGCCCAGCGGGATGTAGGGGATGAGGGTCATCACCAGGCAGCCCAGCAGGCCCACCACCCAGACGGGCAGGGCCGCGCGGCTTTGCACAAAGGGGATTTTTTCAGTCCGAATCATGTGCACCACCAGGGTTTGCGTCCACATGCTCAGCACAAACCAGCCTGCCTGGAACAGGGCGATAAACAGGGCTTTGTCAGATGCCGCGGTAAGCTGGTTCCACTGGCCGCCCACCACCTGGGGCGCGATGAGGAAGAACATGAGCGCGTAGGTGAGGATATCAAAGATGGAGCTGACCGGGCCGATGCGCAGCATAAAGCTGGTGATGGTATGCGCCTGCCAGCGGCGGGGCTTGAGCAGGTAATCACGATCGACATTGTCAAAGGGCAGGGTGAGGCAGGTGATGTCATACACGAGGTTTAAAAGCAAGAGGTGGATAGCCGCCATGGGCAAAAAGGGCAAGAGGGCGCTGGCGACCAGGACGGAGAGCATGTTGCCGAAGTTGGAGGAAGCGGTGATCTTGATGTACTTGATGAGGTTGGCGTACACCTTGCGCCCCTCAATCAGCCCGCGCTCCAGCACCATCAGGTCTTTTTTAAGCAGGATAACCTGGGCGGATTCCTTGGCGATGTCCACGGCGTTGTCCACCGATACGCCCACGTCAGACGCGCGCATGGCGGCCGCGTCGTTGATACCGTCGCCCATGTAGCCCACCACATGGCCTCTTGCGCGCAGCAAGGTAACCACGCGGGCCTTTTGCAACGGGCTTAGCTTGGCGAAGACCTGCGTGCGCTCGGCCGCGTCTGACAGGGTTTGGTCATCCATCCCGTCCACATCCGCGCCCATTAGGATGTTCTCCACCTTCAGCCCCACCTGCTTGCATACGCTGGCGGTGACGCGCTCGTTGTCGCCGGTTAAAATCTTGGTTTCAACGCCATGCTCCCGCAGGGCTTCCAGGGCGGCCTGCGTGCTCTCCTTGGGCGGGTCCAAAAAGGCCAGGATGCCTATGAACACCATGCCCACCTCATCGGCTTTGGACAATTGCCCCACGCCCGGTGGGTCATCCCGTAAGGCCACGCCGATGACGCGCATGCCGTCATCGTTAAGCTCGTCCACAAGGCGCAAGATCTGCTGCCGGTGGGTGTCGTCCATGGGCACCGTCTGCCCCTGGCTGCGGACAGAGTCGCAGATGGACAGCATCTCCTCCACCGCGCCCTTGGTGACCAGCAGGTGCTCCTCCTTGTCGTCCTTCACCATGACGGACAGGCGCCTGCGCTCAAAATCAAAGGGGATTTCGTCCACCTTGGTGTAGGTATCAGTGAGCCCGCGCAGGCTTTCGTCCTGCTCGCTCTCCTCGTGCGTGCGCAGGATGATGGACTCATCCATCAGGCTGTTGAGCCCGGTTTGGTAATAGCTGTTGAGGAAGGCGTAGCGCAGCACATAGGGGTCTTCCTCGCCCTCGATGTCCAGGTGGTATTCCAGCACCACCCTGTCCTGGGTGAGGGTGCCCGTCTTGTCGGTGCAGAGGATGTCCATGGCGCCCATGTTCTGGATGGCGTTGACGTTTTTGATGATGGTGTCCTTGCGGCTCATGGCGACAGCGCCGCGGGCCAAGACCGTGGACACAATCATGGGCAGCATCTGGGGGGTGAGGCCCACCGCGATGCTGATGGAGAACAGGAAGGCGCTGAGCCCATCCCGCTTGGTGATTACGTTGAGCAAAAAGACAAGGGGCACCATCACCAGCATAAAGCGGATGAGGATGCGGCTGACGGAGGCCAGGCCCTTGTCAAAGGCGGAGGGTTCGGGCTTGACCTGGCTTAAGTGCCCCGCCATCTGGCCTAGCACGGTCTCATCCCCGGTGGAATAGACAATGCCCAGGGCGCTGCCGCTTTGCACGTTGGTGCCCATGAAGGCCAGGTTGGGGATGTCCATCTGCGCGGTGTGCTCACCAGGCGCAACCGGGGCTGCGGATTTCTCCACCGGTTCTGATTCCCCGGTCATCGCGCTCTGGTTGATAAACAGGTCGTTGGCCTCCAGGATGCGCAAATCGGCCGGCACCATGTCCCCGGCAGCCAGGTGCACGATGTCGCCCACCACCACCTCATCCATGGGGATTTCTGTTTGCGGCGCGTCCTTGCGGGTGACCGCGATGGTGTTCTCCACCAATTCGGAGAGTTTTTGCGCCGCCTGGTCGCCCCGGAACTCCTGGATAAAGGTCATCAGCCCGCTTAACAAAATCATCACCAGGATGATAAGTACGGTGCTTAAATCCCGCTGGCCGTGGGGCATCATGGAATAGTCGGTGATGAAGCTGACCAGCGCCAGCAAAAAGAGGATGCCGGTAAAGGGGCTGACAAAGCTGAGCGCAAACCGCTTCAGTGGGGATTCCCGCTTGACCTGGGTGATCACATTGGGGCCGTAGTAGTCGCTGGAGGCTTCCACCAAAAACTCGGACAGGCCGCTTTTTGAGCTGTCCAGCAGGTCCAGCGCCGCTTCCGGGGTGAGGGTGCTGATGGTGGACCACAGGTTGCGCTCCTTCTCGGCCCGGGCCAGCAGGATCTGCTGCGCGGCTTTGCGCTGTGTGCGTTTGTGCATGAATCGGAACAAAGCGGCTTCCTCCGTTTTTTGATGGGTCTAAACGCGTTGGGTGACAAGCCAGGCCGCGACTTCTTGGTCCTCCAGGTAGGTGCTGTCTTTTAACTTATCAGACAGGGCTTCCGGCGTGAACAGGCTGCCGGTGAGCGCAGTAGTTAGCCGCGCGGCTAATTCCGGGTCATTGGCGTCTGAATAGCAGTTGGCGGTTTGCACCACGCCGTTTTTAAGGCGCAGCAGCAACTCCACACTGCCAAAGGGAAAGCGCTGCTCCAGGGTGACATCAAACTGCGGGGTTTTGCCGAAGGTCCAGTCCCAATCGCGGTACTTGGCGGTGAGCTCGTCCAGCTGTGCCCCCGCCACATGTTCTTTGATGTCAAGTCGATCCGTCTGCCCGTATTCTTCTTCGAAGGCGGCAAACAGGGCATCCTTGAGGTTGGCGATTGTCATCTTGGGCGCCAATTCCTTCAGGTTGGCTACCCGCGCGCGCACGCTCTGCACGCCCTTGGCGTCCAATTTGGCGCGACTGGGCTGCAGATAGCGGCCCAGCTTGGTGAAATCCACATCCATCAAAATGGTGCCATGGTGCAGGCTGGCGGTCTGCGTGTGCCGGAAGGCGTTGCCGGAGAACTTGGCGCCGGACTCCCCCAGCACGATGTCATTGCGGCCGGAGGCGACAGCGTCAATGCCAAAGCGGGCAACCGCCGCGCGGATGACATCCAACTGGCGGGACACATCATAGATGGCCTTGGGCATCACGAAGGAGAAGTTGAGGTTGCCCAGATCGTGATAAACCGCCCCGCCGCCGGTGGTGCGGCGCACCAGGGTGCCGCCCTCCTCGGCCAGCAGGTCGCTTCTGCACTCCTTCCAGGCGTTTTGACCGCGGCCGATGACCACGGTGTGCGCGTTTTGCCACAAAAAGAGGGTGGGCATTTGGGGGTCATCCAAAAGCAGGGCTTCCTCCAGGGCCAGGTTGATGGTGGGGTCGGTGTTCTGGGTTTCAAAATAGCGGTTTGTCATCAGGCTGTCTTACTCCTCATAGGCGAAGACGGCTTCGCGGATGATCTCGGCCACGGTGGGGTGCGGGAAGACAATCTTCTTGACCTGGTCCAGGGTGAGGCTTAATTCGATAAACGTCCCTGCCGTCACAATGAATTCACTGGCGTAGTTAGAAAGCGCCTGCAGGCCCACCACCTGCTGGGTGTTCTTGTTCACAATCAGCTTCATGATGCTGGCGCCGCCCTCGTTCTCGGCCAGGTAGCGGCCGGAGAAGCGCATGGGCAGTTTGACCGCTTTGATCTCAAGCCCCGCCTGTCTGGCGCTTTCCTCCGTATGGCCCACGGAGGCCAGCTCCGGGTTGGTGTAGATGACGGCCGGGATGGCGTTATAACGCATGGTATCCTCAATGCCCAGCATGTGGTTGACGGCCACCTCGGCCTCGCGGTAGGCGGTATGCGCCAGCATGGAGAAGCCTGTCACATCGCCCGCGGCATACACGCCTTCAATATTGGTGCGCAGGTGCTCATCCACCGTGATGCCCTGGCGCGTTGTTGCTACCCCGATGCTTTCCAGCCCGATGTCGCGGGTGTTGGCGCGCCGGCCGATGGACAAAAGCACGCTGCCTGCTTCAAGAACCTGCTCTTCCCCGTCTTTGGTGAAGCGCACGCCAGTTTCGGTGACCTCGGTTACCGTGCTGTTTAAATGGAAGACGATGCCGCGCTTTTCCAGATCGGCCTTGAGCAGGGCGACCAGCTCCTGGTCGTTCTCCCCCGCGATGTGGTCTAGCATCTCCACCACGGATACCGGCACGCCCAGGGAGCTGAAATAGCTGGCCAACTCCAGCCCAATCACCCCGCCGCCGATGACGCAAAGGGAGGCGGGCAGCTCCTTTTTGTCCAGGATCTCCCGGCTGGTGAGCACAAAGCCGCTTTCAATGCCTTCCTTTAAGCTCGGGATGGGCGGGACAGCGGCGGCGGAGCCGGTGGCGATCAGCAGGCGCTTGCCGGTCAAGGTTTGCTCCCCCGCCTGCACGGTGAAGCCCTCCTCCGTTTTGCCGGTGATGAGGCCGCGGGCAGAAACCACCTCCACCTGCTTGGCGCGCATCTGCGCCTTCACGCCGGCCACCAGCGTGCGCACCACCTTGTCCTTGCGCTTGATGACCGTTTCGTGGTCAATTTTTAGGTCCTGCGCGCTTACGCCGTAGCGCGCCCCCTGCGCCACGCCGTCATGCAATTTGGCCGAGTACAGCAGGGTCTTGGTGGGGATGCAGCCCTCGTTTAAGCACACACCGCCTAAGGCGCGCTCCTCCACCAGCGCCACCTTCATCCCCGCCTGGCCCGCGCGCTCCGCGGCCAGGTAGCCGGCGGGCCCGCCGCCAATGATTACCAGGTCATACGTCATGTTATTTCCTCATTTCTCATTTGTTGTTGATAACAGGTCCAGCAGTTTGCCGTAGGCGTCCTCCCAGGCTTGGGTGCGACGGGGCAGGTACACGCGGGGTTGTACACTGGCGCGCACCACCTGGCGCAGCTCTTCCATGCCCGCAATCTCTCCCAGCGCCATGGCCTGCATCAGCGCGTTGCCCATGGCCGCGCCCTCAATGGGGCCTGCGGTGACGGGCAGCCCGGTGCTGTCGGCAGCCATCTGGTTGAGCAGGTTATTCTGGATGCCGCCGCCCGTGATGTTCAGGCTTGAAACGGGCTTCCCCCTCATTTTACCCATGCGCTCAATGGTATAGCGGTATTTCAGGGCCAGGGACTCATAGCAGGCGCGGGCAATCTGCCCGATGGTTTCAGGCACCGGCTGATGGGTCTTTCGGCAGTAGTCCTGGATTTTTTTCGGCATGTCCCCCGCCTTGTAAAAGATGGCGTCATCCGGGTTGATGATGCTGCGCAGGGGTAAAGCCTGCGCAGCCTGGGACTTGATGTCCTCCCAGTCGGGCACATAGCCCAGGTCCTTTGCCCATTCGCGGCGGCACTCCTGCACCAGCCACAGGCCCATGAGGTTCAAAAGCGGGCGGTAGGCGCCCTGGACGGAACCTTCGTTGCCAAAGCGGCTGAGGAAGGCTTCATCCGACAGCTGCGGCGTGTCGCTTTCAAAGCCAAAGCAACTCCAGGTGCCGGAGGAGCAAAAGGCGAAATCGCCCGTCCCGGGGATGGCGGCCACCGCGCTGGCGGTGTCATGCGTGCCCACCAGGGCGTAGGGAACGCGCGGCAGGCCCACCTCCCGCGCGATGTCATCCTTAAGTTCCCCCAGCAGGCGCCCCGGCATCACAATGTCGCAAAAAAGGTGGCCGGGGATCTCAAGGGCGTCTAAAATCTCCTGGCTGATTTCGCGGGTGGCAAGGTCCACCAGCCCCGTGGAGGAGGCGGCGGTGTACTCCATGCTTTTGACACCGGTCAAAAAATAGGCCAGCAAATCCGGCATCATGAGCAGCGCGCGGGCCTGGCTGAGCGCCCAGTCGCCGTCCTTCACCCGGCGGTAGAGCTGAAAGACGGTGTTGAAGCTGATGGCGGAGATACCGGTGAGGTCAAACATCCGCCGTTCCGGAATTTTCTCCCAGGCGGCGTGCATCTCCTTGTCCGTGCTCATGCGGTAGGCGCGGGGCGCTTCCACCAAACCGCCCTGTGTATCCAGCAGGCCATAGTCAACACCCCAGGTGTCGATGCCAAAGCTGTCCGGCACAAGGCCCGCTGCCTTGGCGCGGATGAAGGCCTGTTTCATATTTTGGTGGATGCGGAACACATCCCAGGTGTACAGATCGCCCTGCTGCGAAAAATGATTCTCAAACTGGTGCAGGGGCGTCATCTCAATGCGTTCGCCGTCAAACCGGCCCAGGATGCCGCGCCCATTGCTGGCGCCGATGTCAAAGGCCAGCAGGTTTAAGGTGCTCATGTGATTCTCCTTTATTTGTTGTCCGGTTTCAATTTATCATGCCCGGGCAGGACAGGCAATGGTTTGCAAAGCAGACAAACAGCTAAGGGGATTTTTTGCACCCGGAGGACTTGACAAGCGCAAAAAACCAGTGTATAAATGAGTAAAGTAATCGATTAATTCAACCGTTTTTGACAGGACGCTGTCCCCCGCATAAGTATGGCTTCGGTCTGCAAAAAGACCGTAGGAAATAAAAGGAGGAAATATCATGAGACACTGGTATCGTACCCTGCTTGGACTGATGCTGGCGCTGGCCCTGGTGATGGGGCTGGGCGCGGGCGCGGCGGAGGTGGTTCAGCTGCCCCGCGAGGAGACACTGTACTTCGGCGGCCAGCAATGGGGCACCGTCGCGACCTGGAACCCCGTTGGCACCAACCAGAACAACGCCATGGCCACGACATCAAACGGCTGGGGCGCACGCACAGTGATGTTTGAGACGCTGTACATGTACAACTTCCTGGACGGGGCCATGCTGCCCTTGCTGGCAGACGGCGATCCCGTCGTGTCAGAGGACCTGATCACCACCACCGTCAAAATCAAGCCGGTTGCCAAATGGTCCGACGACACCCAGGTGACCGCCCATGACTTTGAGGCCACCTGGAACATCGGTATTGAGATCAACAACGGCACAGCCACCAACTACGGCGGCTATATTGACAAAGTGGTGGCTGAGGACGACCTCACCGTTGTCATCACCGCCAAGGTGGACGCCGACGGCCAGCCCGTCAACCCCCTGAAGGTGAAGGACTATTTAATCGGCGCCTTTGTCGCCCAAAAGGCCTGGCTGGAAACGCTCAAGGAGCGCAACAACAACGACGCCACCGCCATTTTGAACGACGCGGCGGAGGATGTGCCCTTCACCGGCCCCTACGGCAAGTTCTTCTCTGATGACCAGAAGGTCCTCTTCGTCCGCAACGACAACTACTGGGGCCAGGATGAGTCCATGTGGGGCAAGCTGCCCGTGCCCAAGTACATTGGCCACAACATCTTCGCTGACAACTCCGCGATGGAGGTTGCCTTCAAGGCCGGCGAGATCGACGTGAACCAGCAGTTCCTGCCCAACATCCAGAAGCTGTGGGAGGATGAAGGCCTGCCCATCTCCACCTACATGCAGGATGCGCCCTACGGCATCTGCCTGACCATGCCCACGGCCTGGTACAACATGAACAACCCCCTGCTCAAGGAGCACACGGCCCTGCGCAAGGCCATCGCCATGGCGGTGGACTATGACGCCATCATCGAAAACGCGATGACCAACCAGAGCCCCTCCTTTAAGGACGTCCCCCGCTCCCTGATGAACCCCACGGTGGGCGAGCAGGCGATGTATGACAAGGACGCGGTGAAGGACCTGCAGTGGGCTGGCGTTGATTATGACGGCGCCAACAAGCTGCTGGATGAGGCGGGCATTGTGGACAGTGATGGCGACGGCTGGCGCGACATTGACGGCGTGAAGCTGAGCTTCAACGCGGTGTGCCCCAACGGCTGGACCGACTGGATGGCCGCCATGGAAATGGTTGCCGCGGCCGGTGAGAAGATTAAGATCGAAATCACCACCCTCTTCCCCGAATGGTCCACCTACCAGACCATCTTCACCAACCCCAACCAGAAGGACTATGACATCTTCATGTGGTCGCCCGAGTCCGCCGCGCCCAGCATGCCCTGGGGCCGCGTGCGCCAGTACCTGGGTGCTGACCTGGTGGGCGCTGAGAACAACTGGACCGGTAACTGGGGCCAGTACCTCAACGAGGAAGCTGACGCCATCATCAAGCAGATCCCGATGACGACGGACGAAGCCAAGCTGAAGGAGATGTACACCGAACTGGTCCGCATCTACCTAACCGAGGTACCTTCCTTCGCGCTGATGTATCGCCCGGCTACCTTCCACGCGGTCAACGAGAGCGTCTGGACCAACTTCCCCGAGGACGGCGATGGCCTGAACATCCCGCCGGCAGTCTGCACGGACGGCTACGGCATCGCGGCCCTGTACAACCTGAAACTGGTCGGCGAATAAGCCGCATTCAAACCCCTGCCCCGGGCTCATCCCTGGGGCAGGGGGATTTTGCATCTGTTTTTCTTTTGTTGTGGGTTTGATAGCCGTACAGGAGGCTGTATGAGATGAAGGGCTACAGAAAGTACTTCACCAAGAAAATAGTCTGGTTTATGGTCACCTTCGCGGCGGCGTTGGTGCTGAATTTCTTTTTACCCCGCCTGATGCCGGCGGACCCGGTCGCAGCGATCACGGGCAGGCTGGCCAGCGGCATGACGGACGCGACAGCAGTCAGCCGCATCTACAAGCAGTATCAGGCGGAGTTTGGTACCGACAAGCCCCTCATGCAGCAGTTTTTTACCTTCCTGGGCAACCTGACCCGGGGCGATCTGGGGACATCCTTTAGCCAGTACCCGCGCAAGGTGACGGATATTCTGGGCAGCGCCATCTGGTGGACGGTGTTTTTGCAGCTGCCCGCCATTTTGGTTGGCTGGCTGCTGGGCAATGTGCTGGGCGCCCTGGCGGCCTATATCCGCAAGGGCTTTGACAAGGTGCTGCTGCCGCTGACCCTCTTCCTCAGCAACATTCCGGCCTTTGGCATGGCTGTGATTTTGCTGGTGGTGTTCGCGGTCAATCTGAAATGGGCGCCCATTTCCGGCGGCTATGCCTTTGATATGATCCCCAACGCCAGCTTTGACTTTATGCGCTCGGTGATCCAGCATTACCACCTGCCCTTCTGGTCCATTGTGTTGATCTCCATCGGCGGGCAGGCGATTGGCATGCGCTCCATGTCCATTTATGAATTGAACGCCGACTATGTAAAGTACGCGCGCTTTTTGGGCATCAAGGACCGCAAGATTGTGCGCTATGTCTTCCGCAACGCGATGCTGCCGCAGGTGACAGGCCTGGCGCTGTCCATCGGCACGATGATTGGCGGCGCGCTGGTGGCGGAGATTATTTTCAACTATCCAGGCTTGGGCACCACGATGTACCGCGCGGTGACCATGGCGGACTACCCGCTGATTTCAGCGACCACGCTGATCATCACCGTTATGGTGTTGTTGAGCGCCTTTTTGCTGGATATCCTCTACGCCTTCATTGACCCGCGGGTCAAGGCCGCGCAGATTAACTAAGGCAGGGAGATACAATGAAACACAAAATCCGCAAGATCTTCCGCTCCCCGCTGTTTCTGGTGGGCTTTGGCATCTTTATGCTGATGCTGTTGATGGTGTTGATCTATCCGCTCATCAACCCCGGCAACCCGCTGCAGTCCATCGGCCTGGGTAATTTTGCCAGGCCCGGCACCTATGTATCCCTGTATGACAGCGTGGGCAGCCAGCGCAGCGTGCTGCGCCTGCCGGAGGCGGACAGCAAGCGCGTGGCCAGCCTGCTTGGCCAGGAGGACCGCGTCAAGATGGCTTACTGGCTGGATGTGACCGGCAAGGATATTGAAGGGCTGAACATCAACGACACCGAGGCGCTGCTCTCTGCCTGGAAGACACATTATGACGGCAAGGAACGCCCGGCTGGGATGACCAAGGCCGACCGCAATTTTTATGAGCGGCTCAACAAGCGACTGGTGGCGGCCAGCAACGCGCCGGCACTCAGCCTGTCCGAGACCGATCCCGCAAGCGGCGAGACTGTTGAAAAAGGCAGCATCGGCAAGGATGATTATGTGAACATCTCTGCCGTTGCCAATGTGAAGACGCTGCCTTTGGGCACGGATAACTTTGGCCGGGACGTCTTGAAGGAGCTGGTGTCCGCGGCGGGCACCTCCCTGGTGATTGGCCTGATTGCGGGCACGGTTGCCACCCTGATTGGCCTGTGGCTGGGCCTTTTGGCCGGTTATTTGGGCGGCTGGGTTGATGATGTGATTATGTTCTTTACCAACATCTTTACCGTCATCCCGGGCTTTGTGCTGCTGATTTTGATCTCCTACTCCATTGGGCAGGACCAGCGCGGGGCAACCACCGTGGCGGTGGTCATCGGCCTGACCAGCTGGGTGTGGACAGCGCGCTCGGTGCGCTCGCAGGTGATTTCCCTGCGCAACCGTGACCATGTGAACCTGAGCAAGCTGTCCGGGCACAGCGTGCTGCGCATCATCTGGCGCGATATTCTGCCCTATATCTTAAGCTATGTCATCATGGCCTTCATCCTGCAGGTGTCCTCCGGCATCCTGGCGGAGGCGCAGCTGTCCTTGCTGGGCCTGGGCCCCAAGACGACGGAGGTGCCCACCCTGGGGCTGATGATGAACTGGGCGATGCTGTACTCCGCGCACTTAAACGGCTCCTGGTGGGCCTATTTCCCGGTGATTATGGTCATTGCCCTCATCTCCTTCTCACTCAACTTAATGAATACGGGCTTGGACCAGGTGTTCAACCCGCAGCTGCGCTCATAAGGGGGGGTCGTCATGAGCAATACACCGGTTATGGAGGTTCGTGACCTCACCACCAAGTACATCACCCGCTTTGGCGAGGACATCTACGCGGTAGACCATGTATCCTTACAGCTGTGGGAGGGGCGCAGCCTGGGCATTGCGGGCGAGAGCGGCTGCGGCAAATCCACCCTGGCGCTCTCCTTAATGGGCTATTACTTCCCGCCGCTGCACTACCAAAGCGGGGACATTATCCTGGATGGGCAAAACATTACGCAGATGCCGCCGGATGAGGTGCGCTTAAACGTGCTGGGCACCAAGATTGCCTACATCCCCCAGGCTGCGATGAACGCGTTGAACCCCACGCGGCGGATTATCCACTTTATCCAGGACGTGGTGCGCGCGCACATCCCGCACATGACAAAGAATGACATCCGCAATTTGGCGACTGAGCGCTTTGAAAAATTGGGGTTGCCCAAGGAATCCCTGGACAAGTTCGCGGTGGAGTTGTCCGGCGGCATGAAGCAGCGCACGGTGATTGCCATCTCCACCATCCTTTCCCCGCAGGTCTTGATCGCGGATGAGCCCAGCTCCGCGCTGGACGTCACCAGCCAGAAGATGGTGATTAAGATGCTGCGCAACATGATGGACGAGGGCATGATCAAGACGATGATCTTCATCACCCACGAGCTGCCGCTTTTATACAACGTCACCGACGACATCATGGTGATGTACGCCGGACAAATTGTGGAGGAGGGCAGCGCCAGGGAGGTGGTGTTTGACCCGGTGCACCCCTATGCGAAGGGATTAATGGATTCCATCCTGGTGCCGGAGGAGGGCATGCGCGATACCAAGCTGGCGGCCATCCCGGGCACACCGCCCAACTTGAAAAAGCCGCCCGCGGGCTGCCGTTTCGCGCCCCGGTGCAAGTATGTGGAGCCGCGCTGCACGGGCATTAACCAGGACTTGCGGGTCCTGCGCTCCGGCCGTGCCAGCCGCTGCTGGCGGGATGAGGACGAGCTGAGGAGGAAGTATGCCAGTGAACGCTGAGCGCACCGTCTGCCTGTGCGGCAGGGGGCTGACCAAGGTATTTGGATTGGGCCGCCAGACCGTAACAGCGGTGGACCATGTGGATTTTGATTTTTATGACGGGGAACTGGTGTCCATCGTGGGTGAATCCGGCAGTGGGAAGACGACCCTGGCCAAGATGCTGCTGGGCCTGCTTTCCAAAACGGAGGGGGAGATCCACTTCCACGGTCAGCCGCTGGACTTGTCCACAGCCAAGAAGCGCCGCAAGTACTGGAAAGGCATCCAGGCCATTTTCCAGGACCCGTTTTCCAGCTACAATATCTTCAACAAGATTGATACGGTGCTGCTGGACTGCATCCGCATGCGCGGCGGTAAAAACCTGAAGATGGAAGAAAAAATCGCCCTGATGACGGAGGCGCTGGCCTTCGTCAACCTCAAGTATGAGGAGATGACCAACAAATACCCCTTTGAGCTGTCCGGCGGGCAGATGCAGCGGCTGATGATTGCCAGGATCTTTTTGCTCAAGCCCAAGATTTTGCTGGCGGATGAACCCACCAGCATGATTGATGCCTGCTCCCGTGCGACCATCCTGGACATGCTGCTGAAGCTGCGGGACGAAACCAACATGACCATCATCTTCATCACCCACGACATCGGCCTGGCCTACCATATCTCCGACACCGTGTACATTATGGAGAAGGGCAAATTTGTGGAGCACGGCACCGCGGACGAGGTGATTTTAAACCCGCAGGCGGAGTACACAAGGCGCCTGATCAACGACGTGCCCAAACTGAACGAGACCTGGGACTTGAGTACGGTGGGTTGAGGTTAAAAACAAACGAAGCTGCCTGTATTTCGTGTGATCACGGTATGATTCGTGCCAGTTTGGTTGACAGTGTAGCAAATCTGGCGGAGAATACATGGTATTGTTAGAGATACAAAAGGACATCTCGTAATTTTTAGGGTGCATTTCTTACAGACTTCTGTGGAAATGCACCCTAACTATATTGATTCCGGGGTCCGGGGAGGTTCTCCCCGGGCGGGGGCTTGGGGGGGG
>DUQZ01000063.1 GCA_012837525.1 Clostridiales bacterium | reverse complement strand
TATTTTGAGGACATCGAGGGCATCAAGCGGCAGATCGAGGACGAAAAGAAGCGCAGGAAGGAAGCCAAGAAAGAGGCCAAGAAAAAGAAGGCCGAGGGCGAGGAGCAAACGGATGAGGCTGATCTTCTGGAAGAGGAGGACTTTGTCCCCGGCCCTGTCCTGATTAATGAGGTCAATCCCCTGTGGCTCAAGGCGCCGCGCGACTGCACAGATGAGGAGTACAAGGGAACCTACCGCAAGCTCTTCAACACCTGGGAGGATCCTCTGTTCTGGATTCACCTGAATGTGGACTATCCCTTTGTGCTAAAGGGCATCCTGTATTTCCCGCGCATCCGGCGCGATTTCTCCGGACAGGACGGCCAGGTCAAGCTGTTTAACCGCCAGGTCTTTGTGGCCGACAACATCAAGGAGGTTATTCCGGAGTTCTTGCTGGTCTTAAAGGGCGTGCTGGATTGCCCGGACCTGCCGCTGAACGTGTCCCGCTCCTTCCTGCAAAACGACGGCTATGTCCGGCGCCTCTCCCAGCATATCGTCAAAAAGGTGGCGGACAAGCTCAAT
The DNA here is from genome assembly GCA_012837525.1 of Clostridiales bacterium. Lineage (GTDB taxonomy): Bacteria > Bacillota > Clostridia > Christensenellales > Aristaeellaceae > UBA6115. The sequence continues at coordinate 7,561 of DUQZ01000063.1, read as the reverse complement.
TCCCTGTTCACGACCGAGCGGGAGACCTACCAGAAGTACTGGGACGACATCCATCCCTTCATCAAGTACGGCTGCATTTCCGACCGCAAGTTCTATGACGCGGTGAAGGACTCCCTGCTGCTGAAAACCACGAAGAACGAGTACTACACCCTGGACGAGTACAAATCCCGCAATGCTGGCAAGACCGAAAAAAAGGTCTACTACACCACCGATGCCGCGCGCCAGGCGGCCAGCGTCGCGCCCTTTGAGGAAAAGGGCATCGATGTGGCGGTGATGGATACCCTGATTGATGTGAACTTCATGTCTTTCTTGGAGTACTCCGGCGGCGCCGATGTCCAGTTTATGCGCGTGGACGCGGATGTAAAAGGCCTGCAGGACGACAGCGAGGACGGGAAGGATCTGGACCATGAAGCACTGCAAAAGCGCGTGCGCGAGGTGCTGGAAATGCCGGACTTGACCGTGCAGCTGGAAGCCCTCAGCGACAGGGAGACCCCCGCCATGCTCACGGAGGACGAGCAGCTGCGCCGCTACAAGGACATGAGCCGCATCTACGGCGATACCGCGGGCAGCGCCTTCCCCGAGCGCTACACCCTGGTGCTCAACCGCGCCAACAAAAGCATCCAGGCCATCGCCGGCATGGAGGAGGGGGAGAAGCAGCAGCTGCTGATTGCGCAGGTGTTTGATCTGGCGCGCCTGTCCTCCCGCCCCCTGGAAGGGGATGAACTCAAGGCCTTTATGAAACGCAGCAACCAACTCATCGACCTGCTTGCCCAGTAAGGACACACGCCCGCAAAGGAGGAACCCGGCATGAAGAAAGTACCCCTTGGGAAAACCGGCTACAGCATCAGCCCCATCATCTACGCCGGCATCGTCAGCATGGATGAGCGCCAGGCGGACTCGGACAACTATGTGGCCAAAAGCATCGATTTGGGTGTCAACTATTTTGACATCGCGCCCAGCTACGGCAACGCGGAGGTCATCTTTGGCAAGTCCTTCAAGCCCTACCGCAAGGATGTCTACCTGGCCTGCAAAACTACCCAGCGCAAGGCGAAGGACGCGGAGAAGGAGTTCTACCAATCCCTGGAGCACCTGCATACAGACTGGTTTGACGTCTATCAATTGCATTCTTTAACCACTCCCGAGGATGTCGAGGTAGCCTTTGGCCCAGGCGGCACCATGGATTTGGTGCTCAAGCTGCAGCAAAAAGGCCTGGTGCGCAAGATTGGCTTCAGCGCGCATTCCGAGCGCGCGGCGCTGGAGGCCCTTAAACGCTATCCCTTTGATACGGTGATGTTCCCGCTCAACTATCTGCTGCACATGGGCCAGGGCATTGGCAGTGACCTGGTGAAGGCCAAGCAGGAACATGGCTTTGGCTTGCTGGGTATCAAAGCGCTGGTGGAGCGCGCCTGGCTGGACGACAAAGAGCGCGACGCCTCCATCTGGCCCAAGTCCTGGTGCAAGCCCTTTGAGAAGGAGGATGTGGCCGCCCGCCTGGCCGGCATGCGCTACACCTTCAACCTGGGCGCGGACGCCCTGATTCCGCCCGGCAACTGGGAATGCCAGTCCTTCATGATGGAACATTATGAAGAGGCGGCAAAGACCGGCTATACCAAAGAAGATGAGGCGCTCCTGCGCGCGCGCTTTGAGCAGATGAAAGACCATCCATTCTTTGACAAGGACACCGGCAACTGGCCAAAGGCATAGCATACTTCAACAAAAACGGGCTTGCGTTTTCACAGCGCAAGCCCGTTTTTAACCCGATTTATATTGCTATCCGCCCCGTATGATGCGTATGAAGAAGCCATCATTGCGGAACAAATCCGCCACCTGGCTCTCCTGCAGGAAGACCAGGAATTTCTCGTCCGGCACCATCACCTGAATCAGCGGGATGAGCAGCACCAGCAAATAGCAGATCACAGCGCCCCGAGCCAGCCCAAACAGGCCGCCGGCCAGCCAATCCAGCTGCTTGAGGATGGGAAACTCAAACACATGCCGGATGACTGATACCAGGAAAATCCAGACCAAATAGGCGATCAGGCAGCAAACCAGGAAGCTCACCACGCTCAGCACCGTTTGAATCAGCGTGTTGGACACATATTCGTTGACGGTAGACAGCCCGTTTTTGGAAAAGGCCTGGGTGATGATGTTGTCCTTGAGCAGGTTTTTAACGGAGTCCGGGAAGGACACGCTGCCCAGTACGGTGTCCAGCAGGCTGCCGGAAACCGTGGTGACGGGGGAGCTGGCCAATTCATAATCCCCAACGCGCACCACCGCGTCAGAATAATTGACCAGCACATCGCGCACAGGCTGGCTTTTGGCCAAAAAGGCGGCCAGCTGCGGCCCAAACAACAGACCGGAGAAAATTGAGATGCCAAGGCCCACCAGGCTGGCTACGGACTGGATAAACCCGTGGTACAGGCCGTAGATCACGCTGATGGCCAGGACGAATAAGAGAATGCCGTCTACTACGTTCAAAGTAATCCTCCTGTCTTAAGGCAGGGAAATCAGATACACATCCAGCCCGCTGCTCACCAGGCTGGACCCGTTGGAGAGCTTGCCGATGTAGCCGGTAATGGCGGTTTTCACGGGCAGTTTGATGGCGGAGAAGCGCTGGGCGTTGAGTTCCGCCTGATAGAGCGTATCTGCGGAGATGGCGAAGATGGTATTGCCCTTGAGGCCCGCGCCCACACAGCTGTTGGGCAGGGTATAGCGGCTGTCGCGCTTGTTGCTGGTCAGCACGCGCAACTCGGTGATCTGCTGCTCGTTCGCGGTTTGCATCTCCGGCGCAAACAGCAGTACGGCGTTGTTGCCGGCGGTGTTGCTGTCAATCAGCTTCCAGCCATAGACCAGCTGCTTGGAAAAGGGGTCGCGCGTGCCGCGGTAGTCATACAGGTTTAATTCCTTCGTATTAACCACGTGCAATTTGTCCCCGGCATACACCACCTTGTAGGTGATTTCCTCACCCAGGTCCACCTCGCCCGTGTTCATCGCGCCCACGCGGTAGATGTTCATCACAATCACGGGGGAGATGCCGTACACATCCAGGGAGGTCGTCCAAAGGTAATTGCCGTTTTCAAAGAAATCCATGTCCAGGATCATCTTGTCGCCATAGGCGACGGATTCCGAATCCACCGCCAGGCCGTTGACATCCTTCACCAGCAGCGTGGGACTGACGCCCTCACCGACCACGGCGGCGACATACTGCCGGCCGGCTTTGGCAAACTGGATGGGGTCTGGCAGCCGGTCATTGAAGCTGGCGCGGCCGCTGCGGTCCAAAATATGCAAATGGGAGCCAGCCCAGGCTGTGACGACGCTGTCGCTTGCGGTAAAGCGGGCGCCGGGGCCCAGTGCGTACTTCCATTGTTCCGTCCCGTTGGCGTTTAGGCAGTACAGATTGGTGCCGTCATAATACAGCACCTTGTCGCCAAAGGGCGTCACCTGCTGGGTGGTCACACAGCGCAGCTTGGTCACATTCAACCGTCTGGGGCCGCCGCCAAAGACGCCCAGCACATATAAAATCAGCACGGCAACCAGCACAATGGCGGCCATGGTCAAATAAAATCGAAAGCGGTTCCCCTGCGCGGCGTCGCGGTCCATGTGATGCTCCCTTCAACAATCTGACAGGATTATAAACCTTCATCCAGACAAGGTCAAACGCGCCTTAGGGATTCGTGTTGCCGTCATCAATCAGCCGGCGCTGGCGTGCGCGGCTGACATCAAAGACGCATTGATACAACTGCCTCAGTTCCTGCTCATACGCCGCGCCATGCGCTTCGAGCAGCCGGTTGATTACCGCGGCTTCCCGGTCGGGGTGGTGGACCGGCATGCCCGTTTGCGCCTTGCAGCGGGCGATCTCATCAATCACGGCCATGCGCTCATAAAACAGCGCTGCCAGCTGGTCATCAATGCGGTTGAGGGTTTCCCGCGCTTCTTCCAAGGTCATGTCAACTTCTTCCCTTTCATGTGCTTGCGTCCATGGTATCATATCAGGTGCTGCTTTGCTGTGATTTTAAACAGAAAAATCCACGCAAATATGCAGTTTTGGCCGCCTTTGCGCGCAAACGCGGCATAAATTTGCGAATTGGCGTCCGCGACCAAATTTGCCATCAAAAATGTTTGACAAAACAAGAACTTTAGCGGTATTATGTTAAGGTTGCCTGTCGTATGGCAACAAGCCCTCAAGCGGGGCGATCAATTTCGACTATATATTCCCATGGGTTGCGGGAATGTTATAGGAGGAGACCTTTTGTAGAGGCTCCGATCAAAATTCAGGAGGTATCCCAATTGCCCACGATCAATCAATTGGTCCGTAAGGGTCGCAAGAAGATTGTCAAGAAATCTGACGCGCCCATCCTGCAGGGTTGCCCGCAAAAGCGGGGTGTCTGCCTGTCTGTGAAGACGACGACCCCCAAAAAGCCCAACTCTGCCCTGCGCAAAATTGCCAGGATCCGCCTTACCAACCAGATTGAAGGCACATGCTACATCCCCGGTATCGGCCACAACTTGCAGGAGCATAGTGTGGTGCTGATCCGCGGCGGCCGTGTGCGCGATCTGCCTGGTGTGCGGTATCACATCGTCCGCGGCGCGCTGGACACAGCCGGTGTTGCGAAGCGGAACCAGGGCCGTTCACTGTATGGTGCCAAACGTCCCAAGAAATAAGTAAGCCACGCCGGTTTGGTTCCTGCCTGGTTTTCACCAATTCCCGTCTTGGAACCGCGGGGGTTGCATTCAAGAGCCAGGTCACACCGCTAGCGATGGAAGGCATCATGCTGTAATGCCTCCAGCCTCCGGCTCACAAACGTTCATTTAATAGGAGGAAAACTATGCCCCGTCGTGGATTTATCCCAAAACGTGAAGTATTACCTGATCCAATTTATGGAACAGTGACCGTTACCAAGCTGATCAACCAGATTATGCTGGATGGCAAACGCGGCGTCGCGCAGAATGTCTGCTACACCGCCTTTGACATGATCCGCGAAAAGACCGGCCGTGAGCCGGGCGATGTCTTCCAGGATGCCCTCAACAACATCCTGCCCGTGCTTGAGGTCAAGGCCCGCCGCGTGGGCGGCGCCACCTATCAGGTGCCCATGGAGATCCGCCCCGAGCGCCGGCAGACCCTGGCCCTGCGCTGGCTGGTGGAATTCAGCCGCAAGCGCGGTGAGAAAACCATGGCAGAACGCCTGGCTGGCGAAGTCATGGACGCCGCCAACAACACAGGCAATGCGGTCAGAAGAAAAGAAGAAATGCACCGCATGGCTGAAGCCAACAAGGCCTTTGCGCACTACCGTTGGTAAGCTTTCAGCCGCAGTAAGGAGTAAGTACATTAATGCATAGAGACCATCCCCTGGACATGGTTCGGAACATCGGCATCATGGCGCATATTGACGCTGGGAAGACGACCACCTCCGAGCGCATCCTGTTCTACACCGGCCGCGTGCACCGCATGGGGGAAACCCATGAGGGCGGCGCCACCATGGACTGGATGGACCAGGAAAAGGAACGCGGGATCACCATTACCTCCGCCGCCACAACGGCGCTGTGGAATGGCCACCGCATCAACATCATCGACACGCCTGGCCACGTGGACTTCACCGTGGAGGTGGAGCGTTCTTTGCGTGTGCTCGACGGCGCTGTGGCCGTGTTTTGCGCCAAAGGCGGCGTAGAGCCCCAGAGTGAGACCGTGTGGCGTCAGGCAAACAAGTACAACGTCCCGCGGCTGGCCTATGTCAACAAGATGGACATCAACGGCGCGGATTTCTACCGCGTGGTGGAAATGCTGGACGATCGCTTAAGCGCCAACGCTGTGCCCATCCAGTTGCCCATCGGCAAGGAAAACACCTTCACCGGTATCATTGACTTGATCCGCATGAAGGCCGAAGTCTATTACGATGACGAGGGCAAGGACATCCGCGAGGAAGAGATTCCCGAGGACCTGCTGCCCCTGGCCGAGGAATACCGCGAGAAGCTGATTGACGCCGTCGTCGGGACAGACGAAGCGCTGATGGAGAAGTACTTTGGCGGTGAGGACATCACCCGTGAGGACCTGATTGCCGCCATCCGCAAAACCACCATCGCCTGTGAGATGACCCCCGTGTTGTGCGGCACATCCTACCGCAACAAAGGCGTACAGCCTCTGCTTGACGCGGTATGTGATTTCATGCCCTCCCCGCTGGACATCCCCAGCATCAAGGGGACCGACCCGCGCCGTGAGGGCGTGGAGATCGAGCGTCATCCCAGCGATGACGAGCCCTTCTCTGCCCTCGCCTTCAAAATCGCGGTGGATCCTTTCGTGGGCAAGCTGGCCTTCTTCCGTGTCTATTCCGGCAAGGTCTCTGCCAACACCTATGTGTATAACTCATCCAAGGGCAAGCGCGAGCGCTTCAGCCGCATCCTGCGGATGCACTCCAACCACCGTGAGGACATCGAACAGGTCTTCGCCGGCGACATCGTGGCCGCGGTTGGGCTGAAGGAAACCACCACCGGTGACACGCTCTGCGACGAAAAAGCGCCCATCATCCTTGAGTCCCTTGAGTTCCCTGAGCCCGTCATCCGGGTCGCTATTGAGCCCAAGACCAAGGCCGGCCAGGAAAAGCTGGGCTATGCCTTAACGCGTCTTGCGGAGGAAGACCCCACCTTTAAAACCTACACCGACCAGGAAACCGGGCAAACCATCATCGCGGGCATGGGTGAATTGCACCTGGAAATCATTGTGGACCGCCTGATGCGGGAGTTCCGCGTGGAAGCCACCATTGGCAAGCCGCAGGTATCCTACAAGGAGACCATCCGCAAAGCCGCCACCGGCGAAGGCCGCCATGTGCGCCAGTCCGGCGGTCACGGCCAGTACGGCCACTGCATTGTGGAAATCAGCCCGACCGAGCCCGGCGAAACCTACAGCTTTGAAAGCAGGATTGTCGGCGGCGTCATCCCGCGTGAGTTCATCGCGCCCATTGACGCGGGCATCCGCGAAGCCGCCCTCTCTGGTATCCTGGGCGGGTACGAGGTGGTTGATTTCAAAGCCGCTGTGCTGGACGGCTCCTACCACGAGGTGGACTCGTCTGAAATCGCCTTTAAAATCGCCGGTTCACTGGCGTTTAAGGACGCGCTGCGCAAGGCCGACTGCTGCCTGATGGAGCCCATGATGAAGGTGGAGGTCATTGTGCCCGACCAGTACATGGGCGATGTCATCGGCGATTTGAACTCAAGGCGCGGCCGCATCGAGTCCTACGAGGCGCACCTGGGGGATCAGATCATCCATTCCTATGTGCCGCTGAGCGAGATGTTCGGCTACGCGACCGATCTGCGCAGCAAGACGCAGGGGCGCGGCATGTTTACCATGTCCTTTGACCACTATGAGGAAGTACCAAAGTCCATCGCGGAAAAAATCCTCGGTCATCACATTTAGTATCATTTAGAGAAATCCTGAAGGAGGATATTATGGCAAAACAGAAATTTGAGCGCACGAAGCCGCACGTGAACATCGGAACGATTGGTCACGTAGACCACGGCAAGACCACCCTGACCGCGGCGATCACCATGGTGCTGGCCAAAGCCGGCGGCGCCC
>DUQZ01000062.1 GCA_012837525.1 Clostridiales bacterium | reverse complement strand
GCGATGACGCGGTCATCATCGACCCGGGCGCTGACGCGGAGAAGATCAAGCACGCGCTGAACGGGCGCAAGGTCGCGGCGGTCCTCTTGACCCACGGGCATTTTGATCACACCGGCGCGCTATACGCCTTTGCGGACGCGCCCATTTATATTCATGAGCAGGACGCGCCCATGCTGACAGACAGCCATTTCAGCTTCGGCCTGTTTTCGGGCGATACCAAGAAGCGCCCGCCGGCGACGGGTTTCTTAACAGATGGGCAGGTATTGGACCTGGCCGGTATCCAGTTTGACGTGATGAGCACGCCAGGGCATACCCGCGGCAGCGTGTGTTTCAAGGTGGGTGAGGACATCTTCACTGGCGACACCATGTTCAAGGGTGATTACGGCAGGACGGACCTGCCCGGCGGCAGCATGGAAGCTATGCGCGCCTCCCTCAGACGGCTGTTTGCCCTGGTCGGCTGCCAGATTTATCCCGGGCACGGGCCTGGGGATGTCATCAAGTGAAGGTTGTTCTGTCGGCTCCGGTCAAAGGTTTTATTCCGGAGCTGTTTGACGTGCTCAACCTCTTCTTCGGCTCGGTTGAAAAGATGGAGACTGAAGATCTGGCCGATTTAGTTGTATCCATCACAGATGAAATCCATGCAAATGCCCGGCAGACAACCGTCACGCTGACGGGTTTGTATCAAACGCAGGTCTCAAGCAACACACCGCTCTCACTGGATCCGTTGGAAGCAAAACGCCTGCACAAGCGCCAGCAAAAGCTGGGGCTTTTTCATGCCCTGCTGCAGGCAACAGGTATCCAGCCGCCCTGGGGCGCGCTGACAGGCATCCGGCCCACGCGCCTGGTGTTTGACGCGATGGCGGAAGGCATCTCCGCGCAAGACGCGGTGAAGCGGATTCAGGACACCTTCTTTGTATCGGATGAAAAAGCCAGGCTGCTGCTTGACATCGTAGAGGTGCAGAACAATTTGCCCCGGATTAAGCCGGATGAGATCGCCTGCTATATCGGCATCCCTTTTTGCAGGACGCGCTGCAGTTATTGCAGCTTCCTCAGCCGGGAGGTGGGGGATGGCCGTCTGCTGCCGGATTATGTGAATGCCCTGAAACGCGAAATTGAAGGCACCCTCCAGCTGATGAAAGACAGGGGGCTCACCGCGCGTTCCGTATATGTGGGCGGCGGCACACCCACCGTGCTGCCGGAGGACTTGCTGCGTGAGGTTTTGAGCACAGCCCAGCCCCTGTTCAATCAGGCGGTAGAGGTCACGGTAGAGGCGGGGCGGCCGGATTCCATCATGGAAGGGAAGCTGCGGGTCATCCAGGCAGCCGGTATACAGCGCATTTCGGTCAACCCGCAAACCATGCACGACATCACGCTGTCCAGAATTGGCCGCCAGCACGCCAGCGCGCAAACCTTGGAAGCCTTTGGGCTTGCGCGGCAGCTGGGTTTTTCGCATATCAATATGGATTTAATCGCGGGCCTGCCGGGGGAGGATGTGGGCATGTTCACAGAATCCCTCAACCAGGTACTAAGTCTTGATCCTGAAGCCATCACCGTGCATACCCTGTCCATCAAGCGCTCAAGCGCCCTGTACCGCGATGGCGTCAGGCAGGCGGAGGAAGGGCAGGTTGGGCAGATGGTGCGCCTGGCGCTTGAGAAAACCGCGGAAAAAGGCTATCAGCCCTATTATCTGTACCGGCAAAAGCATATGGCCGGCAACCAGGAAAACGTAGGCTACGCGAAGCCAGGCTTTGCCTGCCTGTACAATATTGACATGATGGAGGACCAGACCACCGTGCTGGCTATGGGCGCGGGCGCGGTATCCAAATGGGTGTCACCCGGCCGGGAACGCGTGCTGCGCAGCCCCAATGTGAAGGACATCCACCATTATTTAGCCCGGGTGGAGGACATGATGAACGCAAAAAAAGCCCTCTTTGAGGGCATCGGCAAAGGCGTCAAAGCGCCGGTTGTTCAGGAAGAATAGTTAAGGCTGCCTTGGTGTCAAGCGCACATCCTGGCCCATGAATTGCAGCACCAGGCTTTGGTTCTGGTCCAGCAGGCGGGAGTAGATGCGCCGGGTGTAGCGCTCCCGCAGCTGCTCCAGCGGCAAATTGGTGCTGATAACCGTCTGCAGCCGGTTTTGAATCCGGTGCTCCAGCAGCGCGAACAATTGCTCCAGCGTGATGTTTTCCCACAAGGGCTCGGTGCCCAAATCATCAATCAACAGCAAGGGAACAGAATAATAGGGCTCGTCCACTTCCTCGTCCCGGGCAAAATAGGCCTGGCGGATGTGGTTGAGCAGCGCGTTGGCGTTGAGGGTAAGGGTATGAATGCCCCGTTCCCGCACGCGCTTGGCAACACATTTTAACAAGTGGGTTTTGCCAAGGCCGCTGGGGCCGTACAGCAGCAAATTCAGCCTGCCCTCCGGCACCGCGTCCGCGAAACGCTCGCAGTGCTGTTTCAAGACGCTCATCAGCATTCGCTGCGTGGTACCCTGGTGGTCCAGCGCCACTTCCGGGAAGACCGTCAGGTCAAAACGCTCAAAGCTGGGGGAGTGGGGCGTGTCCATCTCACCGCTCAACAGTTCGTGATAGCGCCTGGTGACGCAGGCGCACAAGGCTTTCTCCACCTCGCCCACATAGCCGCTGTCCTCACATATTTTGCATTGAAAGACGGGCTCCAGGTAGTCCTCAGGCAGGTCGTGCTCTTTGAGCAAGGCTATAATCTGCGCGTTGATCTGCCGGGTACTCTCCTCAATGCCTTCGGGTTTGATGCCCTGCATCGCCTGTTGCAGACCGGTCAGGATATCCTCCCGGCGCTTGGTGTCCAGGATCTCAATTTGCGGCGCCAAGCTGATGGCATAGGCCATCCGGCGGCGCTCCTCCGCCTGGTTGTCAAATTTGCGCTCGGCGCATTCTTCAATCGCCTGCAGCAGGTATTCATTTGCCATGCGCGTCCCTCGCTTCCTTCAGAACATCAAGGCCGGCATAGGGGGTATCCACGCTGCCCTGTTCCTGGTCATATTCCTGAAACGCCACCTTTTTGCGCGGCTTCCCCTGGGGTGTCAGGCCAGCTTTTTCTATATCCGCCAGGGTTTTTACGCCCTGCTTTTTCCAGTCGTTCAAAATCCTCTGGATATAGCTTAACTTTTGACGCGCTTCACGCGCCCGCTTCGCGGCTTCCAGTATGACCGCGTCGCTGTGCCCGTCCTCCCGCCACTGTTTGTAGCGCGTCAGGTCCACCTCGCCAATGCGGCCTTCCATGCCGGAGGCTTCAAACACCTCATGCATCTTGGGCATATATTGTTTCAGCGCGCGCAGGTGTGCCACCACCTGCTTGTCCTCCGTCAGCCCCTGCTTGGTCCAGGTAATCAGCTGCGGCTCCACATCCTCAAACTTTCCGTTGCGCGCGCGCACGGACTTGGCCGCTAAAATGATCATTTCAACCGTGTAAGTCTCCCGCAGCAGCAAATAAGCGGGCAGGAGGGTATAGGGGCTGACTTGCTGCAAGCCCAGTTCCTTCAACACCTGCTTCACCTGCTCCACATCCTGGCCCTCTTCCGCGAAATGCTGCTTGATGGCGCGGGAACCCTTCGTGGGCACCTTGGTCCTGATGCGGTCCAAGATACCATTGAGGTAGGAGAAGGAGGGGTTGTTGGCCGCCACGGTCTCCTGGCAGGCGACGATGATGGCCTTGTCATCAAAGCCCCATTGCTCGGTCCACTTGCGGTACAGGGCTAATTCAGGCTCTGTGGGCAGGCGCCTTAAGTTAAACTGCGACAGCACAGCCCGCGCGCCGGCATGGGTGCGCTTGGAATGGCTGAAAAACTGCTCCGCCTCCTCCGTGGTGCTGATACCGTCCTCCTTCATCATCACCGCTGTGGCCTGCGCGCTTTTGAAGGAGAAATGCGCGCCGCGGATATCCGCGAAATAGTTCAGCAGCATCAGCACAATCTCCTGCGGCAGGCCCAACTCCTCCACCCATTCATAGGCCATGGAGATATCGCTCTCGCGCAGTTTGCGCCGGCTGTCCAGCTGCTTGCGGACGGCTTCGGAAAACACAATATAGCCCTCATCAGCGGAAATCTGATCCTGCCCGGTGATAAAGCGCTGTCCCAGATGATGGAAGATAAAGGTGGGGGGCTGGTCGCTGATGCGCTCCACCAGCCTGCGACGCTCCCAATAGCGCAGCGCCGCGTGCACCTCGCCTTCCTCCATGCCAAGGGCAGCCGCCATTTCCGCAATGCCAAAGTTTTCCTCGCCAAACTGGCTGCGGTACAGGCCATATAAATATACTTTAACCTTGTCCCCATCAGCGGCCGGCAAATATTCCGTAATGAAGATGTTCTCCACCGCGGTCACGCCAAACAGGCGCGCTTCATCATTACGCCGAAACATTGCCGGATTCCTTCTTGGGCACGGGTTTGTTGGCAGGCTTCTTTTTATAAACAGGCCTGGCCGTGGGCTTCTTTTTGTTGGCAGGTTTTTTCACGGCCTGCTTTGGATCGCCCGCAGGTTTAGGCAGGTTGACAGCTTCCGCAGGCGGCGGAATTGTTTCAGGATCCACAGGCTGAATCTCCACCACCTCTTCCTTTTTCTCGCGCCGCTTTTGATGTACCTGATAGGCGATTGTCGCGATGACGGTGAGCGCCATGGTAACGCCAAAGACAATCAGCGCGTAGCGGTATTCATGCTTGCCCAGCATGTTGCCGCCCATGGTGGAGGTAATGATGGAGGGAATGCGCGCGATGCTGGTCAACAGCAGGTACTTGCCCAGGTGAATGGGCACCAGGCCGGACAGATAGGTCAAAATATCCTTGGGCGTGCCCGGGATCAAAAAAAGCAGGAAGATGGCAGCATCCCGTTTTTTGGGATCTTTAAAAAAGCGCAGGTTGTCTATCTGATCCTTTTCAACAAAGAGCGATACAACGCGCATGCCGTATTTGCGCACCACCAGGATGATCAGCACGCTGCCAAGCGCCGTGCCGAGCAGGCACAGCAAGAGGCCGCCCCAGGCGCCAAAAATATAGCCGGCGATAATCTCAATCGGCTCTCCCGGAATAAAGGCAATGATGACCTGCAGCGCCATGATGCCAACCATCAAAGGGTATTTCAAAAAGCCGCGTTCTTGCATCCATGTGCGGAAACTGACCCTGTCCCGGATGGCGGTGAGCAAGGGGTTTTTCAGCAGAATGGCCAGCACCAAAAACACAATGATGACAGCGACCACACTGGCAATGCCAATGATCCGCTTTTTCTTCAGCAGTTTGGGGTCATCCCATACCACATTGTGTTTATCCAAGGGTGAGGTCACCTGCCTTCCTGTAGGTTTCAGTCAAAAGGGCATCCTGCACGCTTTGTTCAATCCGCCCGGACAAATCCGGCGCCTGCGCTTTTTGCCCAAACAGGATGTGCAAAAAGAATTCCACGGTCCCGGCATTGCCCGTGATGGGGCTTGCGCACACGTTGATGACCTGCGTGTCCGGCATGGCGTTGAAGTTTGCGGTCAACTCACGCAGAAGCGGGGCATAGGCTTCCTCCGCGATCTGCCCAGTCCTGCGCGCTTCCATGTCACTGATCTCAAACAGCGGTTTGACCAGGGCAATCAATTCGCTCTGATTGTGCAGAATCCTCCGGTAAATCGGCACCGCTTCAATCAGGGACAGGTAGCTCAAGTCGCAGGTCGCAAGCGCTGGGCGCGGGTCTAAGCTAAGCAGCCTGTCATCAGACAGGTTGGTGCGCTCCAGGTTGACAACGCGCGGGTCTTGCCGGAGCCTGCCGGTGAGTTGGCCATAGCCCACGTCCACAGCATACACCGTTTTGGCCCCATGCTGCAGTAAAGAATCTGTAAATCCGCCGGTGGACGCGCCCGCGTCCAGACAAATTTTACCCGGGAGGGCTATATCAAATTGCCGGAGCGCGCCTTCCAGCTTCAGCCCGCCTTTTGAGGCGTAGGGCAGCGCCTGGTCCTTCACGCGGACGGTGTGACCTGCTTTTACAAGGCTGCCCGCGCGCGCGGGCACGTTGTTGATCAGCACTTTTCCGGTCATAAGAAGGGCTGTGGCGTTCTTTTTGTCTGCACACAGCCCGTTCTCAATCAACCAGTCTGCGATGGTCCGGCGTTTCATGTTGTCTGCATGACACCTTTGAGCGTGCGCAGGATGCGCCGCTCCATCCGGGAGACCTGCATCTGGGTCAGGTTCAGTTTTTTTGCGCTGGCCTGCTGGGAAAGCAAGTCCTGAAAGCGCAGCTTGATCAGCTTGCGCTCCTGCGCGGTTAAGGTCATCAGGGCCTTGCGCAAATCCTCGCGCATCTCAAAGTCTTCAAAGCCGCGCTCGGAAATGCCAAGGTGGTCAAACACGCGCATCCCGTTGTCATCCTGGGCGTCCAGACTGGCTACCTGGGATTTCTCGCGCGAGGCGTGTACGGAGATGACCTGTTCAACCGTCCAGCCCAAATGCTCCGCCAATTCTGGGGCGGTGGGCTCGCGGTGCATTTTCTGGGTCATTTTCTCCAGCGCGCGGTCCATCTGCATGCCCTGCTCACGCAGGCCGCGGGGGGTGCGCACCAATTGGGCACGGTCACGGATATAATTGCGGACAGTGCCGGTGATGGTGGGCGTGACATAGGTTGTAAAGCGCAGGCCGCGGTCGGGGTCAAAACCGTTTAAGGCGTTGACCAGGGCCATGGCAGCCACCTGGCGCAAATCCTCCAGCTCAATGCCCCGGCCGGTAAACCGCGCCGCGATGGCATTGCACAGGGGCAGCGCCACGGCAACAGCGTCGTCCATGGCCTCCTTGGTGCGCTCTTTCGCATACCGCATTGCGGCGTTGTGGATATCATCTGCGTTGATCACTGCTTATGCTCCTGTTGGCAAGGACATTTTCACGGTATAAATGCCGCACTGATCCCCTTCCAGTTTCACCTCGGTTACCAAGGTGCCGATAATCAGCTGCGCGACTTCCGGATCCATCAGGTCACAGGCCTGTGCGTCCGGCGCGCGCTGCGCTTCAAGGATAATATGAATCAAACCGTCTTCGATCTTGCAGCTGAGGGTGACTTTTTCCACCAGGCGCTCCTGATGGGTTACCAGGTCAAAGGCTTCCTCCACCGCGCTGCGCAAATCATCAATGACGTCAAGGGAAAGATTGGCCATCACGCCAACTGCGCCCAGCGAAGTGCGGACCACCAGGCCCCATTCATCGCTGGCGGGTACTGTTAAACTCATTCTGTTCATGTTGCTTTGTTCACCACCTTGATTTGTTCACTTGGCAGGATTGTCAACAAGTCCGCGCGGGCGTCCAGCGCTTCCTTGACCCACCAGTCCCGGGGTGCCAGCAGGGTCATCTGTTCATCTTTCAGGTGAAAATACACCGGGATGTGACCAGGCTGCCGTTTAAGCAGTTTTTCACAGGCTGGCATCTGTTCACGGGCTATCTGTAAGTATAACTTGATGGGTGCGTTTTTTGCAAGTAAAGTCTCGTTTTCCTCAGGTTCGTTTGCGGGTGGTTTTTCCTGCGCCCGCAGGATGCGCGCGCTGTCCACAATCAGGCTGGTCGGCCTGTCCTCCTGTACCGACAACTTGCCGGTCAAAAGGCAGGCCAGGTCCTCCCGGATTAAGTGCGCGAACCGCTCCCACACCCGGGGGAAGAACAGGCACTCCACCTGTCCGGTTAAATCCTCCAGCGTCACAAAGGCCATGATATCACCCTTGCGTGTCGCCTTCTGGTTGACGCCTACCACAAGCCCCCCAAGGGAGACCTGGCGGCCGTCCTCAGTCAGGCCGTGGTCTTCCCGCTCCGCCAGTTCATCCAGCACCTTGGTGGACCAGGTCAGTTTGTCCAGCTCATGCGCGTACTCATCCAGAGGGTGGCCGGTGATGTAGATGCCAGTGACTTCCTTTTCCATCGCCAGCAGCGTGCTTTTGGGGTATTCCTCTACATCCGGATAGGAGATGGTGTTCAGCTCAAACCGGTCCTCAAATGCAGCGTCAAAGAGGGACAGCTGGTTTTTGTGGTGGTTGCGCTTCTGCCGCGCCTGTTGGTCCATCACGGCTTCGTACACCTGCATGCACTGCACACGGTTGCCGCCCAGGCCATCAAAGGCGCCGGCTTTGATCAAGGCTTCTACCGCGCGCTTGTTGACGGTGCTGCCGTCCACGCGCTCGCAAAAATCGAAGATGTCGCGGTAATCCCCGCGCTTATTCCGCTCGTTCACAATCGCCAGCGCGGCTTTCTCGCCCAGGCTTTTGATGGCGTTGAGGCCAAAGCGGATGCCCTTTCTGCGATCCTTTGTATCCACAACAAACTTGACATGGGAGTGGTTGATCAAGGGCGGCAGGACGGGAATCTCATTGCGCCGGCAAAACTGCACATAGACCGCCACCTTGCCCGCGTTGCCCAGGTAGGAGTTGATGAGCGCCGCCATGAACTCGGCCGGGTAATGGCGCTTGAGCCAGGCTGTTTTGACGCTCAGCAGGGCATAGGGCGCGGCGTGGGATTTGTTGAAGGCGTAGCTGGCAAAGGCAATCATCTCTTCATAAATGGCCTCCGCCGCCTGCCTGCTGATGCCTTTTTTCAAGCAGCCGGGCACGCCGTCTTCCTCGGACCCATGGATGAAGATTTCCTTCTCCCTGTCCATGATCTCTTTTTTCTTTTTGCTCATCGCCCGACGGATCTGGTCGCTGCGGCCGTAACTGAAGCCCGCCAGGTCGCGCACAATCTGCATCACCTGCTCCTGGTATACCATGCAGCCGTAGGTGACGCCTAAAATGGGCGCCAATTCTGGCGTGATATAGCGAATGCTCTTCGGGTTGTTTTTGCCTTGGATAAAGCGGGGGATAGAGGCCATAGGCCCAGGCCGGTACAGGGAGATGGCGGCGATGATGTCCTCAAAGGTTTCGGGCTTCAGCTCCGCGATAAAGCTGCGCATGCCCGCGCTTTCCAGCTGGAACAGGCCATCGGTGTCACCGGTGGACAGCATGGCGTAAACAGTCGGGTCATCAATGGGGATGTCATCGGCTGTCATGTGAACGCCGGAGAGCGCCATCAACTCCAAGGCATCCCGGATCACTGTCAGGGTGCGCAGGCCCAAAAAGTCGGTCTTCAGCAGCCCCAATTCCTCCAAATTGCCCATGGGATACTGGGTGGTGATGACCGCGTCATTGGTCTGCAGCGGCACGTAGTCTGTCAAGGGTTTTTGGGTAATCAGCACACCGGCCGCATGGGTCGCGGCGTGGCGCGGCATGCCCTCCAGCAGGGAGGCGGTATCCAGCAGGCGCCGGACGCGGGGGTTGTCCCGCCGCAGGTCCCGCAGCTGCGGGCTTTGGTTGAGCGCACGCTCCAGCGTGATGTTCAATTCCATCGGCACCAACTTGGCGACCTGGTCGGTCTCCTGATAGGTGTAGCCCAGCACCCTGCCCACATCACGGATGACGCCGCGGGCAGCCATGGTGCCAAAGGTGATAATCTGCGCCACATGGTCATGGCCGTACTTGCCCGCCACATAATCAATCACCTCGCCCCGGCGCTCATAACACAGGTCGATGTCCAAATCGGGCATGGACACGCGCTCGGGGTTCAAAAACCGCTCAAACAGCAGGTTGTATTTCAAGGGATCCAGCTGGGTGATATTCAGGCAGTAGGCGACAATGGAACCCGCGCCGCTGCCGCGGCCAGGGCCCACCATGATGTTCTGCTCCCGTGCAAAGCGGATAAAATCCCACACAATCAGGAAATAATCCACAAAGCCCATGCTGCTGATGACATCCAGCTCATATTCCATGCGCTTGATGGCTTCCTCAGGGTTGGTGGGATACCGTGCGTGCAGCCCTTCAAAGCACAGCCGGCGCAGCAATTCTTCGTTGCTTTCGCCGGTATTTTCATTGGGGATGTACAGGGGCAGGTGGTGGGCTGAAAAATCAAAATCCACCTGGCAGCGCATGGCGATCTCATGCGTGCGGGTGATGGCTTCGCCCAGATGGGGGAAGAGGGCGCGCATCTCCTCCTCGCTTTTGACGTACAGCTCCTCCGTCTCCATGCGCATGCGCTGCTCATCCTCCAGGGTCTTGCCTGTCTGGATGCACATCAGCACCTCCTGCGCTGGCGCATCCTCCTTTTTAAGGTAGTGGCAGTCGTTGGTCACAATCAGGGGGATGCCGCTCTCCCGGGACAGTTTGACCAGTTGCGGAATCACCAACTTTTGCTCCCGGATATGGTGGTCCATCACCTCAATAAAATAATTGCCTGGCCCCATGATGTCCTGCATCATAAGGGCATGCGCCTTCGCGTCCTCATAGCGGTTTTCAAGCAGCAGCTTGGGCAACTCACCCGACAAACAGGCGGAGCTGGCGATCAAGCCTTCGTGGTGCTCTTTCAACAACGCCAGGTCAATCCGCGGCTTGTAATAAAAGCCCTCGGTAAAGCCTGCACTGCTTAGTTTCATCAGGTTTTGGTAGCCTGTCATGTTCTCGCACAGCAAAATGAGGTGGCTGTACTCCCGGTTGGCGCCGGATTTTTCGCGCATGTCCTGGGTTACGTAAACCTCACAGCCTATGACGGGGTGAATGCCATGCCGCTTGCATTCCTTGTAAAAATCAACCGCGCCATACAGCACCCCGTGGTCGGTTACCGCGCAGGTATCCATGCCCAACTCTTTAAGCTGCGCAATCAGCGGCTTGATGCGGCAAGCCCCGTCCAGCAGGCTATATTCCGTATGTAAATGCAGGTGCGCAAATGCCATCATCGTCCTCCTTGGTGTGCTCCCAGTATACTAAAAGCGCGTAAGGGATTCAACGAACCTTGCCCTGGATAGAATGATCTTATATACTGTACAAAAGGGGGAGCAGATGAACACAAGCACCATCGCGGCGCTCGCGACACCGCCGGGCCAAGGCGGCCTTGCCGTCATCCGGATTTCGGGTCCGGACGCAGTTGATATTTTGAAAAAACTGTTTGTGCCAGCCGGCAATCAAACAGCCTTTGTTGACCGGATGATGATGTACGGCCATATCGTGCTGGATGGGCATCCCCTTGATGAGTGCATGGCAGTGGTCATGCGCGCGCCGCGCAGCTACACCCGGGAGGACGTGGTGGAAATCCAGGTCCACGGCGGGGAGCAGGTGGTCTCAAGCGTTTTAAAGGCCGTGTTTCACCTGGGCGCAGAAGCCGCCGAGCCGGGGGAGTTCACCCGCCGCGCTTTTGAGAACGGCCGGATTGATTTAAGCCAGGCGGAAGCGGTCATGCAGCTGATCTCCGCCACCGGGCAGCAGGCCGCGGACGCGGCGTTGCGCCAATTGCAGGGCGGCACGCTGCGCTTTGTAAAGAAAGCGCAAACCGAGCTGATCTCCCTGATGGCGGGGGTGACCGCCGCCATTGATTACCCGGAGGAGATCAAGGAGGAAGAGGCCGTCGGCGCCATCGCGCCGGATTTAATCAGGCTGGCTGACAAACTGCTGGCGGCCTGTGATGAGCGGGGCGCTGCCGTGCTGGATGAAGGCCTGCGCGTGGTCATCTGCGGCAAACCCAACGCGGGCAAGTCCTCCCTGCTTAATGCCCTTTTGATGGAGGACCGCGCCATTGTGACCGACATCCCCGGCACCACGCGGGACACGGTGGAGGGCAGTATCCAGCTGGATGGCATCCGCATTCATTTAAAGGACACCGCCGGCATCAGGGACAGCGAGGAGACGGTGGAGCGTATTGGGGTGAATCGCGCGCGGGAGGCCATCAAAAGCGCTGATCTGCGATTAATGGTGCTGGACATCGGCCAGAAGCCGGACGCGGAGGACGAGGCCATTCTGCGCCTGATTGAGGGGATGGACAACCTGTACATCTTCAACAAGTCCGACCTGCCGGAGCATCCAGGTTTTTCAGACTGGCTGCAGGGCCAACATATTCCAAAGGATGAAACCATGACCTTATCCGCGCAGCTTGGCATTGGTTTGGACGCGCTGCGCGCCCGTTTGCGCGCGGCAGCCGGCAACCCCGGGCAAAACGCCCTGACGCTGGCGCGGCATATGAAATTGGCCAGGCAGGCGGCGGAGGCCCTCAAGCGCGCGGCGCAGGCGATGCAGGACGGCCTGCCGCTTGACCTGTGCGCGGTAGACTTGAACGAAGCCCTGGCCCGTTTGGGCGAGATCACTGGCGACAACTTCAGCGAAGCGCTGCTGGATGAAGTCTTCGCGACTTTCTGCGTTGGGAAATAGGAGGTAAAAATGAAGTATGTAAAACTGGGTACAACCGGGCTGGATGTATCCCGGATTTGCCTGGGCTGCATGAGCTTTGGTGATGCCAACAACTGGGTGCACAAATGGGTGCTGGATGAGGCTAGCTCCAGGGAAGTCATCAAAAAGGCGCTGGACTTGGGCATCAATTTCTTTGATACCGCCAATGTCTATTCCCTGGGCACCAGCGAGGAGTACCTGGGCAGGGCGCTGAAGGAGTACGCCAACCGGGACGATGTTGTCATCGCCACCAAGGTGTTCAGCACCATGCGGGAAACACCCAATGGCAGCGGGCTGTCGCGCAAGGCCATTATGTCAGAGCTGGATCACAGTCTCAGGCGCCTGGGCACAGATTATATCGATTTGTATATCATTCACCGCTGGGACTACCACACCCCCATTGAGGAAACCATGGACGCCTTAAACGACGCCGTGCGCGCGGGCAAGGTGCGCTACCTGGGCGCGTCCGCCATGTACGCCTGGCAGTTCCAGAAAGCCAGGAATGTGGCGGACAAACACGGCTGGAGCAATTTTGTGTCCATGCAAAACCACTGGAACCTGCTCTACCGCGAGGAAGAGCGCGAGATGGTGCCCTACTGCCAGGACGCTGGTGTCGCCCTGACGCCCTACAGCCCGCTGGCGGCTGGCCGGCTGTCCAGAAAACCAGAGGAGGGGGATACCAAGCGCCACCAGACCGACCAGGTTGCCATCTCTAAATACGCCAAAACAGAGGAACAGGACAGCGGGATTGTGGAGAGTGTCGCCCAGGTTGCCGCGGACCACAGCGTGTCGATGAGCCAGATAGCCCTGGCCTGGCTGATGCACAAGCCTATGCTGGCCGCGCCCATTATCGGCGCGACCAAACTGCACCATGTTGAGGACGCGGTGAAGGCGGTGGATGTCAAGCTGACGGC
The DNA here is from genome assembly GCA_012837525.1 of Clostridiales bacterium. Classification (GTDB taxonomy): domain Bacteria; phylum Bacillota; class Clostridia; order Christensenellales; family Aristaeellaceae; genus UBA6115. Next base: position 70,160 of record DUQZ01000062.1, on the reverse strand, counting down.
GGAGGAGATTAACTACCTTGAGGAATTGTACCTGCCCCACGACGTGGTCGGCGCGCTTTAAAACTTACTCATCAATTTAAAATGACCCGCCGGGCGATCACAATCCGGCGGGTCTTGCTCTGTTTATACGTTGTTACTCCTGCGCTTCCAGCAAAGCCTGCTGTGCCCGCTGTGCTTCCAGTTCCTCCAGCGGTTTTTTGGCCAGGATCAAAATGACGAAGCCTGCCAAGAACAGCAGCACCAGGCAGAGCGCCCCATAGGAGGAGCGGCCGGTGAGCCCGCCGATCATGGCGTACAGGAAAGGGCCGATGACGGTGGCGAACTTGCCAAAGATGTCAAAGAAACCAAAGTATTCGTTGGAGCGTTTCTTGGGCACCAGTTTGCCAAAGTAGCTGCGGCTGGTGGCCTGGATGCCGCCTTGCATAGTGCCCACCATGACGGCCATCGCCCAGAACAGGGTGGTCGAGAAGCCAATGGCATCCTGATACTTGAGGATGATGTCGCTGTTTGCGGCCTTGAAGGCGACCAGGTCCTCCACAAGCTGTTCCCGCAGTTGCAGCACCAGGGCCTCATCCGCGGCGGATGCGCCTGGAATCGTAAGCGCCAGGTCCTCCAGCGCCTTTTGGTCCTTGTCCATCACCGCGCCCTCCGCCTTGTTCAGGGCACCTTCAAAGGCTTTTTTCGCGGCATCTTGATCCTCAAAGGCATAGCCGTCAAAGCGCGCGGTAATGCTGGCGCGCTCGGCCTTGAAGGCATCCCTGTAGGCATCCTGGTGCGGCTCCAGGCTAAAGCCCATATAAAAGCCCACCAGGCTGATGAACATATAGACCGCGATGGCAATCAGAATGGCTTTGCGGGTGGTGATTTTCTGCGCCAGTTTCGCAAAAAGGATGGAGCTGGGCATGGCTACAATCTGGGTTACCAATAGCGCCAGGATCATCCCGGTCGCGCCCAAGCCCAGGGCCGCCCCGTAGGCAGTGGAAATGCTGATGACTGTGCCCACGCCATCAATATAGAAAAAATAGGCGATGATAAACATCAGCATGCCGCGCTGGCTGGCGATGTCCCGGGCTGTCCTGAGCACGTTTGAAAAAGCGCCTTTTAATGAGATTCGTTCTGGCCGCTCAATGTAGTGCTCCTGCTCCACATTGCGCAGGAAGGGGATGGTAAAAACCAGCCACCAGGCAGAGGTGATGAGGATGGAGAACTTCTGGGCAAAGGGGCTGGAGTAGCCCAGCGCCAGCAGGACGCCGATGGAGATGACAAAGGGGATGGTGCTGCCGCCGATATAGCCCATGGCATAGCCCCAGGAGGATACCTTGTCCATCCGCTCATCCGTGGTGACGTCGGTTAAAAAGCTGTCATAAAAGAGGTTGGAGCCGGAAAAGCCAATTTTTGAAATGACATAGGCCACCAGCATAATCCGCCAGTCGTTGGTCGCGGCAATCAGGGCGGTGCTGATAACACCAACCAGCATAAAGGCGGTGAACAGCTTCTTCTTCATGCCCTGATAGTCGGCGATGGAACCCAGGAAGGGGGCCAAAATCGCGATGATCAGGGTGGCAATGCTGGTGCCGTAACCCCACCACAAATCCCCGGCCTCGCCCGCGACAGCCACAAAGATGGTGGGGAAGATGGCGGCCATGATGTTGGTGGCGTAGACAGAGTTCGCCCAGTCGTACAATATCCAACTGCGCTCTTTTTTGGTAAACCGACCCTGCTTGTCCATGCTCATGGAGTACCTCCTGTGTGAAAAACTGTTAGACACAGTATACATGAAAACCGATCAAATGTCAGACAAATCAGCAAGATTGTGAGCAGGGGTTTTGTAAAATTGCTGTATCATTTTGTATCCTCAAATTAATATTTGAAAGCAAAAAGAAATATGTTTACGAATTATGCGGCTAAAAATGAATAATAATACAGTTTCGTGAGGTTTCTTGGGGTTATGCAGACTTGCAACCACAAGGTATTGCGTTTTTGATTATCAACAGCCTGGTCTTCATGCATGAAAGCGATTGGTTCGTCTATTTGATTCCAGCCTTTATCCGTGATAGAATGAGCGCGTGGTCAGATGCTGTGATGGACTTATCCACAGTAGTTTATCCACAGTTTTTCACTTAAAAACAGGCTATGCTTGTTTTTTTTACCCCCGCTGATTGCATACAGCGTGTATATTGTATTTGGAGAACGCAACTTGGATTACCAGATGATCTGGCAGAAGGCTTGTCACCTCATGCACGCGGAGATGTCCGACGTGACGTATTCCACGTGGATCGAGCGTGCGCTCAGCCCGCTTGACATGAACGGAGAAACCTACTACATCAAGGCCGAGACCGATTTTTACCATCAGTTTGTGGTGCCTCGCTATTCCGCGCTTATCACCTCTGCGCTCAAGGAAGCCAGCGGGAAAGACCTGAAGCTGTCTATCCTTACGCCCAAACAGGCCAAGGAGTACAAAAGCGGCGCATCCGTCATCCGCAAGCCTGCGCCGCAGCTGAACGAGCGCTACACCTTTGAATCTTTTGTGGTGGGCTCCGGTAACCGCTTCGCCCACGCGGCATCCCTCGCTGTAGCCGAAGCGCCGGCGGATGCCTACAACCCCCTCTTCATCTACGGCGGGGTGGGCCTTGGCAAAACGCATTTAATGCACGCGATTGGCCATTATATTTTGGAGCAGCGCCCCGAGGCGCGGCTGGAATACGTCACCAGCGAAACCTTCACTATTGAGCTGGTTACCGCCATTCAAACCAACCGCAATATCCAGTTCCGCGACAAATACCGCAATGTGGACATCCTGCTTATTGACGATATCCAGTTTATCGCAGGGCGTGACTCCACCCAGGAAGAGTTTTTTCACACCTTCAACGCGCTGTTTAACTCGGGCAAGCAGATTGTGATTTCATCCGACCGCCCGCCCAAGGAGATCGCGCACCTGGAGGAGCGCCTGCGCAGCCGCTTCCTCTCCGGCTTGATTGCGGACATCCAGCGTCCGGACATGGACACCCGCTGTGCCATCCTGCGCTCCAAAGCCAAGGAAGAAAACATGGTGGTGTCAGAAGACGTCATCCAGATGATTGCCCAGAACGTGGACAGCAACATCCGTGAACTGGAAGGCAGCCTGACTCGCCTGTCCGCCTACTCCAACCTGTCCGGCAAAGAGATCAGCCTGGAGTTGGCGCAGGAAGCGCTCAAGGAGATTATCTCCGACCACCAGCCGCGCAGCGTCAGCAGCGAGGATGTGCTCAAGGCCGTCTCCACCTACTACAGCATCAGCGTGGAGGACCTGGTCGGCCCGCGCCGCAGCCGCAACATCACGGTGCCGCGGCAGATGATCATGTACTTAAGCCGCCTGCTCACCGACACCAGCCTGCCCAAGATCGGGGAGATGCTGGGCGGCCGGGATCATTCCACCATCCTGCACGGCTGCGCGAAGATCGAAACCATGATCTCCACCACGCCGCCCATTAAGGCCGCGGTCGCGGATTTAAGCAAGCAACTTCTCAGAAAATAATCACTCAGCAAATGATGACGCGGGGGAGCACCACCTCCGTGTTTTTGATATTAAAAAAGCCGACCGAAGTCAGCCTTTATTTGTTGGTTAGTTTCTCAGTCTGCCGCGTAGGGCATCAACGCAATGGCACGTGAGCGTTTGATGGCCGCGGACAACTGGCGCTGATGCTTGGCACAGGTGCCCATCATACGCCGGGGAGAAATCTTGCCGCGCTCATTGACGTAGCGGCGCAGGCGGTTGACATCCTTATAGTCGATGTATTCCACCTTGTTGGCGCAAAAATCACATACTTTGCGCCGGGGGCGACGGCCGCGCGGCCGTTGCCTTCTTTCGGCTCCACGATTTACTGACATGTTTTCGTCTCCTCAATTAAAATGGCAGGTCATCATCATCAACCCTGACGAACCCGTTGTTGTTCTCCTGGGGCTCACTGGGAGCGCCGGCCGGCCGGCTTTCAAAGCCGCCTTCACCCCGAGGGGTTAAGAACTCAACTTCATCAGCGTTTACTTCCAGGCTGTAGCGCTGCTGGCCGTCGTTGCCGACATAGCTTTGCAGCGTCAAGGTCCCGGAAACGCCAACCTTGCGGCCTTTGGCCAGGTAGCGGTTGCAGTTCTCCGCCTGTTGGCGCCAGGTGGTGACGCGGAAGAAATCAGCCTCAGGCTGACCGGCTTCGGCGCCCTGGCGGCCGCGGCGGTTCACGGCGACCGTGAAACTGCACACGGGCACCCCGGTTTGCGTGCTGCGCAGCTCCGGGTCACGTGTCAGGTTTCCGATGAGAAAAATCTTGTTCATCCTGGCTCCCTTATTCCTCGGTCTGGTTGGGCAGCGCTTCGATGCCGGGTTCCGGAACGTCAGCGCTCTGATCCTGCGCAGCGGGACGCTGCTGCGGCGGTTTGACATGGGCGCGCTTGTGCTCGATGCGGGTGATGAGATAACGCATCACATTTTCATCGATTTCCATTACGCGCTCCATCTCCTTGGGGAAGGTTTGCGGAGCAGAGAAGTGGACGAGGACATAGTAGCCTTCGGGCTTGTCATCAACCAGATAAGCCAGACGGCGCTTGCCCCATTCCTCAACCTTGCTCACTTTGCCTTCGTGTTGCTCAACCAGCGTGTTGTAGCGCGCGATGAGCTCCTGCCGGGCTTCCTCTTCAAGGCTTGTGTCAATGATGTAGAGCAGTTCGTAATCCATACCTTTCACCTCCTCACGGACTTATGGCGCCATGTCTTGCATGGCGCAAGGATGTGCCAATTACGTAATATACATGAAAACAAGGTTCTGTGCAAGCGGTTTTACCCGCAATCAGCATTGTTTTCAGAAAAAAGTGTTAAACCGGGCAAAATCAATCAGTGTTCCCCGCTGTGCAGCTGATGCGCCGCGTTGATTTCGTTAATTTCCTCCACCGTGCGCGGGGGAACGCAGTAGGGGCAGGCGGTCAACTTGCTGTAATCGCCGGTGCCCAATTCGCCATAGGTAAACTGGGTCAGCGGCAGGAAGGCGGATTTGACCCCGTAGCAGGTATCCGCGGAATGGTAGTTCTGCCCGCCCTTGGGGTTGTAATAAAGCGGTGTGGCAGGGTCCACGTGTGGCAGTTGACGGCCAGGCAAATCTTCCCAGATGACCAGCTTGGTGCCCATGCGCTTGCGCAGGGTGTTCCAGACCCAGGTCATGTTGGTGCCCTTGGGGGTGCGCTTGCGCTGCACGCGGATGCAGCCGTGGCTGGCGCGCTCACCCAATACACCCTCATAGCGGGTGTAGTTTTTCTTGCCGCTTCGGACGGAGTAAGGCACCTCGTGCAGGATATCGCCGAAGTTGAAGCGCAGGCCCATCGCGGCATTCAAGCCTTCCACCTCAAAGCCGCCCACCGGGCTTACCAGCAAAAACTCACCGGAGCGGGTTTCGTTATACGGCTGGCGCTCATTGGGCAGACCGGTTGAGATGACCAGCACGTCATAGATCTCGCCATCCTCAAAGATGTACATGCGCTGGTCCAGCTTATCAATCAGCAGGGCATACTTGTCCCGCGGCGTGACGGTTTCCAGCATGTCCGTGCGGATATAACCTTGCACCAGCTGGTTCCAGGCCTTGATCTTGCTGTCATGGAAGGAGCTGGAATAGGTTTCCACCAGGCTCCAGCCGTCACCCCGCGTTTCCAGCACATGCAAGCCCTGGGAGTCCCGGGTCACATCGCCCACAGGGGTGGACTTGCTGTCCGGCTCGCTGTACAGCAATTGCTGGGATTTCTGGTGCCCTTTGACCACCACAATCGGCGCCATTAGCATCTCCCAGACAGCCTTGGTATCGCGGATGTCCATGGGGGTTTCCCAATAGCCCTTGCCAGTGGTGATGTGCTGTGAGGGCGCGGGGTAGAGAGGGGATTGCTCTGTCGCCAATACGGGGATTTCCAGTATCAGCATCAGCGCAAGCAGCAACAAACTAATCTTCTTCATGGTTCCTATCTACCCGATTGGCGCGGCTTGAGGCAAGGCGATGGGCGGGAAGCCCAGGGTGCCTGTCACTTGGAAGATGATGACAGCGACCCCCACAATGCCCACATACAGCGCGAACTTGTAAAAGCTGATGCGCTCAATGAGGCGCAGCATATAGCGGATGGCCAAAAAGCCAAAGATGGCGGCGAAGAGGAAGCCGATCAGGCTTTCGGGGCTGAACATCGCGGGCAGCGCGTCCTGCTCCAGCGCCTTTTTCCCTTCGGACAAGAAGCCGCCCAGGATGGCCGGGGCAGACATCATAAAGGAGAACTTAGCGGCGGTCTGCCGGTTCAGCCCGCTTGCCACACCGCCCAACAGGGTAGAGCCGCTGCGGCTCACCCCGGGCAAGAGGGCGATGCCCTGGAAGACGCCCATGGTAACGGCGGTAGGGATGTTGACTTCGGTCTTTTTAGCGCGTCCGGTATTCCAGCGCCCAACCATCTCAATGAGCACAAGGAAGGCCGCGGTAATCAGGAAGGCGATTCCCAAAAACCAGCCTTCAAACAGGCTGTCGATGGCGTCCCCAAAGGCGATTACAAAAAGCAGCGCTGGCAGGGAGGCAATGAACAGCAGCAGCAGGGTCCGGTTTTTAACCGGATGCAGGATCATGTCAATCCAGTCCTTCCAGAAAATCACCGCGACCGCAAGCAGGGTGCCCATGTGCAGCATGACGGAGAAGGCCAGGGGGTTGGCGCTGCCTTCATATCCTAAAAGAGACAGCAGTTTCTCCGCCACAATAATATGTCCGGAGGAGGAGATGGGCAAAAACTCGGCCAAACCTTGCACAATGCCCACAATCGCAGAAAACAGATAACTCATGGTGCTTCCTTTCATGAAAAGAACTTGAACCGGCAGCGCTATTTTATCCCTATATGCTGCGCGCAGTCAATGAAAGATGGGGTTTCAGCTGTCCTGCTCTTTAAAATGGCGCTTCATTTTACTGCGTTTATACACTTTTTTGCTCTGTTTCACCCGGCTCACCGGCGAAAAAGACCAGGTCACACGCTGTTTCGCGTGGATTTTCTGTTTGTCTTTTTTACTCATCTTTGATACCGGGGTTGTTTTCTTGTTCATATCACACCTCATTTGATTTTACCCGGTCTTTGTGCAACTTGAATCCCTGATTCATACGGTTTATACTATACTTCAATATAGAAAGAGCAGGTAGACTATGCAAAGGCTGAAAACCCTTTTTTCTCCGCGGGATATGACGGTGGGCACACCATGGAAGCGGATTCTGGAGTTCGCGCTGCCCATGCTGGTGGGCAATATCGCGCAGCAACTCTATGCCTCCACCGACTCCGCGGTGGTCGGGCAGTACGTGGGAGACAATGCCCTTGCCTCCGTTGGCAGCACAGGCCCCATCTTGATGTTCATGATTGCCCTGTTCATCGGCATTTCAACCGGCGCTGGCATCCTGGTCTCCCAGGCCTTTGGCGCAAGGGACCGCAAGCTGCTTTCGACCGCGATTGGCAACTGCATCACACTCACTGCGATTGTTTCCCTCATTATCACGGCCATCGGAGTGCCGCTCTCACCCCTTATCCTCCGCGCGCTGGATACGCCGGAGGCCATCATCGAAGGTGCCATCAGCTATTTGCAGATTTACTTTTTGGGTATTGCCGGCTTTACCTTTTATAACGTGCTATCCGGCGTCCTGCGCGGGCTGGGGGACAGCTTTTCCGCTCTGGGCTTTTTAATCTTGACCAGCGTTTTAAATATCGTGCTGGACTTGTGGTTTGTAATTGGCTTCCGCCTGGGTGTCCCCGGCGTAGCCTGGGCAACCGTCATCGCGCAGTCGGTTTCGGCTGTGCTGTGCTATCTAAAACTGTCCCGCATGCAGCAGACCTTTGACATCAGCCTGGGCACCATGAAGCTAAAGCAGCAAACCGTCCGGGAGATTTTGCGCCTGGGTATGCCCTCCGGCTTTACGCAGGCTATCTTCTCCATGGCGATGATTCTGGTACAGCGGCTGCAAAACAGCTTCGGGCCGGATGTGGTCGCCACTGCCATCATCTCCATGCGGGTGGATGGCTTCGCGATGATGCCCAACTTCTCCTTCGGCATGGCGATGACCACCTTCACCGGCCAGAACATCGGTGCCGGCAAGGTGGAGCGGGTGCAAAAAGGTGCCACCCAGGGGGCCATCCTCGCGGTGGGTGTGGCAACGGTGATGACGCTGGCGGTGCTGCTCTTTGGCCGCTCCATCATGAGTTTGTTCACCCGCACAGAGGCGATCATCGACCTGGGCATGCGCTTTATCCGCATCCTGTCCCTTGGTTTTATTGCCATGGCAGTCATTCAGACGATGTCCGGTGTGATGCGCGGGGCAGGGGACGCGATGACGCCAATGTGGATTTCGCTCATCACCTCAGTGCTGCTGCGGGTGCCGCTGTCCTATTTGCTGGTGGCCTGGACCAAAACGCCGGAGACACCACTGGGCAGACCAGAGTCTATTTATTACGCGATGCTGGCCACCTGGCTGGCAGGCGCCACCATCAACTATTTTGCCTTTAAATACGGCCGGTGGCGCAAGCGCGCGCGGGAGCGGATTGAGGCCATCCAAAGCACACAGGCGCTGGACGCCGCGACAGAGCTGGCGGAGGCAAATCAGCTGTGAGCACGCATTTGATCATCAGCCTGTGTGTGCTGGTCATGATGACAGCAACCGGCATCAGCTACCAGGTGGGCGGCGAGCAGAAATGGTACAGCAAAAGAACCATTCTGTTCTTCAAAGGGCTTACAACCCTGCTGGCGGCCCTGCTGGCGGTATATGCCTATACGCAGACAGGGCAACCCTACGCGCTCATCATGGCCATTGGCATCGCCGTTTGCGCCGCGGCGGATGTGATGCTGGAACTTCATTTTTTGTCCGGCATGGGTATCTTCGCGCTGGGGCACATCCTGTACATCATCTCCTTTTGGATGCGCACACCACCAGGGCTTCCCTCGCTTATTCTTTTCCTTGCCCTGTTGCTATTTACATGCTACATGAGACAGCGCGCGCAAAAGAAGGTCGGCTTTTCAACCCTGCCGCATTTTGCCTATTCGCTGCTCATAAGCCTGATGGCCTCCGTCGCTTTGGCGCAGCCCGTTCTGACCTTTATTGGCGCGACGCTCTTTGTGGTGTCTGACGCCATCATCGCCAGGCGCCTGGTGTTCCCGGACAAAAGCCCCTGGGACCGCGCCTGTATCCTCTTGTATTATTCGGCGCAGTTTCTGCTGGCGGCCAGTCTTTTGGTTTAATTCATCCACACAACAAGTAAATCTTCCTGGATCAAAAATGTCCCAAGCGGGTGAAAATTTGCTCAGCTTGTGATAAACTATATCAGTACGCCTTATTTTACCGATGAAAGAGGAGGATTCACATGCAGTATTCCAAAGAACTGGAAGAAATGTCCTGCGTCAAGCGTGGTCCCATCCACGGCGCCGCGCCCATCCCGCAGGAAGGGAAGTGGGTGCAGGCGCGCGAAGTCAAGGACATCAGCGGCTTAACTCATGGTGTGGGCTGGTGCGCGCCTCAGCAGGGCGCCTGCAAGCTGACGCTCAACGTCAAGGAAGGCACCATCCAGGAAGCGCTGGTGGAGTGCATTGGTTGCTCCGGCATGACGCATTCCGCCGCCATGGCTAGCGAGATTCTGCCTGGCAAGACCGTGCTGGAAGCCCTCAATACCGACCTGGTATGTGACGCCATCAACACCGCCATGCGGGAGCTTTTCCTGCAGATTGCCTATGGCCGCACGCAAAGCGCTTTCTCCGAAGGCGGTCTGCCCGTGGGCGCCGGCATGGAGGACTTGGGCAAGGGCCTGCGCAGCCAGATCGCGACCATGTACGGCTCCCTGCTCAAAGGCCCGCGCTACCTTGAGATGGCCGAAGGCTATGTGATGAAGCTGGCGCTGGATGAGAACCAGGAGATCTGCGGCTATCAGTTCTGCCACCTGGGCAAGATGATGGAGGCTATTAAAAAGGGCGTTGACCCCAAGGAAGCCTATGAGAAGAACATCGCCACCTATGGCCGCTTTGAGGATGCCGCGTCCTACATCGACCCACGCCACGAATAAGGAGGGAAAGACATATGCCACAGTTTGAAGGATATGAGCGCCGTGAAAAGCAAATCAATCAGGTGCTGAAGGACAATGGGTTTTCCTCTTTGGAAGAAGTCAACGAGATGCTGCTTGAAAAAGGCATCGACGTGCGCAAAATCGTGCACGGCATCCAGCCCATCGCGTTTGAGAACGCCGTGTGGGCCTACACCCTGGGGGCAGGCCTGGCGGTGAAGCGCGGCCTGAAAAACGCGGCGGAAGCCGCCGAGGCGATTGGCGATGGCCTGCAGGCCTTCTGCATCCCCGGTTCTGTCGCCGACCAGCGTGAGGTGGGCATCGGCCACGGCAACCTGGGCGCGATGCTGTTGCGGGAAGAGACCGAGTGCTTTGCCTTCCTGGCCGGGCATGAATCCTTTGCCGCCGCCGAAGGCGCCATTGGCATTGCCCGCACCGCCAACAAGGTGCGCAAAAAGCCCCTGCGCGTCATTCTGAACGGCCTGGGCAAGGACGCGGCCTATATCATCAGCCGCATCAACGGCTTCACCTATGTGGAAACGCAGTATGACTATGCCACCGGCAAGCTGGCCGTGGTCAGCGAGCGCGCGTTCTCTGACGGTGAGAAAGCCAAGGTGCGCTGCTATGGCTCCAACGACGTCAGCGAAGGCGTGGCCGTCATGCGCCATGAGAAGGTGGACGTATCCATCACCGGCAACTCCACCAACCCCACCCGCTTCCAGCATCCGGTTGCCGGTACCTACAAGAAGTGGGCCAACGAGCACGGCAAGAAATATTTCTCCGTCGCTTCCGGCGGCGGCACCGGCCGTACCCTGCATCCGGACAACATGGCTGCCGGCCCCGCCTCCTACGGCATGACGGACACCATGGGCCGTATGCATTCCGACGCGCAGTTCGCCGGCTCCTCTTCCGTGCCCGCGCACGTGGAAATGATGGGCCTCATCGGCATGGGCAACAACCCCATGGTCGGCGCGACAGTCGCTGTCGCGGTCGCGATTGAGGAAGCCAACTAAGCACGGATGGACCAATCAACCGGAGGGGCCCTGCTCCTTCGGTTTTTTTATTTGCCAAAACCGTGTATAATCACGGAAAGTATAGGTTTTGAATGAGATGAGGTGGAAATCATGAGTTTCACAAAAAAACGGCCAACCTTCCTGCGCTTTCTGTTTACCGTCTTTATCGGGTTAATCGCAAGCGGCGGCATTTTGATGATGGTGCAGCAGTTTTATCAGACTGCCCTTGAGAAAAGCGCGCTGCGGGAGCCCTTCTTTATCCTGGCAGGCATCAGCGCCCTGCTGATCGCGCTGTTTTTGCTGTTTCCGGCCAATAAACCTTTCCGCCTGTTCAAGTGGCTTTGGCGGCTGGTCATCATGGCGGTGCTGGTGGCGCTGGTCTGGGGCATTGGCGGCTTTTATATCGCGCAAAATGATGTGCTGTATTTCCCCGGCCGGCGGGAGGTGAACGCGGAAGCTTTCCTCGAAGGGGAACCGGATGTGGAGGCAATAAAAATCCAAAACGCGGAGGGCGTCACCTACCAGGGCTATTTCTGGAAAACAACAGCAGAGCAGGCCGGGTTGATTTTATACTTTGGCGGCAATGGGGAACTGGCCTCGGGCAGAATCACGGAGCTCAAACGCATTCAGGCTGCGCAGCTTTTAACTGGCTACCACTTTATGATGGTGGATTACCCGGGTTATGGGCAAAGCGCGGGTGAGCCCACAGAAAAATCCATCCTTGATATGGCACAGCTGGCCTATGATTACGCCGTGAAGCGGGAGGACGTGCGCGCGGACAGGATTGTCCTGGCGGGTTGGAGCCTGGGCAGCGGGCCCGCTGCCAAACTCGCCGCGGACAACCAGGCCGCCGGGTTGATTTTGATGTCGCCGTTTTTCAATGGGACAGAGATGGTCAAGTCGCACCTGCAGCAGGAGTTCAAGGTCACTGGCCTGGCGCGGACGGTGTCGTCCTTGTTTGTTCGCAACAAGTATCCAAACGATCAATATGCCAAAACCAGTCCCGCCACCATGAAAACCCTGGTGTTGGGCGCAAAACAGGACACAATGATTCCCTACGAGCAGGCAGAGCACCTGGCAGCGCTCTACCCCAACGCGGAGTTTGTCCTCCTGGAAGGCCCCCACTACGCCCCCTGGACGGAAGCCAAATCCCATCAGGCCATCGCGCAGTTTTTGTTATCGCTGCAAACGCCTTGACGCATTGCGCCAAGCCACAAAAAATGCTGGGTCCAAACGCCCAGCATTTTTGGTGGCCGTTTGTTTTATTTGTTGATGGGGGAGTCGATGAACCAGCCCAGATCGGTCACGCCCTGGGGTAAAAACCCGCGGCAGACCTGGCCGTTCACAGTGGTTTCAACATAGTCCCAAATGCCGGTCGCGGTGTGGTAGCGCGTCAGCCACACAACCGACGCGCCGGCAGGCAGCTGCGCGACTGTGTTCAGCGTCATCAGCGGGTCCTCCGTCAAGGTCGCGGCGGACACTGTTTTGGTTATGACATTCTCAAAAGCCAGCTGCGGGGCGATGACGGTGGTGTTTTTGATGTTGGCGGGGTTGACAAAGCCTACGCGCACGCCGCCCTTGCTCAACTGATACATCACCATCAGCCAGCCGGCTTCCCAGCCTGCGACGTACACCCGCCCATTGGTGCCCACAGCGGCTTTGCCGCCAGCGCCGCGCCGGTAATGCGCGCCAGGCCCGTCAAATACGGGCAGGCTCTGGTTGGGTTGGAAATAGGCTTCTTTAAAGCCGGATAAGAGTTCAAAGATCTCGTCATCAAACACAGGCGGAAGCGGTTTGCCGTCCAGGTTTTTGGTGCCCAGAGAACGCATCTCCTCCCGCACCTGCTTGATCAGCTTATAGTTGTCCCATTCCAGATTGGAAAGGACATAGCCGTCACCCGGATAGTTCGGGTCCACCTTGTACCAGGTCTGGCACTGGAAGTAGTTGTCATATTTGCTGCCCGCATTAAAAGGCCGGCCATAGCGCGCAAACAGCTCATTGAAGGCATAGCCCAGCGCGTCATACTGCCACGCCCACACCTCTTCATAGCTCAGGTGCTTGCGGTCTGATTCCGGAAAGATATAGAAATTGGACGCGCTGACCAAAAGGGGCGACAGCAAAAGGATGAGGGACAGCAACAGGACACAGGCTTTGGTTTTCATGGCGCTCTCCTTTCTGTTGGGGGATGATGCAATTATTATGTTAAAACAAAATCGCTGTTCGCTTTGATATGAAACGCGTCAAAATACCTGTGTTCAAGCGGGATCCATTGGTTGATGAAATTGGGCAGCATCTTGCCCGGCACCCGCATCTTCAGCCTGTCCAGCTGTGTGTCGGCATCCACATCCACAAACACCAGCAGGTCATAGGAAGGTTTAAGGTCCGGATGATGGCTGTAGGAGCCTTCCACAATCACCAGGCTGCGCGGTTCGTATCGCACCGGCACCATCACATCTTGTTGGCAGTCATAGCTGGAATAGGTGAAGGGTTCTCCAAGCGGCACCTTCTGTAGCACTTCTTCCTGCAGGCGCTCCCGGTCCATATTGCCGCCGGGTTCTTTTAGGCGTTCTTCTGTTCGTTGATGCGGCCGCAGGAAGAAATCATCAGCGTGGATGATCACGCTGTCAGGAAACGCTTTGTGCAGTTTAAATGCCAGGGTGGTCTTGCCACCGCCGCAGGGGCCGTCAATGGCCACCACAAGCGGCGTTTTGGCCTTCTGCAAATCAGCTATGCGCGCGCATAAAGCCTGGTAGTCATCCATCAGCGTTCCTCCCGGAAGTAGTTGATCCCGCAGGAGGCGGGCTGCTGGTTTTCCCGCTTCATGCGAATGGAGGATAATACCAGCACCATGCAAGTGACCACAAAGGGCAGCATGGAGAAGAGGGCGCCCGGGATATCCGCGACTTCCTTGGGCACATACAGGCGCAGGACAGACAGCGCGCCAAAGGCCAGGCTGCCCAAAATGGCGCGCAAAGGCTTCCAGGAGGCGAAGATGACCAGCGCGATGGCAATCCACCCCTGGCCGGAGATGATGTTGGGCTGCCAGTTGCCCAGGGCGGTCACCATGCTTACATACACACCGCCCAGGCCGCACAGGGCGCCGCCCACCAAAACATGCGCGTATTTATAGGCATTCACCGGGATACCCATAGCATCCGCCGCGGCAGGGTTTTCGCCCACCGCGCGCAGGTTTAAGCCCATGCGGCTGCGCTTTAAATAGATGGACATCACGATGCCAATCAGCACCGCCAGATAGGTTAAGATGCTGTGGCGAAACAGCAGGGTGCCGATGACGGGCACATCACTCAGCGCGCCCAGGTGCAGGGGTGACATGAGGGACTTGAGCCGCGCAGACATGAACATGGTGTCCACCGGTACGCCCAGCTTGGTTTTTTCGCCCAGGAAGTTCGCGACCCCGGTACCAAAGATGGTCAGCGTCAGGCCGGTCACATTCTGGTTGGCCTTCAAGCTGACAGTTAAAAAAGCGTAAATACCAGCGCCCAGCGCGCCGGCCAGCATGCCAAAGAGGATGGTCAAAATAAACGAATCGGTATAAAAGCCGGCTAAAAAGCCCGCGATGGCGCCCAGGTACATCATGCCTTCCACACCCAGGTTCAGGTTGCCGGCCTTCTGCGTTAAAATCTCGCCCAGGGTGCCATACAGCAGGGGCACGCTGGCTAAGATGGCGGCGTACAAAAAGGCGATTGCCTGCTCCATAAAGCCGCTCATACCACCACCTCCTTGCGGGAGGTAAGCCGGTACTGCAAAAAGAACTCCGCGCCCAGCACACTAAAGAGGATGATGCCCTGCAAGATGTCGGACATGGAGGCGGGGATGCGGTACTCCGTTTGCATCATGCTGCAGCCCTTTTGCATCGCGGCAAACAGGAAGGAGACGCCCAGGCAGCCGGCAGGCGACAAGCGCGCCAGCCAGACCACGCTGACCGCGGTAAACCCGCGCCCGCCCGCCACCGCGTCTGTCAATTGGCGGTCGGGGCCCGCCACCTGCAGCATGCCGGCCAAGCCGCACAGCCCCGCGGACAGGAACATCGTGCGCAGGATGATCTTCTTCACCGGCATGCCGGCATAACGCGCGGTGCGCACGTTTTCGCCCACGACAGTCAGCTCATACCCGTGCTTGGTGTAGCGCAGATAAATGAAGACCAGCACCACCATCACAAGCAGCACAATCCAGCCTACATGCAGGTTGCCCACAAAGGGGAAGGGTACCTCCGGCAGGCGGGCTTGTTTGGGGAAACGCGGCATGGCCGCGAAACCGCCGCCCGGATCGCGCCAGGGGCCTTCGCGCAAATAGGTGATGAAATAAAACATGATGTAGTTGAGCATCAGGGTAAACAGCGTTTCGTTGGTGCCAAACTTGGTCTTAAACCAGGCCGGAATCAAGCCCCACAGGCCGCCAAATACAATGGCAGCGACGGCCATGAGGGGCAGCAGCAGGGCAGGGGGCAGATGCGCCTGGAAATAGGCGAAATAGCTGGCGGCGATCGCGCCGGCCGCGATCTGTCCTTCCGCGCCGATGTTCCAAAACTTCATTTTGAAGGCCAGCAGCACACCCAAACTGGTAAGGGCCAGGGGAATGGTCAGCTTCAGGGTTTCCTTTTGCATCCCCGGCGTGCCCAGCGCGCCGCGCAGCATGGTGCTGTATACCTGGAAGGGGTTATAGCCAAGCGCAGCCAAAAAGGCGCCGCCCATCGCCAGGGCGAACACAACCGCCAGCGCGCGGTAGCTCCAGGCAACCACGGGCTTGACCTCGCCCCGCTGGACGATATGCGGCATCACCCAGGGCTTAGGCATATTCATCCTCCTTGTCCGTTACCAGGCCGGCCATTTTCATGCCCAGCAGCGCCTTGGTGGCAAACTGGCTTTCTACAATCGCGCTCACGCGGCCTGCGCACAACACCATGATGCGGTCACACAGGCCCAGCATCACATCCAAATCCTCGCCCACAAACAGGATGCCCACGCCCTTGCGCTTTTGCTCATTCAGCATGTCATAGATCGTCATCGAGGCGCCGATATCAAGCCCCCGTACCGGGTAGGCAGTAATCAGCACACGCGGGTTAAGGTTGATCTCCCGCCCCAACAGGATCTTCTGCACGTTGCCGCCGGACAGCTTTTGGATGTTTACATGCAGCCCAGGTGTCACAATGCGCAGCCGCTCCACCATGTCGGCGGCTTCCTTTCGCGCCTCCTTGCGGTTTAAAAAGAAGCCCCTCTGGTCGTTATAGGTTTTCAGCAGCAGGTTGTCAGGCATGTCCATCCCGCCCACCAAGCCCATGCCCAGGCGGTCCTCCGGAATAAAGGCCATGGAGATGCCCTGCTTGATGATCTCACCCGGGCTCATGCCGTCAATGCGCGTCTCACCAATATGGATGGTGCCAGAGTCCGGTTTTTCAATGCCGGCAATCAACTCACACAAAGCTTTTTGGCCAGAGCCCGCGACACCGGCAACACCCAGGATTTCACCCGCTTTTAAATCAAAGTTGATGTCCTGAATCAACTGCCGCCCGCCTTCATCCGTCGCGGACAGGTTCTTGACCCGCAGCAGCGTCCTGCCCGGCGGCATGTCCACATGCTCCACATCCAGGGAGATGGGCTTGCCCACCATCATCTCTGTCAGCAAAAAGCGGTTGGTTTCCCTGGTTTCAACCGTGCCCACATTTACGCCCTTGCGCAGCACAGTGACGCGGTCAGACACCGCCATCACCTCTTCCAGCTTATGGGTGATGATGATAATGGCCTTGCCTTCCTTGCGCATGCGGTCCAGGGCGTCAAACAGGGCGCGGATTTCCTGGGGGGTCAACACAGCGGTCGGTTCGTCCAAAATCAGCTTGTCTGCGCCCCGGCAAAGGACCTTCAAAATCTCCACTGCCTGCTTTTCGCTGACGGACATGTCATAGATCTTTTTGTCCAGATCCACCTGGAAGCCAAAGGTACTGACAGCTTCCTCCGGGCTTGTCTTGATCAGCCCCGCCTGGCCCAGCAGGATGTTCTCCCGCGCGGTCAATACCTCCACCAGTTTGAAATGCTGGTGAATCATGCCGATGCCCAGGCGGATGGCATCCCGGGGGGAACGGATGGTGACCGGCTTCCCGTCAAGGATGATTTGCCCTGCGTCTGGCTGGTAAATGCCAGAGAGCATATTGGTCAGCGTGGTTTTGCCGGAGCCGTTCTCGCCCAGCAGCGCCAGCACCTCACCCCGGCGGACATCCATGTCAATGCAGTCGCAGGCCGTGACCTTGTCAAAGCATTTGGTCAGGCGTATCAACTCTATGGCAGGTGTCTCTGGCATGCGGGCTCCTTCATGGTTTAATTACCTCTGTTTATAGCATATTTCAACCCTGAAATAAAGAGAAGGCGGGGCTGTTTTCGCATTCATCAGCCCCGCCTTGATTTTATGAAAGTTTATTTGGCTTCCACGCCCTTGATGAGCAGGTTGGTCATGAGGCCGCCGGTGATGTCGGCGTCTTCAAGCACCTTGCCCTCTTCCAGGACCAGTTCACCCGTGTTGCTGTAAATCGGGCCGGTGAAGACATCCCACTCGCCGGACATGATGCGCTCGCGGGCTGCTTCGATTTTCTCCTCCGTGCCTTCCGCAACGTTTTCGCTCAAGGGAGACAGGTCTACCATGCCTTCCTTCAAGCCCAGGAAGTAGTTGTTGGGCACCCAAGTGCCGTTGATCACATCCTGCACCTGCGCGATGTACACACTGCTCCAGTGCCAGATGGGCGCGGTCAGATGGGCCTTCGGGGCAGCGGGGGTCATGTCGGTGTTGTAACCCACGCCAAACTTGCCGGCTTCTTCCGCCGCGACCTGGGGCATGGCTGTATCCACGTGCTGGGCAATCACGTCGCAGTCAAGCGCCAGCAGGGCAACCGCGGTCTGCTTTTCCAGGGTCGGCTCATACCAGGAGGAGATGTACTTCACATACACCACGGCGTCCGGGTTGACGGACTGCACGCCCAAGGCGAAGGCATTGATGCCGCCGTTGACTTCCGCGTTGTCTGCCCAGGCGGCCACAAAGCCGATCTTGTTGGTCTTTGTCTTCAGCCCGGCGGCGATGCCAGCCAGGTAGCGGGCTTGGTAGATGCGGCCAAAATAGTTGTTGAAGTTGACGCCGTTGTTCTTGTAGCCGGAGCAGTGGGAGAAGATAACCTCGGGATATTCTTCCGCAAGCTCTTCCATGAAGTTCATAAAGCCCCAGGAGTTGCCGAAGATGATGTTGCAGCCCGCTTCCACCAATTCGCGCAGGGCGGCGTCGCACTCGGCGTTCTCCGGCACGTTGAATTTGTACAGGACCTGATCATCCCGCAAACCCAGGGCTTCCTTCATGCCTTCCAGGCCATTGTAATGCGCGCCGGAAAATCCGTCGTCCTGCGGTCCAATCAGGACCATACCAACCTTGATGTCGCTGGCGGGAACCGCCGGGAAGGCGCTTTCGGCGCTGACTGTGATCAGGCCGGCCATCAAAAGGGTGAGTGCCATCACAAAGGGGATCAGTTTGGAGAACAGGGGTTTTTTGAAGATGTTCATGGGGCCCTCCTATTGTTTATTGATCAATCGTCCTTCAGGTGGATAACGCCATCCCTGATTTCCTGGACGATGGACAAACTGAGTAATTTGATGCCTTCATGGCGCAATTGCTGCCCACCTGGCTGAAAGCCTTTTTCAATCGCTACAGCGGCACCCACCGGGATGGCCTGTGCCTGGCTGATAATATCCAGCATACCGCGGATGGCCGCGCCGTTGGCTAAAAAGTCATCCACAATCAGCACACGGGTGTTTGGTTTGATCAGGTTTTTCTCACAGCGCATCATGTAGTTTGTGCCGCGGGTGAAGGATGTGCAGCTGGTGGTATAGGACGCGTCGTCCAGGTTTTTGGCGGGCGTCTTTTTACAGAAGACAACGGGCAGGTTGCCCAGCGCGTGGGCAGTGGTGAGCGCCAGCGCGATGCCGGATGCCTCAACGGTCATCACCAATTCCGGGTGGTCCGCTTCAAAATGCCGCGCGACTGCTTCGCCCATCTCAAAGAGCAATCCGGTATCCAAGCCGTGGTTAAGGAAGCTGCTGACTTTGACGATGTCAGTGCCAATGCCGATTCCGGATTCCTTGATGGCCTGCCGCAGTGCCCGCATACACCCTCCAAAACACGAACATTAAAAAGAAAGACGCTAAAATCGTACACCTTTTTAAGCTGTTTTGCAAGCGTTTTCGTTGTTGAAAATGAAAAAGGCACCGGACTTGCCGGTACCTTGGTATCAGTTCAAATTGGCTTGTGTTATATGTGAATCAGCGGATGTGGATGTCGAACTCGTTGGAGCACATCGGGCATTTGATGTGGTTCAAGCCGGGCTTGCGCTTCAGGCGCAGGCTCTGGCGGCAGGCAGGGCAGTTGACATAGCGGTGGGTCTTGCGGTCCCGGAAGCGATTGACAAACTGCATAGCGCTTTGCTGGATTTTGCTGCGCAGCGTCAGATAGGTTTCGTTTTCCTTCGCGCGCTGGGCGTGCTTTTTAGACATCATGCGGTACATGGCAAACACGCCTGACATGAGCGTAAACAGATAAAATACCATCGAAGGGAAGAAGATGTTCAGTACCAGGAAGAAAATCATCATGCCCATCAAAAAACGGTACAAGGCATCAGGGCCGTAGCGGCCGCGCATCATGTTGGCCAGGCGGTATTTTAAGTTGTTCAAGTTCATCGATTGTCCTTCCTTATTTAAAAGCACCTGCAGCACAGCCGGGCCAAGCACAGGCCCATGCACAGGGTGTTGAGGCTGGTGATGTCCGGCATGCCAAACATCTGGCTGCGCTGGGTGTATTGCTGGGCATTGCCCTGGATTTGCATGCGGGTTTGCACATAGTTGTAATTGTCCGGCGCCATGCGCACCGCCTCATCAATATGGTTGAGCGCGGTGACCCTGTTGCCCAGATTGAAGTTGGCGACCGCGCTTAAATAATACCATTCGGCCGTTCTGTCCTTCATCTGGCTCAGGGCGTAGAGCGCCTCGTTGTAGCGCATCGCGTTCATGTAGCGCCTGACAGGGTCAAAGCCGTCAAAACTGCTGCGTTGCTGTTGCTGCTGCGCTTGCTGCCAGCTGTTGCGGAAGGCCTCAAAGGGGTCAAAGCCGCCATACTGCCCATAGCCGCCGTAGGGGCGCTGCTGCGGCCCTGCTTGCGGCCTGGAATAATCCTGATAGCGGGCGCGACCGGACTTGATCTCCTCATAGGCGACATTGACTTCCGCCATTTTCTTCTGCGCGCTCGCGTCACCCGGGTTCAAGTCCGGGTGATACTTCTTTGCCAGTTTGCGGTAGGCCGCGGTGATCTCCTGCTCACTCGCGTCGCGGGAGACGCCCAGCACCTCATACGGGTCTCTCATGCTGTCTCCTCCTCATCCACGGGGCGGGTTGGGAAGCGGGACCAGACGCCGGAATAGAGGATGTTGTCCATCAGTTTTTTGTCCTTTTTGATCGGCAAGGTCTCATACGCGCTGACACAGTCCGCCATCAGCATTTGCAGCAACTCCAGATGCCGCTCGCTGGGAACCATGATCAGCGGGTTGTACTTCATCTTTTTCAAGTCTTTCTTCAAATCCACCGCCGCGTCCATCAGGTAGACAAACCGGCCCAGCTTGTCGCCAAAGTCATACAGGGCAGCCGCGTTTTCGTGCCCATCCGGCACAAATACCGCGCCCAGAATGCTGCCAAAAGCGGCGGCCGGTAAATCGGGTGTGGTTTCGCCGTCTGATTCCATTTTGGATAATTCTAAAAGGCCATCCACAATCGCCTTTGTCTGCGCGGGGTGTTTTTTCTTCAGCGCGTCAATTTTACCGCCCAAGGCTTTGGCCTGGAAGAAGGCGCTGGCTTTGCGGTCGTCCGCCCAGTCGTCCATGCGCTGGTGATAGGCCAGCATCAAATTCATATCCGCGGCGTAACGGGTGTGCTTGTTGATGAAGGCCTCACGCTTTTGAAGCGGATGCAGCATGCAGCGGAAGGAGGATACTTCTGCGAACTCGGTTTGATCAAGTGAGGAAAGCAGCAGGATTAAAAAGGTCATGTCATAGGTGAGCGTAAGCCGTCCCAGCCGGCCATGCTCCTGACCCAGGGCCTTGCACAGCCCGCAATACACCGCGCGGTAGCGGTCCTTGTCAAAAACAGACAAGGCGTCCACATTGGCGACCACATACCCAAACATGACAAACCCCACCCTTTCAAGCATGTATTTTCAGTATGCCAGACGGCTGTGAATAAACCGTGAAGCGCACATTAGAATACGGGTTCTATCGTATCACAGCGGGGCTATACGCGACAAGTTTTTCCATCAAGGCGTGCAGAATAAGGGCTGCTTGAAACAGGTTACAAAAAAGGTGGTTATATGCTATAATCTGTGCAGAAAGGGGAGTTTATGCCTTATGGATTCTGAGCCTTCCGGCTTGATGGTGATTCTCCAACTGGTTTTTATCCTGTTGTATGCCTTGCTGTGCGCTGCGGAGGCGGCTGCCCAGCACCTCAGTTATAGCTACCGGCACGCGCTGGACGCGAGTGATGAGCAGGCCGATTCCCTGGAGGCCAGGGCAGCCAGCCTGGTGCTGATGCCCTCGGGTATCCGGGTGTGCATGCTGCTGCTTGTGATGCTGGTGGCCAGCATCACCGTATGGTCCTACGCCCTGCCGCTGTCGTCGCACGCGATGACCGCCTGGGGATGGACCTTTTTGCATCCAGGTATTTTAACAGCGCTCATCAGCCTGCTTTTGCTCATTGTGATGACCTTTGTCTTCCAGCTGCTGGCGGTAGTGCTGCCCCGGCGTTTCGCGCTGCACAAGCCGCGCACAACCGCCCGGTTTCTGTTTGGCCCGGCGATGCGTATCAACCGCTTCTTTAAGCCCATGAGCATCGCGTTGGACAAGCTGTCCCTGCTCATCCTAAAGCTGTTCAAGGTGGACATCATGCTACCCACGCCCGAAATCACCGAGGACGAGATCCGCATGCTGGTGGACGTGGGCGAGGAAAAAGGCGCGATTGAGCAGGCTGAGCGCGAGATGATCAAAAACGTCTTTGAGTTTAACAACATGTCCGCCGCCGAGTGCATGACGCACCGCACCGACATGTACACCATTTGGGTAGAGGACAGCAAAGAAGAGATCATCGAGCTGATCGACAAAACCGGCCTGTCCCGTTTCCCGGTGTATGAGGAAGACCTGGACCACATCATCGGCACGGTCTCAACGCGAGAGTTTTTGCTTAACCTGCAAAAGGAGCACCCCCTGCCCCTGCGGGAGATTATCCGGCCCGCGCGCTTTGTGCCCGAAACCGTCCGGACAGATTTATTGTTCCGTGACATGCAGCGCAACAAGTTCCACATGGCCATTGTTGTGGATGAATACGGCGGCACCAGCGGCCTGATTACCATGGAGGACTTGCTCGAGGAAATCGTGGGCAACATCTACGATGAGTATGACCCGCAGGATCAGCAGGAGTTTGAGCAGTTGTCAGAAGGCCGCTGGCGGGTGGCAGGCACGCTGGATGTTGAAACCTTCAACGAAAAAAGCGGCCTGAATCTACCAATCAACGAAGAGTATGACACCATCGGCGGGCTTATCCTAAGCCAGATGTCCAGCATTCCAGAGGACGGCAGCCAGCCGGTGATTGAGAGCGACGGCGTGCGCTTCCAGGTGGAAAGCGTGCAGGGCCGCCGCATTGAGTGGGTGGAGGTAAGCATCCTTGAATGAATATGATCTGATCATCATCGGCGGCGGCGTGGCAGGCTGTTCCGCTGCGATTACCGCGCGCCAGCGCAACCTGAACACCCTGGTTTTGTACGCCGGGGACGGCGCGCTTGGCAAAACCAAATTGATTGACAACTACCCTGGCTTCCCGCACATATCGGGGCCGGATTTATTGCAGCGTCTGCGTGACCATGCCATCAGCATGGGGGCGCAGTTTACCCGCGCCCTCGTGCGCAGGGTGATGCCCCTGGGCGACGCGTTTTCTGTCCTGGCTGGCAACGACCTGTTTATGGGCAAAGCCATCATCCTGGCCATGGGTACCGCGCGTGTACGCATGATTGAGGGCGAGGAGGAGCTGGTCGGCCAGGGCGTAAGCTACTGCGCTACCTGTGACGGCATGTTTTACAAGGACGGCACAGTGCTGGTCATCGCGTCAGATTACGAGGCGATTGAGGAAGCCATCTACCTGTCCACGCTGGCAAAAGTGCTGTATGTGAAGGAGCGCCCGCACGACACCAATGAATTGCCTGAAACCAACATCACGCAGGTGCCCGGCAAGCCCCTATCACTGCGGGCAGAGGGTGAACACATCATTCTCACAACCGATCAGGGAGAAATATCAGCAGATGGCGCCTTTGTATTGCGCCCCGCGGTCGCCATGACGCAGCTGATTCCGGAGGTTGAGGTACAGGATAACAAAATCGTGCTGGATGAGGACTTGATGACCAGCATCCCGGGCGTCTACGCCGCGGGGGATATCGCCGGCGCGCCGCTGCAGGCGGCCAAAGCGGCGGGGGACGGCAATGTTGCCGTGCTGGCCGCCGCGCGCTACCTGATGAAAAAGGGCGCTGGCACCACAGGAGAAAAAGCATGAAAAAATTATTGACACTGACAGTTGTTTTATGTTTATTGTTCACGAATGTCGCGTTTGCCGCGCCGACCCGTGACGTTGGCACAAATGTTTTAGAAAACCCGGACCTGGTCGCGCAGATCCAACCCTTGTGTAACGCGGCGGCAGCGGTTGCCATCAAGCAGGATATCCGCATGTTCCGCAACGAAACCACGCCGGAACCTGTCCTTGTACAGGGTCTTTTGTATGAAGCGGTCAAAAACCACCTGGTTGTGATCGAAAACCAGGAAGGGATGGCCAGGATGGGGCTGGATGAAGCCAAGAGCACCCTCAAACGCCTTTTTTATCATAAGGATTTACCTGTTATCAACCAGGCGGAATACCCAGGCCTGCAGCTGGCAGATGGAACGCTCACCTTTGATGTAAGCAACCCCGGCGACTTCATCGGCGCGCATATCTATGAGTTTGCCCTGGATGAGGAGGAGCTGCTGCTGCGCGCGGACATCTACCGCCTAAGCGGCATTGAGGCGCTCGCTGTGGACGCGCCGGAGGACAGTCTGACCTGGCTGGGCCACATGGGGATGCGCTTGAAGCCTGACGCCGATTCATTAACAGGTTTCACCTTGGCCAGTTTCGCCGTGCCGGAGCGCTATACGGAAGCCAAGATGGTGCAATACGTAGATAAAAATCGATTTGAGTTTCAGTATCCAGATTTCTTAACCCAGCGCGAAGCGGCTGCGGACGAACTGTTGCTGTTCACAAACGCGGATGAATCCGTCACCCTGCGGGTGAGGGAATACAAAGGGACATTGGAAGACCTGCTGGAAGAATCCCGCAAGGAAAACGCGGAGCAGGAGGGCACCTGGGGTGGTTTTATTGAGAACAACCGCCTCCTGTATCGCTTTAATTCTTCCTTCCGCATTGCGTATTTTGATCCACAAAACGGGGAGGATACCTGCCTGGTGCTGGAAGTTACCTTTCCCTACCTCAAGGAGCATGAGTTCAGCCTGTACATGACCTTCCTGGACAATTCCTTTGTCGTGTACAGCCATTCCATGGGGTGATGGCAAGGCGCCATCCGGCGGGAGCCTGAGTAGTTCATATGTGCCCGGTGTGACCGGCACTTAAGTATTAAAGGAGGATTGTATCTTCATGTTGATGGACGCTTTGGTAAAACAGGCTGCGCAGCCAGGCTTGGTGCTCAAAAAGGTGGAACGCCCCGTGTCCGGACCGGATGAGGTGCTGATCAAGATCCACAAAACGGCAATCTGCGGGACCGACCTGCACATCTACAACTGGGACGCCTGGAGCCAGGCGCACATCAACCCGCCCATTGTGATTGGGCACGAGTATGTGGGTGAAATTGCCGAGATCGGCAGCGCGGTCAAGCATTTTGAAATCGGACAAACCGTGTCCGGCGAAGGGCACCTGGTCTGCGGCCAATGCCGCAACTGCCGTGCGGGCCGCGGGCAGTGGTGCAAATATACCGAAGGCGTCGGGGTCAACCGCAACGGCGCGTTCGCGGAGTACCTGTGCATCCCGGCCTCCAACTGCATTCCCATCAGCGAAGATTTGGACGAGGAAGTCGTTTCCTTCTTTGACGCCTTTGGCAATGCGACCCATACCGCGCTGATGTATGACGTGGTGGGGGAGGATGTGCTCATCACAGGCGCTGGCCCCATTGGCGTAATGGCCGCCGCTATCTGCCGCCAAAACGGCGCGCGGCATGTGGTCATCACCGACCTCAAAGATTACCGCCTTGATCTGGCGAAGAAGCTGGGCGCCACCCGCACCGTCAATGTCACCAAGGAAGACCTGAATGATGTGATGAAGGAACTTCATATGGTTGAAGGCTTTGATGTGGGGCTTGAGATGTCCGGCGCCGAAGTCGCGCTCAAGCAAATGCTGGGTGTGATGCGCAACGGCGGCCAGGTTGCCCTGTTGGGCCTGTTTGGGAAACACCCGCAGATTGACCTGGACACCTTCATTTTCAAGGGCCTGAACATGCAGGGCATCTATGGCCGCAAAATGTATGAGACCTGGTACAAGATGGCGGCTATGGTGCAAGCCGGGCTTGACCTAAAGCCGCTGATCACCCATCGTTTCCACTACACCCAGTTTGAGGAAGCCTTTGACATCATGAACACTGGAGAAAGCGGAAAGATCATCCTTGAGTGGAGTAAATAAGCACGCGTAAGATGAACAACATAGAAGGGATACGGATATGAGCAACACAAAAAAAGCCTTAGACATCTTCAAGGAGCAGCTGGAGGACATCCGTAAGGCCGGCACCTGGCGGGAGGAGCGCGTTATCACCACCCCGCAGATGAGCCGCATCAACACCACCCAAAGCCAGGGTGTATTGAACCTCTGTGCCAACAACTACCTGGGCCTGTCCAATGACTACCGGGTGATTCAGGCGGCGCGCAACGCGTATGATTCCTGGGGATTTGGCCTGTCCAGTGTGCGCTTTATCTGCGGCACACAGCTCATCCACAAACAGTTGGAGCAGCGCCTGGCCAATTTCCTGCAGATGGATGATGTCATCCTGTATTCCTCCTGCTTTGACGCCAACGGCGGCTTGTTTGAGACCTTGCTCACAGCCGAGGACGCGGTGATTTCGGATGAGTTGAACCACGCCTCCATCATCGACGGCGTCCGCCTGTGCAAGGCACAGCGCTACCGCTACAAGAACAGCGATATGGCGGAGCTGGAGCAGCACTTGAAGGACGCTCAGTCCAGCCGCATGCGCCTGATCGTGACCGACGGCGTGTTTTCCATGGACGGCTATCTGGCCAAGCTGCAGGAGATCTGCGATTTGGCAGACAAATACGATGCCCTGGTCATGGTGGATGACAGCCATGCCACTGGTTTTATCGGCCAGACCGGCCGCGGCACGCATGAGGCCTGCGGCGTGATGGGCAGGGTGGACATCATCACCAGCACCTTTGGCAAAGCCCTGGGCGGGGCATCCGGTGGGTTCACTGCCGCGCGCCAACCCATTGTGGACCTGCTGCGTCAGCGCTCCAGGCCCTATTTGTTCTCCAACTCAGTGGCTCCGGCCATCTGCACGGCTACCCTCAAAGCCCTGGACCTGTTGGAGGCGTCCACGCAACTGCGCGACAAGGTGCATGAAAATGCGGAATACTTCCGCGAAAAGATGAGCAAGCTGGGCTTTGACCTCCTGCCGGGTGAGCACCCCATCGTGCCGGTGATGCTGTATGACGCGCATGTCGCGCAGGAGATGGCAACCAGGATGCTGGCGCACGGCGTCTATGTCATCGCTTTCAGCTACCCCGTTGTGCCCATGGGCAAGGCGCGCATCCGTACCCAGATTTCCGCAGCCCACAGCCATGAGGATTTGGACAAGGCTGTAGAAGCCTTCCGCCTTGTGAAAGAAGAGATGAACCTGTAATCAATATCCCTTAAGTGAAAGGAACACCAATGAGCCAGACGACCAGAAAGCCGGTCTTGTTTTCCGGCATCCAGCCCTCAGGCCACATTCACCTGGGCAACTACATCGGCGCCATCACCAACTTCATCCGCCTGGAGGATGAGTATGACTGCCTGTTCTCCATCGTTGACCTGCACGCGCTCACCGTCCGGCAGGACCCGGCGGGCCTGCGCCGCAAGTCCCTGGAGTTGGCCGCCCTGTATATTGCCTGCGGCTTGAACCCCGAGCGCAGCATCATCTATTGCCAAAGCAACGTGCCCCAGCACGCGGAGTTGGCATGGATCCTCAACTGCTTCACCTACATGGGTGAACTCAACCGCATGACCCAGTTTAAGGACAAGTCCCTGCAGCACAAGGACAACATCAACGCGGGCTTATTTACCTACCCTGTCTTGATGGCGGCGGACATCCTGCTGTATCAGACCGA
The DNA here is from genome assembly GCA_012837525.1 of Clostridiales bacterium. Lineage (GTDB taxonomy): Bacteria > Bacillota > Clostridia > Christensenellales > Aristaeellaceae > UBA6115. The sequence goes on along the minus strand of DUQZ01000062.1, from coordinate 42,605 downwards.
TCTGGTGCCGGTGGGCGCGGACCAGAAACAGCATCTGGAGATCACCCGCGACATCGCGGAGCGGCTCAACGCCATCCACCCGGGGCTGTTTAAGGTGCCGGAGCCCTATATCCCCAAGCAGACGGCCCGTATCATGAGCCTGGCGGATCCAGAGCGCAAGATGTCCAAGTCCGACGTGGAGGACAGTTCCATCTCCCTCACAGACAGCCCGGATGTGGTGATGCGCAAGTTCAAGCGCGCGGTGACGGACTCCGACATGGAAATCCGCTATGATCCGCAGAACAAGCCGGGGGTATCCAACTTGCTGGCCATGCATTCCGCTCTTTCAGGCGAGCGCATCGAGGACATCGTCAACCGCCTGTCCGGTCAAGGCTATGGCAAGCTCAAGGAAGAGGTGGCCCAGGCCGCAATTGAAACCTTAAAACCCATCCAGGAACGCTTTCATCAGCTTGTGAAGGACAAGGACTATATGTCCACCATCCTCAAGCACAACGCAGAGCGCGCGCAGGCCATGGCCATTCGCACATTGCGCAAGGTGTACAAGAAACTGGGCTTGTACCAGCCCTGAGGACAGCCTATGAAGAAAGTACCTTTTCCAGGCACAACACCTTACCCGCGGGCGGTTCGCCTCTGGGAGCCAATGGGCGCGCCCCTCGCAGTCATCCTGATTTCCCACGGCATGGCGGAGCATATCGATCGCTACGACCGGCTGGGCAAACACCTCACCGCGCGTGGATATCTGGTGGCAGGCTATAACCACCTGGGGCATGGGGCAGAAGCACCCATCAAGGGCTGGTACGCCGAGCAGGATGGCTGGGGGCACGCGGTGGAAGATCTTCACCAGGTGATGAGCTGGCTTCAAGCGCAATACCCATCCATCCCGCACATTTTATTGGGCCACAGCATGGGCAGTTTCCTTTCCCGTGAATTTGTCCTGCGCCATCCGGACAGCCTGGATGCCCTGGTGCTGTGCGGCACAGGCTGGTATCCAAAACAGCTTGCCAAAGCAGGCCTGCTGCCCGCCAAAATCCTATGCGCCCTGGGGCGGGAGAAAAAGAAGTCCAAATTCCTGGACACCCTGGCCTTCTCCTCCAACAACAAGCCGTTTAAGAAAAAGGACGGCCTTGTCTATGACTGGCTTAGCCGGGATAAGGCAGAGGTACAGAAGTATGCGGACGACCCGCTGTGCGGCTTTGTCTTCACCGCTGGCGGCTTCAGGGATTTGTTTAATGGCCTGGTCGCCTTGTCGGATGTGAACCGCTTGAAGCGCCTCCCCAAAGACCTGCCCGTTCATATCATTTCTGGTGATATGGACCCGGTTGGCGGCATGGGTGAGGGCGTGAGGACAGTGCGCGACCAATATAAGGACGCCGGTTTAACCGATGTCAGCATGGTGCTATACGAGGGCGGCCGGCATGAAATCTTCAACGAAACCAATCGAAACGAAGTCATGGACGAGCTGGCGGATTGGCTTGATGCGCTGGTCTCGTCCAGGGAAAGGAGCGTTTAATGCAGCCATATCCTGGCGATATTACGAATGTACATGGCATCCGCGTGGGGCAGATGGAGAACGAATCCGCCCGCACCGGTGTCACTGTTGTATTAGGCCCGCGTGAAGGCGCGATTGCCGGCGTCAGCGTGCGCGGCGCCGCGCCCGGCACACGGGAGACAGATGTCCTGCGTCCCGGCAACCTGGTGGAGCAGGCGCACGCTGTTGTATTAAGCGGCGGCAGCGCCTTCGGTCTGGCTGCCGCGGATGGCGTCATGCGCTTTTTGGCGCAGTCCGGCATCGGCATTGATATGGGCATCGCGCGTGTCCCCATCGTACCGGCAGCGGTCCTGTTTGACCTGGGCGTGGGGGATGCCAATGTGACCCCGGACGCGGCCATGGGCCGCGCGGCGGTGACGGCAGCAGCAAAGGGTGTTCAGCAAGGCCCGCACGGAGCCGGTTGCGGCTGCACCATCGGCAAATTGGTGCAAAATACCATCCCTGTCCGCGGCGGTATCGGGTCTGCCTCCATGATGCTGCAGGAAGGCATCACCATCGGCGCGATTGTCGCGGTGAATGCCGTTGGCGATGTTTATCACCCCGACAGCGGGCAATGCATTGCCTGCGCGCGCACGCAGGACGGCACCCCGGTGAAGGCGGATGGCCTGCTGTATGGCAGCTCGCCCATGCCCATGCAAGTGCGCATCCCGGCGCCCGGCACCAACACCACCATCGGCGTGGTGGCGGTGGACTGCAAGCTGACCAAGGACCAGGCAACGCGGCTGGCGGATGTCGCGCATGGCGGCCTCGCGCGGGCGATTCGGCCCAGCCACACCCAGATGGATGGGGATACCATGTTTGCCCTGGCCACGGAGCGCGTGATGCGGGAAGTCAATTTTGTCAAGCTGTGCGCTGCAGCCCAGGAAGTCACAGCCCGCGCGGTGATCAACGCAGTGCTGTATTCAAACAAGTGATCAAAGGCATCGGGACGGATCTGTGCCAGGTGAGCCGGATGGCCAGCCTGCTTGCGGATTCGTCTTTTTTAACGCGATACTTTGACCCCGGCGAGCAGGCGTACATCCTGTCCCGCGGCAAGTTGGCAGCCGATTCCATGGCTGGGCATTTCGCGGCCAAGGAAGCGCTGGCAAAAGCGCTGGGCACTGGCCTTGATGGCGTGCGGCTGCAGGATATCGTCATCCAGCATGATGACAAGGGCGCGCCGTCTTATCACCTCAAGGGTACTGCTAAAGATCTGGCAGACAGCTTGGGTGTCACCCAGGCACACCTGAGCATCTCACACGACGGCGGCCTGGCCATCGCGTTTACGGTTTTGGAAGGGGAATAGATGCAAACCATCTTGACACCGCAACAGATGAAAATGCTGGAGGAGCATGCCTTCAGTCTGGGTGTACCCAGCCTGCTTGTGATGGAAAACGCGGCGCGGGAAGCCTTTCAGGCCTTACAAGACGTTTTGGGCGGTATTGATGGCAAGACCATTCTTTTTCTGATCGGTACCGGCAACAACGGCGGCGACGGTTTGGCCATGGCCCGGCTGTGCCTGCTTGCCGGCGGCAAACCGCGGGTTGTGATGCTTGGTGATCCGAAAACCAAGGACGCGCAAGCAAACTATGCCTATGCCAAAACCTTGGAAATACCGTTCATAGATTTTATTACAAGGCATGCACAAGAAGTTGACGCCGTTGTGGATGCCCTGTTTGGTACAGGCTTTCATGGTGAATTGCCTCAGGAAACCGCATCGATCATCAACACGGTGAACGAGTGGGATGTACCGCGCATTGCGGTGGATGTGCCCAGCGGCCTGGACAGCTCGGGCGGTCTAATGAGCCAAGGCTGTTTTCACGCAACCCACACCATCGCGCTGGGGCATTTGAAGACCGGTCACTGCCTGGCAAAGGATAAGACAAAACTTGGCAAAATAAGAGTGGTTCCCATTGGCTTGCCGAAGAAGGCGTATGAATCACTGGGCCAAGACCGCTTGATTACCTCGCTTGAGGAAACAGATTTAAAAGATTATCTGCCCAAGCGCGCGCCAGACGCGCACAAGGGGGACAATGGCCGCGTCCTGATGTACATGGGCTCCCTGGGCATGGCCGGTGCGGCGGGTATGGCTGCTCAGGCAGCGCTGGCCTGCCTGCGTTCGGGAGCGGGTCTGGTGACCATTGTCTGTGAGCGGGAGATTATCCCGATTCTGCAGTCACTTGTGCCCAACGCCATGTGTGTGCCAATTGAGGAGGCAGTTAAAAGCAGACCGCGGTATGATGTGTTCGCGGTGGGATGCGGCTTGGGGCAATCAGACGCAATCTGGGAAAACATAGTAAAACTCTGGTCGCCGGATTTGCCCAGCGTGTGGGACGCGGACGCGCTGAATCTGCTGGCCAAAAACCCGATGCGCCTGGGCGAACACGCTGTGATGACGCCGCATCCGGGGGAGGCAGCCCGGTTACTGAACACCTCGGCAGCAAAGGTCATTGATAACCCACTATCCGCGGCGGAGCGGCTGCAGAAAACCTTTGGCGGTATCGTTCTTCTGAAAGGCGATGTCAGCACCATCCAGTCAGAAAATGAAACAGCCTTCAACCTGGTGGGCTCGCCCGCCCTCGCCAAGGGCGGCAGCGGGGACGCCTTGGCAGGGATGATTGCCACCCTCATTGCTCAGGAACCGGGGAAAGGTTTGTTCAACGCAGCAAGAACCGCCAGCCTCTGGCATGGGATGGCAGGCAGGTCCGCAGCCAGACAACTGGGCTTGCTGTCGCCGTTGACCAAAGACGTAATTGACCATTTGGGTATTGTCGCTGCCTTTACAGCCGAATAACCGCAAACAGCATAAAAAATCCCGGGGCGCGCTTGCTCCGGGATTTTTGTCTACTTTTGATCAGTCGTTCATGCGGTAGTAATTGGGCGCTTCCTTGGTGATGAAAATATCGTGCGGGTGGCTCTCGGTCAAACCCGCGCCGGTGATGCGCACAAACTCCGCATGCTCGCGCAATTCCTTGATGGTACCTGTGCCGCAATACCCCATGGCGCTGCGCAGCCCGCCCACCATCTGGTAGACCGTATCTGCCAGCGTGCCCTTGTAGGGGACGCGCCCTTCCACGCCTTCGGGCACCAGTTTCTTCTGATCCTCCTGGAAATAGCGGTCAGCAGAGCCATGCGCCTGCGCCATCGCGCCCAGTGAACCCATGCCGCGATACACCTTAAATGAGCGGCCCTGGTAAATTTCGGTAGCACCCGGGCTTTCCTCTGTCCCGGCGAACAGGCTGCCCAGCATGACAGCGCTGGCGCCAGCACCGATGGCCTTGGCGATGTCACCGGTGTACTTGATGCCGCCATCCGCGATGACGGTCACACCGTGTTTGTCCGCTTCCTGGGCGCAGTCGGCAATTGCGGTCATCTGGGGCACACCAGTGCCGGCTACTACGCGCGTGGTGCAGATGGAGCCAGGTCCAATGCCCACCTTGATGATATCAGCGCCAGCCAAGATTAAGTCCCTTGTGGCGGCTGCGGTTGCCACATTGCCGGCGATGAGGGTGATCTCCGGATAGGCTGCGCGCAGCTGCTCTACCATCCGAAGGACACCTTCGCTGTGTCCGTGAGCGGTATCCAGGGAGAGCACGTCCACCTTTTGTTCCACCAACACGCGGGCGCGCTCCATGGTTTCTTTGTTCACGCCCAGCGCTGCGGCGCAGAGGAGGCGGCCTTTGCTGTCCTTGGCGGAATGGGGGTACTTGATGTTTTTCTCGATGTCCTTGATGGTAATCAGACCACGCAGATGGAACGCATCATCCACCAGCGGCAGTTTTTCAATCTTGTGCGTGCCCAGGATCTTCTTGGCTTCGTCCAGCGTGGTGCCGACAGGGGCAGTCACCAGGTTTCTGCTGGTCATGACCTCGGCGATCCGTTTTCTGTCATCCTCCTCAAAGCGCAGGTCCCGGTTGGTCAAAATGCCAACCAGCACGCCCTTTTCGTTGGTGATGGGCACGCCGGAGATGCGGTAGCGGGCCATGAGCGCCTTGGCGTCAGACACCAGGTGCTCAGGTGAGAGGAAGAAGGGATCGGTGATGACGCCGTGCTCGCTGCGCTTGACCTTGTCCACATGGCTGGCCTGCTCGTCCATCGTCATGTTTTTGTGGATAATGCCAAGGCCGCCTTCACGCGCCAGCGCGATACCCATGCGCGAATCGGTTACCGTGTCCATGGCAGCAGATAGCAGGGGAATGTTAAGCTTGATCTTCTCGGACAGCTGCACAGACAGGTCCACATCCCGGGGCAACACCGCGCTTTTGCGGGGTACCAGCAGCACATCATCAAATGTCAAACCTTCGCGCAGATTGTGTTCAAGCATCTTAACCCTCCAAATCCTCATCCGTCGTATTGTTGTGAGTTATAAACAGTTTTGGGCCGTTTGTAAAGCCATAATAGAACATGGATACAACCGCCAGGCCAACGCCGATCCACAGCACTATCAGGTGAACAGGTATGCCCAGGGCGGCAAACTCCTTATGGAAAAAGCACAGAATCAGCCCGGCGACAGTAATGAACTGCGCGATTTTACCAATCGCAAAGGAGTAGACGATGACATTTTTGCGCATCAGCAGATAGCTGCCGATCAGCATCAGCAATTCCTTTGAGATTAAAATAATGATGGCAACCAGCGGCACAATGCCCTTGATGACCAACAGCGTCATCACCGACATCACCATCAGCTTGTCCGCCAAGGGGTCAAACAGCTTGCCAAAGTCGGTAATCAGATTGTATTTACGGGCAATCCAGCCGTCCAGGATATCGGTAAAACTGGCGAATACAAAAACAGCCAGGGCAGGCATCATGTGGTCCTGGCACATCAGGATGATAAAGACAGGAATCAGTAGCAGACGAAGCATGGTCAGGGCATTGGGCAAATTCCAGATGCGCGCTTTCTCCTTTTGCATGTGACCCTCCTTGTGACTGCGCGTATTATATCACGAGACCGCGAAGGGATACAATGAAAATCCCGGCCTGTGTTCCTTCAAACAGTACATGTTTTAAACATTTCTGGCAGCGGGCCTGGTTTGCGGGTGTTTGACGCTCCTACCCTTGCGTGATATTCTCACCAAAAGGAAAAGGCATCCTTTTCCTGATTAGACTTAGTGAGGACTGGTATGAACTTCGTTTTTATTTCTCCGCATTTTCCGTCGCACTACTGGCGTTTTTGCGCGGCGCTCAAAGAAAATGGCATCAACGTGCTGGGCATCGCGGATACGCCCTATGAGCATTTATTGCCCGAGTTGCGCGATGCCCTGACAGATTACTACCAGGTGCATAGCCTGGAGGACGGCAACGCCATTTTGCGCGCGATTGGCTGGTTTATCAACCGGCATGGCGCCATTGACTGGATAGAGTCCAACAACGAGCATTGGCTTGCCCAGGATGCCTGGCTGCGCACCATGTTCAATGTCCGGACAGGGCCGCAGCTGGCGGTCATGGAAAGCTATAAGAAAAAGTCTGCCATGAAAGCGATATACCACAAGGCAGGCATCAAAACTGCGGCCTATATCATGGCAGAGAACATAGACAAAGCGCTTGATTTCGCGGCCAAGTACGGCTACCCGCTGGTGGCCAAGCCGGATGTTGGCGTGGGTGCCAATGATACCTTCCGGCTGCGTGACGAGCAGGACCTGCGCAAGTTTTTTGCCAAGCTGCCGCTGACGCCCTATATTATTGAGCAATTTGTCCACGGCGAAATCTGCTCCTATGACGCGCTTGTAGGCCAGCAGGGCCAGCCGTTGTATGAAACCGGTAACATCACCAAGGTATCTGTGATGGATATTGTGAATGAGAAGATTGAGTCCATCTACATGATTGTGCCGGAGGTGGCAGAGGACATCCGCGACGCGGGCAGACGCACCGTGGCTGCCTTTGGGGTGAAGGGCAGGCTGGTTCATTTTGAGTATTTTCGCCTGTCGCATGACCAGGAAGGCCTAGGCAAGGCGGGGGAGATTGTCGGGCTGGAGGTTAACATGCGGCCTTCCGGCGGTTTTACACCGGACATGATCAACTACGCCGGCAGTGTCGACATCTTCCGTCTGTGGGCGGATATGGTGCTGCATGACCGCATCTTCCTGCAGGAGGACCGCAGAACCTTCTTCTGCGTGTTTGTGGGCCGTCAGGACGTACGCGCCTACGCGCACGACCATGAGGAGGTGCTGCGCGACTGGGGCCACCGCATCATGTATACCGACCGAATGCCCGAAGCGCTCTCCGGCGCCATGGGCAATACCATCTACCTGGCCAAATGCATCAACCAGGATGAGGTGGACGCCTTTATCGACTACACCTGCAAGAGACTGGCATGAGCGGCCGGTACACTGCCTTTTACAGCCATATTCTGGGGCAGGAATTGGGCGTGATGATGTATGGGAATGCCGGCTTGCCCTTTTTGGTGTTCCCCTCCCAAAACGGCAAATGCAACGATTATGCCGGCTTTGGCATGGTGGACGTCTTTCAGCCGTTGATGGACGCGGGCAAACTGCGCCTGTACTGCATCGACAGCCTGGATGAGCAAACCTGGTCGGACTACAATCGCCCGCCCCATGCGCGAATGGAGCGCCAGGAAGCATGGATGAAGCACATCACCCAGGAGTTTGTGCCGTTTATCTACCGGGACAGCGGCTATCAGGGAAGGCTGGCCACCACCGGCTGCAGCCTGGGCGCCTTTCACGCGGCCAACACCCTCCTGCGCTTCCCGGATCTGTTTGGAACGGTCATTTCCCTTTCCGGCGCCTATGACGCACGCTGGCTGCTGTATGGCTATATGGATGAGCTGGTCTACCTTAATTCCCCGCTGCACAGCATCCAGGGCATGCCACATGGCCACCCCTTCATCAAGAAGTACAATGACAGCAAGATCATCCTGTGCTGCGGCCAGGGCGCCTGGGAGGACGAGATGCAGCGCTCCCTGCGCCTGCTTGAAACCGCGATGGCGGAGAAGGGTATTAATGCCTGGGTGGATATCTGGGGGTATGATGTCAACCACGATTGGGACTGGTGGCGCAGGCAGCTGGCCTATTTTCTGAGCGTGCTGTTTAATTAGTTTTTGTCGAAAGGACAACAAGTGGAGCGTTTAAAAGGCTTTCTAATCATCCTGCTGTGCAATTTTGCCGGCAATATCTTAATTATGTTAAGCGGGCTGCCGGTGCCGGGGTCTGTGCTGGGCATGTTAATCCTGCTGGTTTTGCTGCTAACAAAGCGCGTCAAGCTGGAAACTGTGGAGCCGGCGGCCAGCCTGCTGATCGCGTTTATGCTGCTGTTTATTCTACCCGATGGCGTCAACCTGATGAACAGCTTTCACAAGTTTGAAGGCATTGTGAACCAGGTGCTGGTCATCGCGGTACTGTCCACCATGTTGACCATGGCCTCCTCGTCCCTGGTGGCCCAGTTCCTTTCAAGCAGATTTAAAAAGAGGGCGGGGGAGGGCAAACACCCATGAAGTTGGAGCTGATTACTACAAGCCCGCTTTTTGGGTTCACGCTTACCATCGCGGTCATGCTGTTTTACCAGTATATTTTCAGGCGCGCGAAATCCTCCCTGCTCAATCCCATGCTGTTTTCCATGGTCAGCATCATCGCGTTTTTGATGCTGACAGGCATCCCGTATGAGCACTACCGCGCCGGGGCATCCATCCTCTCATTCTTTTTGGGGCCCACCATCGTCGCGCTGGCTGTTCCCTTGTACAAGCAGTTTGATAAATCAAAAGCCAACGCCGTTCCTATCCTGGCTGGCATCAGCATCGGGGTGATTGTATCCATCTCAAGCGGCATTCTGCTCAGCCAGCTGTTTGGCTTGAGCCGGGAGGTCATCGTCTCCATGGCGCCTAAGGGGGCGACCAGCGCCATCTCGATGAACCTGTCACAGCTGCAGGGCGGGGACGCTTCCATGACGGTCACCTTTGTCAACATCGCAGGCATCTTTGGGTATATGGTCGCGATCAAAGCCTATCAATTGTTAAAAATTACCAGCCCTGTCGCCAAGGGCATCGGCCTGGGCACCTCCGCGCACGCATTGGGTACCCGCAGAGCGCTTGAGATGGGGGAGGAAGAAGGCGCGATGAGCTCACTGGCCATCGGCGTCGCGGGCGTGCTGACCACTATATTCATGCCGCTGCTCGTCTCACTCTTTGGCATATAATAAAACCAGCGGGCATGTTCGCCTGCTGGTTCGTTTCTTGGTTTGTTCGTTTTAGGTGGTCAGCGCTCTCTCTTCCACCAGAATGTCAAAGCCATCCTGCGCGCTGGCGTCCACAATCAGCTTGTCGCCGGCTGTGGCTTTGCCTTCAATCACAGTGCGCGCGATAGCTGTTTCAACCTGGCTTTGAATGAGCCGCTTCATGGGCCGGGCGCCGTAAACCGGGTCATAGCCAAGCGCCATCAGGCGATCTTCCGCGGCATTAGTCAATTCCACATCCAGCTGTTTTTCAGCCAAACGCTCCTTCAAGCGCGCCATCTGCAAATGAATGATCTGGCGGATCTGCACGCGGGTGAGCGGGGTAAAGAATACCGTCTCATCAATCCGGTTGAGGAATTCCGGTCGGAAGTGACCCCGCAGCAGGGAGCGCACGCCCTCCTTCGCGCTGTCATCCAGTGTGCCATCGTCCGTGATGTTCTCAAGGATGAGGGAAGAGCCCAGGTTGCTGGTCATAATTAAAATGGTGTTCTTAAAATCCACCGTCCGTCCCTGGCTGTCCGTCACGCGGCCATCGTCCAGGATTTGCAGCAGCACATTGAACACATCCGGATGCGCCTTTTCCAACTCATCAAACAGGATAACAGAGTAAGGCTTGCGCCGGACCGCTTCGGTCAGCTGGCCGCCTTCCTCGTAGCCGACATATCCGGGCGGTGCACCGATTAAGCGGGAGACGGAGAATTTTTCCATGTACTCGCTCATGTCGATGCGGATCAACATCTTTTCGTCATCAAACAGGTTTTCTGCCAGCGCCTTTGCCAGTTCCGTCTTGCCAACGCCTGTGGGGCCCAGGAAGAGGAAGGAGCCAATGGGTTTTGCCTCATCCGAGATGCCCGCGCGGGAGCGCAGGATGGCATCTGAAATCAAGCGGATGGCTTCCTCCTGCCCAACCACGCGCTTGTGCAGCGTTTCGGGCAAGGTAAGCAGTTTCTCGCGGTCGCTTTCCAGCAGTTTGCTCACAGGGATGCCAGTCCACCTGCCCACAATGCGCGCGATCTCATCCTCTGTTACCTTGTCGCGCAGGTAGATGGCCTTGGTGTGTTCGCTTTCCTGCTCCTCCAGCTGGGCAAGCTCTGCCTGCAATTTGGGTAAATCGCCGTATTTTAACTGGGCTGCGGTGTTCAGGTCATAGCTGCGCTCCGCCTGGGCGATACGGGCGTTGACCTGCTCGATTTCCTCGCGCAGTTTTTGCGTTTTGCCGATCTCCGCCTTTTCGTTTTCCCACTTGGCGCGCATCTGGGCAAAGGTATCCCGCTGCTCTGACAGCTCCTGCTGCAGATCTGACAGCCTGGATTTGGACAGGCGGTCGGTCTCCTTTTTCAGGGCTGCTTCCTCAATTTCCAGCTGCATAATCTTCCTGCGCACTTCGTCCAGCTCCTGGGGCATGGAATCCATCTCGGTGCGGATCATGGCACAGGCCTCATCCACAAGGTCGATGGCCTTGTCCGGCAGGAAGCGATCGGAAATATAGCGGTGTGACAGGGTGGTGGCTGCAATCAGCGCGCCGTCCTGGATTTTGACGCCGTGGAATACCTCATAGCGCTCTTGCAGGCCGCGCAGGATGGAAATGGTGTCCTCCACATTGGGTTCCTCCACCAGTACGGGTTGGAAACGGCGCTCAAGCGCTGCGTCCTTTTCAATGTGCTGGCGGTACTCATCAAGCGTAGTGGCGCCGATGCAATACAGTTCGCCCCGGGCCAGCATAGGCTTGAGCAGGTTGCCCGCGTCCATCGCGCCGTCCGCCTTGCCGGCGCCTACGATGTTGTGCAGCTCATCAATGAACAGCAAAATTTGCCCATCGCTCTGCTTGACCTCAGCCAGCACCGCCTTTAAACGCTCCTCAAACTCACCGCGGAACTTGGCGCCCGCGATCAAAGCTCCCATATCCAGGGAGAAGATGGTGCGGTTCTTCAAATTATCAGGTACGTCCCCCTGGACAATGCGCTGCGCAAGGCCTTCCGCAATGGCGGTTTTACCAACGCCGGGTTCACCGATAAGGACGGGGTTGTTTTTTGTTTTTCGGCTTAAGATGCGGATGACATCCCGGATCTCGCCATCCCGGCCGATGACAGGGTCCAGCTTTTGGTTTTTGGCAAGCAAAGTCAGGTCGGTTCCGTACTTGCTCAGGGCGTCGTAGCTGTCCTCGGGTGTGTCAGTGGTGACACGGGTCGCGCCGCGTACCTCGGACAGGGCTTTCAGGAAGGCATCTTCCTTGATCAGAAACCGGTTAAACAGCGCTTTTAGCGCGGTGTCCGGCGCGCGCAGCAGGCCCATGAACAGATGCTCAACGGAAATATATTCATCCCGCATCTGGTCTGCCGCGTCGCTCGCTTCGCGCAGCGCGCGGTCCATCTCCTGGGAGACATAGGTTTTGCCCTCTTCGCGGACCGTGCCATGCACCCGGGGCAGGCGCTCCACCTCTTCCACCGCGTTTTGTTTGATTCCCTGCGGCTGTTGGCCCATTTTGGATAGCAGCTGGGGAATCAGGTTGGTTTCGTCTTCCAACAGCGCAGCCAGCAAATGCGCCTGCTCCAGCGTCTGGTTGGCGTATTCGCCCGCCAAACGCTGCGCGGCCTGGATGGCTTCCATGCTTTTTTGTGTATATCTCATCTGGCTCATACCAATTCACCTCCATGTTGCGGGTCAAAGACTGACCATCTTTGACCTTGATTCAATTATACACCAACCCCATGTCCTGTCAAGCGGTTTGACAAATTTTTATGTGATTCTTGGACAGGACCAACCCCATTGGATTTTCAGCGCGTTCCCGCGTTGACAAGATGGCTGGCATGGTTAAAAACAAGGTAGAATTAAGTTGCATTCAGCCAGTTTAAACAGAGACCGGCAAACCGCTTGTGTTCATCAAACCCTGCTGATATACTTCAAACTACATCAATTTGAAAGGGGGAGCTCGCAACATGCTGCAAAACAAACACCGCTGGCTTCCCCTTGTCATTGGCCTGATGCTGTTTGCATTTGGCTTGTACCGGCTGGACGCGATCATCACGCTGGTGCAGGCGTTCATCGCGATTATTTCACCCTTCATCATCGGCCTCTTCATGGCGCTGATCATCAACCTGCCCATGCGCAAATTGGATCAGGCTTTTGTGTTGATGGACCGCAGCGAATCCCTCAGGAAGATGCGCCGCGCGATTACGCTCACCTTGTCAGTCTTGATTGTCTCCGTCATCATCTCCCTGTTGATGGTGGTCATCATTCCAGAGATTGTCGCGGCGGTCAACCGCTTAATCAGCGGCATTCCCGGTCTGCTCAAGGAGCTGGAGGTCTGGCTTGTGGAGCGCAACACCAACATCCGCGAATCCCTGGGCTTGATCGAGACGGATGAGCGGGAGGTGCGCAGCATCTTCCAACAGGCCTACCAGTTCTTAATCGGCGGGCTGAGCTACTCATCCGGGATGGTCATTTCCGCAGCGCAGCATTTGCTTAACCTGGTGGTAGGGCTGGTGTTCGCGATTTATCTGCTGTTTAGCAAAGAGCAGGTGAAGGAGCAGGTAACCCGCCTCATCAACGCGGTATTCCCGGCAAATATCAGTACACAGGTGCTGCGCATACTGAACATGCTGACCAAAGCCTACTCCAATTTCCTGTCAGGCCAATTGCTGCAGGCGTTTATCTCCTCCATTATGACAGGCCTTGTGCTGATGCTCTTCGCTTTCCCGTACCCCGTCTTAATTGGCCTGATTACCTTTGTAGCGGCCTTTATCCCCGTGTTTGGCCCCTTTATTTCGGGCATTCTGGGCATGCTGCTGGTGCTGACGGAGGATCCCGGCCAGACCCTGTGGTTTTTGCTGGCCTTCTTCATCGTGCAGCAGATCGCTGGCTCTGTCATCTATCCGCGCATCATGTCAACGGCGATCGATATTCCTTCCATCTGGGTGCTGGTGGCGGTGACGGTTGGCGGCGGCATCCTGGGCATCCCCGGCATGCTGCTCTTCATCCCCTTGACAGCGGTTCTTTTCCACTTGACGGCGGAGTATGTCGAAAAGAAAGAACAGCAAAAGGCAGAAAAAGGAGTTCCGATTGATCCGATGTGAAAACGTCACCCGCGAGTTTGATGGGGACGGTGTCTTTGATGTCAATATCCACGTAAAGGGCGGCGAAGCCCTTGGGCTGCTTGGCCCGGCTGGCGCTGGCAAGTCCGTTTTGCTGCGTGTGCTGTCCGGGCAACTGGCGGCGCATGAGGGCAGGGCCAGCATCTTTGGGCTGGAGTGCTGGTCCAGGCGGCATCAGATTTTCAAAAAGGCAGTGTACGCGCCGGCCGCGCCAGCGCTGGAGCCAGGGCTGACGGGGGAAGAATACCTCAAATTTTTCGCGCAGTATCATGGCTTGTTCAACCCGCAAAAAGCGCGCGATTTGAGTGAGAAGATGGATGTCGCCCTCACCGGCCAATGCCACAAAATGACCATTGAGGACCGCAAAAAGCTGGGGCTTTTGACAGCACTGTCCATGGATGCGGATGTCTTTTTGCTGGATGAACCTATGAACGGCTTGTCTGTCATGGCAAAAAATGCGCTGATTGACGTGCTGGCTGAAATCCGCGCCCGGGATGCCGCCATCTTGATGACCTCCCACGTGTTGGAGGAGGTTCGCCGCACCTGCACCCACGTCGCCATCATCAGGCGGGGCCGTTTGGTGGTCACCCAGCCTGTGGAATCCTTAAGCTTAACGCGCCAGAAAGTGTACCACATCACCTTCCAGTCACCGACAGAGGCGGCAGCCTTTGCCAGTGAGTGGGAAAGCGGCGTGGAGCTGATCGGCGCCCGCGCCCTGGTTGCCATCCCCGCCAGCCCGCAGCCCCTGCTGCGCACCCTGGCGCGCTATGAGGTGGTCGATTTAATCGGCGGGCGCGAGGACGCGGAGGAGGGCTTCCTGCGCTTTTATGGGGATGAGCTGATATGATTGCTTCTTTATTTTTCCTAAAGTTCAATGTAAAACGCCTGCTGGTATGGATGTTCTTCGCGCTTATCCTAAGCGCGGGCGCGGTATTTTTGTACACGCCCGCGCCGCTTGCCAGTCTGCAATATGTGCGCGGCGAAATGCCGGAGCTGTTCACCTTTTTTGGTTTCCTTGGGGAGAGCAACCTGCCCACCTTCACACTCAGTTATTTGTACGGGTTTATCCTGCCTGTGTTCTTTAGTTTTTATGGCATCGCTGCCACAAGAAGCTTGCTGTCCCGGCCCATGGATGACGGGCGCATGGCCATGCTGATCGCCTCCCGCCACCGCAGGTTCGCCATTTTACTCACCCATTTCTGGGCGCAATTGCTGGGTGTGATCCTATTGTTAATCAGTGTATTTATCGGGCAGATGGCCATGGTACTAATTTTCTTCAAAGGCGCTGATATCCTGGCTTTGCTGCGCATGCTGTTGGGGTTTGGCGCGGTGGTGGTCTTGTTTACAGCCATTTGTTTCTTCATCGCCCAGATATCGGTGGATGAGTTGCAGATGAAACGTTCTGCACGGGTCATTGCCTTCGTGTTTTTGTTGTGTTTGTTGCTGTCCCGTTTGCCAGGCTGGACCAGTTACCTGCGCTACCTTACCATCTGGTCTCTCTTTGACGGGGTCAGGCTGGCTTTTGGAAGCGGCGGCGTGGACATGGCGCTCATCGCGCTGGGTCTGTCTGGCTTCCTTGTTGCGGCGTCCCTTTTTGCCTTTTCCAGGCGTGAGTTATAAGGAGTATCGTGATGAATGCCGTTTTCAAAGTGCATCCATGGAAGGTGATTCAGACACAGTTTGTAAAAGAGGAGCAGCGCTTCGCGGAAAGCCTGATGTCACAAGGCAACGGCGCCATGGGCCTGCGCGGCAATTTTGAGGAGCATTACAGCGGGGATCACCACCAGGGCATGTACATCGGTGGTGTGTGGTTCCCCGATAAAACCCGCGTAGGCTGGTGGAAGAACGGCTACCCGCACTACTTTGGCAAGGTCATCAACGCGATGAAGTTGATCGGCCTGGACGTGTGGGTGGATGATATGCGCATAGACGCGGCCAAGATGGATATCGTGCGGTTTTACCGTGAGCTGGACATGCAAACGGGCATCCTGCTGCGCAAAATGAGCGTGAAAACCTATAAAGGTGAGGTGGACATCATTGCCGAGCGCTTTGTGTCAATGGCGGATTCCGCCTGCATCGCGCTGCGGTATGAGGTCATTCCATCCTTTGACGCGACGGTCCGCATCGCGGCCTATTTGGATGGGGACGTGCACAACGAGGACAGCAACTACGAGGAAACCTTCTGGGACCAGCTGGACGCGGGATTGATGGACAATGTGCCAGGTGGCTATTTGCTAAGCAAGACCAAGGAAAACCCCTTTGGCACACCGCGCTTTACAGTCGCAGGCGCTTTTGTCGCGCGCGCGGACATGGCACAGGTTGAGCAAGCAGTCCAGGAAACCTTTGTGCAGCGCGTATTTTCAAAGGATGTCAAGGCGGGGGAGCGCGCTGCGCTTGACAAGATCATTGCGGTGGCGACAGACCGGGATTATGATGAGCAGGAGCTCATCAACATCGCTGCCAACAAGGCCAAGGACGCGTCAAACCTTGGCTATGAGGCACTCAAAGCGCGCCATATTGCCGCCTGGGCGCACAAGTGGGAGCGCGCGGACGTCACCATTAAAGGCGACGACGCGGCTCAGCAGGGCATTCGTTTTAATCTGTTTCACATGCTGTGCACCTATACAGGGGATGACGCCAGGCTCAACATCGGCCCTAAGGGCTTCACCGGGGAGAAATACGGCGGCGCGACCTATTGGGATACGGAGGCTTACTGCTTCCCGGTTTATATGGCAACAGCGGGGGAGCAAGTCGCCAGGCAATTGCTGCATTACCGCCATCAGCAATTGCCCGGCGCCTATCACAACGCGGCCCAGCAAGGCCTGCCCGGTGCCCTGTACCCCATGGTCACCTTCAATGGCATTGAGTGCCATAACGAATGGGAAATCACCTTTATGGAGCTGCACCGAAACGGCGCCATCGCGCATGCCATTTACAACTTCACCACGTATACCGGCGATACCAGCTATCTGTACCAGGAAGGGCTGGAGGTGCTGCTGGGCATCGCGCGCTTTTGGGCAGGGCGGGTGCATTACAACAAGCGCACCGACAGTTTTATGATGCATGGCGTGACCGGGCCCAATGAGTATGAGAACAATGTCAACAACAACTGGTACACCAACCGCATTGCTGCCTGGTGCCTGGACTTCTTCCTTGAGACCTTTGATGCCGCGCCAGAGGGCAGGCAGCAAGAGTTGGGGATTGATGAAAACGAGCGCAAGCAGATGCGCGATATATCGCGCAGGATGTATTACCCGGTGGATGAGGACCTTGGCATCTTTGTGCAGCACGACACCTTCCTGGATAAGGATTTGATGCCGGCGTCCGCGCTAAAAAAGAAGGACCGGCCGCTGAACCAAAATTGGAGCTGGGACCGCATCCTGCGCTCCTGCTTCATCAAGCAGGCAGATGTACTGCAGGGGATGTACTTCCTGGGGCACCTGTATGACGCGGAGACCAAAAAACGAAACTTTGATTTCTACGAACCCATGACCGTGCATGAGTCCTCGCTCTCACCTTGTGTCCACGCCATTTTGGCCGTGGAGCTGGGCTATGAGGACAAGGCGGTGGAATTGTATCACCGCACCGCGCGGCTGGATCTGGACAACATCAACAACGACACGGAAGACGGCCTGCATGTAACCAGCATGTCTGGCTCATGGCTGGTGATCGCGCAGGGCTTTGCCGGGATGAGGACACAGGCAGGCTTGTCCTTTTCACCCTTCCTGCCAGAAGGCTGGACTTCATACGCCTTCCGGTTTGAGTACCGCGGCCGGGTGATTCGTTTTGAAATGGGGCAGGATGGCGTACAAATGACCCTGGTCTCTGGCGATCCGCTTGAGGTTAGGGTGTGGGATGAATTGATTTTATTGGACGCTGTTTGGCGCAAAAGGAGGGCATCTGTTTGAAAAAGCTGTTTATTTCCGCCGATATGGAGGGTACGTGCGGGGCAGGCACCTGGGATGAGGTCACCAAGGGCAAACTGGATTATGATAAATTTGCCCAGCGCATGAGCCGTGAGGTCGGCGCCGCCTGCGAGGGCGCGCTGGAAGGCGGCATGGATTTTGTGCTGGTGCGGGACGCCCACGACAGCGCGCGCAACATTGACTGGTCCTTTCTGCCCAAGCAGGTGCAATTGATGCGCGGCTGGGGGCAGGACCCCTTGTGCATGATGACAGGTATTGACGATTCCTACCATGCCGCTGTGTTCACCGGCTATCACGACGCGGCCGGCAGCGGTGAGACGCCGCTTGCGCACACGATGAGCCTGGGAATATCCTGGATTTCCCTCAACGGGGAGCCCTTGAGCGAAGGGCAGATCAACGCCTACACCGCCGCCAGGGTGCAGGTGCCAGTCATCGCGATGTCGGGTGATGTCGGCATCTGCGGCAAGATGAAAACCATCATCCCTTCCCTCAAAACGGTGGAGGTCAACCGGGGTACCGGCAACCTGGTGCTCAGCATCCACCCGGAGAAGGCCATCGCGCAGATCAAGGAGGCGGTCAAAACCGCCTGCATGGAGCCGCGGGAAGAGTTTATGATCAAGCTGCCGGAAACCTTCCGGGTGGATGTGCGTTTCCGCGATCACGCGAAGGCCTATCAGTCCGGCTTTTATCCGGGTGTGAAGCGCATGGACGCGCATACCCTGCGCTATGAGGCGGAGGATTGGTACGAGGTCCTGCGCATGATGCACTTTTGTCTGTGATATAATACATGTAAAAAAGGAGGAAACAAGATGCGTAGTTTTCCAATCGGTGTCATGCTGGAGTCCTTCCGCCTGCCTATCAACGAGGCGCTCAACAAAGCCCATGACCTGGGCGTGCAGGGCATTCAGGTGTATACAACCCGGGGTGAATTGGCCCCGCAAAACTTAAACGCCAGCCAGCGCAAGGAATTTTTGCAGCAGGTGAAGGACAAGGGGCTTGTGATCTCCGCCTTATGCGGGGATTTGGGCCATGGCTTTGGCAACCTGGAAAAGAACCCTGAATTGATTGAGCAGTCAAAGCGGATTGTGGACCTGTCCCTGGAATGGGAATGCGGCATTGTGACCACCCACATCGGCGTGGTGCCGGAGGACAACAACCACCCGCGGTACAAGATCATGCAGGATGCCTGCAGTGAACTGGCGCAATATGCCGACAGCGTCAAAGCGCGCTTCGCGGTGGAAACAGGGCCGGAAACCTCAAAGGTGTTGAAGGGCTTTTTGGATTCACTCAACTCCCGCGGTGTATCCGTCAACATGGACCCAGCCAACCTGGTGATGGTGACGGGGGATGACCCGGTTGAGGCGGTGCATACCCTGAAGGATTATATCGTGCACACGCACGCCAAGGATGGCAAGCGGCTGTACTACCGTGAGCCAGAGAAGGTATACGGCATCGTGTATGAGGAGTCCCTGGACAGCTCCTCCTTCCAGGAGTTGCCGCTGGGTGAGGGCGATGTGGATTTCAAACGCTATCTGCAGGCGCTTGAGGACATTGGCTATACAGGCTTTCTGACCATTGAGCGCGAAGTGGGGGAGGACCCCGAAGGCGACATCCGTAAGGCGGTTGAGTATTTGCGCACATTCTTTGTTTAATTTAAACTTATTAAATTAAATACAAGCATAATCCAACTGGGAGCGCGTCATTCCTTGACGCGCTCCCTTCTCCTTGTTATTATGCAGTAAAAAGGGGTTGGGAGGGTTTTCATGAGTTCGATGCGCCGGATTTTGGGCTTGCTCAAACCCTATCGGCTTTTGGTATATTCCGCATTTTTCTTCCAGATTATTGTCATCATCAGCCGTCTGGTTCAGCCGCTGATTACCCGGATGATTGTCAATGATGTCATCATCGCGGGCCAGCATGACATCTTGGTTCAGCTGTGCATCGCGCTGCTGGGGCTGGTTGTCTTCCGCGCAATCAGCGGGTTTTTGCGCGTCCTCTTGATGGAACGCGCGTCACAGTGTGTCGCTTACGATCTGCGGACTGGCTTGTTCCGTCATCTGCAGCGGCTGTCCTTCAGTTTTTTTGATCAAAACCGCGTGGGTGAGATCATGTCCCGCATGACAGGGGATTTGGAGGGCATCCGGAATTATCTGGCGGTTGGCCTCATCACCTTGTTTGAGCAGGGCGTCACCTTTTTTGGCGCCTTAATCTTTATGTTTACACTTTCCTGGCAGGCAGCGCTCAGCATTCTCAGCACCCTGCCTTTCATCGCGATTGTTGCCTTCCGTTTCCGCAAGCGGGTCCGGCCCATGTTCCGTGAAGTGCGTGAGCAAAGCGCCGAGTTAAACACAAGGGTGCAGGAAAACCTGTCCGGCATTCATGTCGTGAAGGCCTTCGTGAGGGAAGAGCATGAGAAAGAGCTCTTCACCAAAGAAAACCAGAAACTGCTGGAAATGAACCTCAAGGTGACTGACGTCTGGTCCACCTATGTCCCCATCATGCAGGGGTTGTCTGAGATCTGCACGCCGCTGGTGCTGGCTACAGGCGCCATTTTGATGGCCGCTGGGCAGATGGATCTGGGCACCCTGGTTGGTGTAACTGGCTATATCTGGATGCTTACCCAACCCATGCGCATGCTGTCACAGCTCATCAACGGCATGACAATGGCATCCACAAGCGCAGAAAAGGTCTTTTTCTATATGGATCTGGGCCCCAGAATCAAGGATGATGAGCAGCCTGTGCAGGTTCCGCAGCGCAGCGGCAGGGTAGAGTTTGAGAATGTCACTTTCCAGTACGATGATCAGGCTGTTTTAAAGGACATCAGCTTTGTGGCGGAGGCCGGCCAGACCATTGGCATCATGGGCGCGACAGGGGCCGGGAAAACCAGCCTCGTACGCCTGATGGCGCGCAGCTATGATGTGAACGCCGGCCGTGTGCTGGTGGACGGGGTTGATGTGCGCAAGCAAAGGTTGCAGGACCTGCGTAAACATATCGGGTATGTGCCGCAGGAAACCTTCCTTTTCTCCGAATCCCTGTTTGAAAACATCCGCTTTGGCAAACCAAACGCGCAGCTGGAAGAGGTGGTCACAGCCGCCCGTGCCGCGCAGGCAGAAGACTTTATTGAGGAGATGCCGCACAAGTACGAAACCGTGGTGGGTGAGCGGGGCATCGGTCTCTCCGGCGGTCAAAAGCAGCGCACAGCCATTGCCCGCGCCCTGTTGATTGAGCCAAACATCCTGGTGTTTGATGATTCCACAAGTGCTGTTGATATGCAAACGGAATATTTGATTCAGCAACACCTGGAGCACTCCTCAAAGGGCAAGACCACCTTCATCATTGCCCACCGCATTTCCTCCGTCAAAAACGCGGATCTGATTCTTGTCCTCAACCAGGGGGAGATTGTGGAGCGCGGCACACATGCAGAGCTGCTGGCCAAAAAAGGGGAATACTACCAGATGTGGCAGGATCAACTGACGGCGATCACCGGGGAAGGAGGTGTTGCCTAATGGCCCGCGCCTTGCGTCAACTGGACGATGAAGTCCTGGAGCGTCCGTTTAATAAAAGTCAGTTCATGCGGCTGATGGGCTACCTCAAGCCATACAAAAAGCAGGTCATGCTGGCGCTTTTGGTGATGGTTATCGCCACCTTCGCCTCCCTTGGCTCCCCTTATCTGATGAGCCGGGCCATTGGCATGCTGGAGGAGGGCGAGTACAGCGGCATTTGGGTTATCCTGCTGGGGATGGCAGCGCTGGCGGCTTTGGGCGCGCTGTTTACGCGCTACCGTGTGCGGCTGATGGATTTCTCGGGGCGCAGGGCCTTGTCCACCCTGCGGGAGGACTTGTTCGCGCATATCCAGTCCCTGTCCTTCAGTTTCTTTGACACCCATTCGGCGGGCAAAATCCTGGTGCGCGTGGTGAATGACGTCAACGCGCTCAATGACCTGTTCACAAACGGCATTGTGGATGTATTAATCAACGCGCTCACGGTGATCCTGTTGTTGGCAATTATGCTGGCGGTTAACTGGAAGCTTACCCTAATCGGCCTGTGCATCATGCCCCTGCTGCTGTACCTTATCTTCCGTTTCAAGCGCGTCATGAGCAAAAACTGGCAATTTGTGCGCAGCAAACGCAGCAACATGAACGGCTATTTGCACGAAGCGCTCTCCGGCGTGCGCGTAACCCAGTTCTTTGTGCGCGAGGAAGAAAACGCGCAGATTTTTGAAGGCGCCAATGATGAGATCCGCACCGGCTGGATGCGCGCCATCAAGTACAACGCGGGCTTCTGGTCCTCCCTGGATGTCACTGGCACCATCGGCACGGTCTTGGTGTACTATTTCGGCGTGCAGTTCATGGACCAGGGCTTGCAGCTGGCAGATTTGCTGTTGGTGTTATGGTATCTCAACCGCATCTGGATGCCGCTGAATATGTTGAGCAATTTTTACAACAACCTGCTTGCCGCCTCCGCGTCCCTGGAACGCATCTATGAAATCATGGATGAGGTACCCAGGGTGCGTGACAGCGACCAGGCGAAGGACCTGCCGCCCATATCTGGCCAGGTCGTGTTTGACCACGTCACCTTCGCCTACAACCAGGACAAGGTGGTGTTAAATGATGTCAGCCTGCATGTCAAGCCTGGGCAGACCGTCGCCCTGGTGGGTGAGACAGGGGCGGGAAAGACCACCATCGTCAACCTGATCAGCCGCTTTTATGACGTGACAAAAGGCAGTGTGAAGATTGACGGGTACGACATCCGGGATGTCAAACTTGACAGCCTGCGCACCCAGATGAGCGTCATGCAGCAGGACAGCTTCACTTTTTCCGGCACCATCATGGAAAACATCCGCTACGGACGGCTGAATGCCAGCGATGAGGAGGTCATCGCCGCCGCGCGCGCGGTAGGCGCTGACGCGTTTATTATGCAGATGCCAAAGGGTTACCAAACCGAAGTGAGCGAACGGGGGACCTCCCTGTCCACGGGCCAAAAGCAGCTGGTATCCTTTGCCCGCGCGCTGTTGAATGACCCAAAGATTTTAATTCTGGATGAAGCGACCTCCTCCGTTGATACCAAGACCGAGCTTGAAATCCAGCGGGCGCTTGATATCCTGCTGAAGAACCGTACCAGTTTTGTCATCGCCCACCGCCTATCCACCATCCGTAACGCTGACTTGATTTTGGTGATTGAAGACGGCAAAATCGCGGAGCAGGGCAGCCATGAGGAATTGATCCGCTTGCCAAATGGGCATTACCGGCAGCTGTGTGAGGCGCAGGCGCGCTTCATGCAGGCATAAACTGGGTGATTGCTTGCATTTATTTTACAAATTCAGTATAATAGGCCAGCATTCTTGAATATGTTTTATTTTCTGGAATGCTTGTTAACGGCTGCCAGATGGCAGCCGATACATCATTATTGTGAAAGCAAGAAACTGGAGTGAAGCCAATGAGTAATGTACACGAACACAGCAATAAAACGGTTGTATCCGTTGAAGGCATGAAAAAGCTGGAGGAGAAGCTGCAATACCTCTCCACCATCCGCCGGGCTGAAGTGGCCGAGCAAATCGCTATCGCGCGCGGTTTTGGTGATTTAAGTGAGAACGCTGAATATGACGAAGCCAAGAACGAGCAATCCCGTTTGGAAGCGGAGATCATCGACCTGGAGAACACCATCCGCACAGCCCTAGTGATTGATGATTCCGAGGTCGCCACGGACCGCGTCAACATCGGCACCACAGTGCGCGTGTATGATGACGAGTTCAAGGAAGAGGTGGAATACACCATCGTCGGCGCCAGGGAATCCGACCCCTTGAACAACCGCATCTCCAACGAAAGCCCCATGGGCGCTGCCCTGCTGGGCAAAAAGAAGGGGCAGACCGTCAAGGTGAACGCGCCGGGCGGGATGATTACCCTCAAGATCAAAGATATCCAACACAAAAAATAAGGAGCATCCATGTCAGAGCATACCGAGCAGGTCCAATCCTTTTCCGAGCAGGAGGGCATCCGCCGCGCCAAATTGGCGGAACTCATCGCGCAGGATAACAGCCCCTACCAGGTGACCAGCTACCCCGTCAGCCATACCAGCAAGGACATCAAGGATGGCATAGAGCAGCTGGACGGCCAGCAGGTGGCCATCGCTGGCCGTATGATGAGCCGCAGGGTGATGGGCAAGGCGTCCTTCGGCCATATTCAGGACCAGGAAGGCAAAATCCAGGTGTACGTCCGCAGGGATGATATTGGTGTGGATGCCTATACCATGTTTAAAAATTACGACCTGGGCGACATCCTGGGCATCACGGGCAAGGCTTTCATCACCAAAACTGGTGAGGTAAGCGTGCATGCGGAGAAGTTGGAGCTGCTGTGCAAATGCTTAAAGCCCCTGCCGGAAAAATGGCACGGCCTGCAGGATATGGACCTGCGCTACCGTCAGCGGTATCTGGATATGATCGTCAACCCGGAGGTGCGTGAGACCTTTATCAAACGCACCAAAATCATCAACGCCATCCGCCGCTTTTCTGACAGCCGCGGCTTTTTGGAAGTGGACACGCCCATTTTGCACACGCTGGAAATCGGCGCGGCCGCCCGCCCTTTCAAGACCCATCACAACACGCTGGATATTGATATGTTCCTGCGCGTGGAGACCGAGTTGTATTTAAAACGCCTGGTGGTTGGCGGCTTTGACAAGGTGTATGAGCTGGGCCGCATCTTCCGCAACGAGGGTATGTCCACCAAGCACAATCCGGAGTTTACCACCATTGAAATGTACCAGGCTTACGCGGATTATGAGGACATCATGAACCTGTGTGAGGACTTGATCCGTGAAACCGCGCTGGAAGTCTGCGGCAGTACAAAGATCACCTACCAGGGGCAGGAGGTGGATTTCACCTCGCCCTGGCCGCGTATTGGCATGGCGGAAGCGGTCAAAAAAGAATCCGGCATTGATTTTTTCGCCTGGCAATCCGATGAGGAAGCCAGGGCCTGCCTGAAGGAACGCAACATCAAGACGGAGCCGCATTTCACGCGCGGTGACTGCCTGGCGGAATTGTTTGACGAGTATGTGGAGCACAAGCTGGTCCAGCCCACCTTCATTGTGGACTACCCGGTTGAAATCTCCCCCCTGGCCAAGCGCAAGCCCTCGGATCCGCGTTTGACGGAACGCTTTGAGCTGTTCATCGTTGGCGCGGAGTTCGCCAACGGGTTCTCCGAATTAAATGACCCAATCGACCAGCGCGAGCGCTTTACCCGCCAGGTGGAGGAGCGCAGGAAGTTGGGCGGCGCGAACGCCTCTGTGGATGAGGATTACCTCAACGCGCTGGAGTATGGTCTGCCCCCCACCGGCGGCATCGGCATTGGCGTTGACCGGCTCATTATGCTGCTCACGGACAATCCATCCATCCGCGATGTGTTGTTGTTCCCCACCATGAAGCCCATAGGGTAACCCTGTGAAACTGCGTACCAAACTCACAAAAGGCGATCTGCGCACCCATCTGTTGTATTTTGGTTGGGTCTATGTGCTGATCGCCGTTTTGTCCTTCGGCCTGTGGAACTTGATTTATGCCCAGACCGCCTACCGGCCGCCGCAGGACGCGCGGATTGATGTGTACATTCAGTCCTCCACCGCTGATCAGGACGCGGTCAACGCCTTCTTGGAGCCAATCTGGAAGGCATCTGTGCCGGAAGAAGAGCTTGTCAACGCCGTCTTGCTGATGGGCGCTGGGGGCGATAATGATTATTACGCCAACATCCAGCTGATGACCTATATCGCGGCCGCGGAGGGGGACATCTATATGCTTTCCTCAGCGGATTTCAAGCGCCTGGCAGCGCAGGGCGCTTTTGTGGCGCTGGATGAGGCCATTGAGCAGGGCATCATTGACGCGGGCGATTTATCCCTTAACAGCGGCAAGGTGCAATTGCTGGAATCCAACGACAAGGGTGATTTGGTGCCCGTTGGCGGAATGCAGCAGTTTGGTATCCCCGCGCGTGGGCTGTACCGCTTCGCGACCGACCTCGCGATTGACAACCGGGATATGGTACTGGCTGTCGCCGCCAACAGCGGGAACGAGGAGGACACCATCACCTTCCTCAACGCGCTGATTCAGGCAACGCGCGCGCCCATTCCCGATTTCTTCAAGTAGGAAACCCATGAAATATACCAATGTTATTTTTGATCTGGATGGCACGCTGACGGATTCCGCGCCGGGTATCCTGGCAGGGATTCGCTACGCGCACGAAAAAATGAACTGGCCGCTGCCGGATGACGCGACACAGCGGCTGTTTTTGGGCCCGCCGCTGATGGTCAGCTTTACGCGGTTTTCCGGCATGACGACGAAAGAAGCGGCAAAAGCACAGGATTATTATCGGGAGTTTTATAACTCGACCGGTTCCATGAACAACAGCGTGTATCCAGGCATCCGGCAGCTGCTGGTTGCCCTCAAAAAGCAGGGCGTCAGCCTGGGTGTCGCCACCCATAAACCGCTTGCTACCAGCATTCAGATTTTAAAAGCCTTTGATCTATACCGCTTCTTTGACGCGGTCGCGGGGCCGGAGCCGGGGGAAGACCCCAGCAAGGGCGAGTTGATCCAGCGCGCGATGAAAAAGAACGCCAAAACAGTCATGATTGGCGACCGCGCCACTGATGTCATCGGCGCGCAGGAAGCCGGGGTTGACGGCATCGCTGCCTTGTACGGCTACGGCAGCCGGGCAGAGTTTGAAGAGGTGGAAACAAGGTTTTACGCCAATCGTGTGCAGGACTTGTATGAGCTGCTGGATGTAAAGCCCATTAAAAACCGCGGCATCTTCCTCAGCTTTGAGGGCAATGACGGCACAGGGAAATCCACCCAGGCGAAATTGCTGGCAGAGCGTCTGCGTCAAAACGGACATGACGTGTTGCTCACCCGCGAGCCGGGCGGTACCCAAATTGGCGAGAAGATTCGAGAGCTGCTGCTGGACTTTAAAAACCTTGAAATGGATAAGGTGACAGAGGCCTTGCTGTTTGCCGCCGCGCGCGCGCAGCATGTGAAGCAGGTTATACTTCCCGCGCTACAGGAAGGCAAACTGGTCATCAGCGACCGCTTTGTGGATTCCAGCATCGCCTACCAGGGGGCAGGCCGCGGTATCGGGATTGACCAGGTGCGCGCCATCAACGCGCCAGCGGTCGCGGGGTGCATGCCAGATGTTACGATCTTCCTGTCCTTAAACCCGGATGAGGGCATTAAGCGCCTGGTTCAGACGCGGGAAGCCGATCGCCTTGAGATTGCCGGGGATGACTTTCACCAGTCTGTGGCTGACGCCTTTAAAGACATGATTCAGCGGGAGGAGCGCTTTTTGCCCATTGACGCAAGCGGCAGCATTGATGAGGTGGCGGCCCGTGTGTATGAGCAGGCGCAAACCCGGCTGATGGAGAAACAATTGATATGAGCCGTGTTGTAGTCGGAATATCCGGCGGGGTGGATTCCGCCGTCAGCGCCCTGTTGCTGAAGCGGCAGGGCTTTGATGTCATTGGCGTGTTCATGAACAACTGGGAAGAGAAGGATGAGCACGGCGTGTGCACCTCCCAGGAGGACTGGAGCGATGTTCAGGATGTCTGCGAGCAGATTGGCATCCCATATTACTCTGTCAATTTTGCCAAAGAGTATGAGGACCGGGTATTCAGCCATTTTTTGCGCGAATACCAGGCTGGCAGAACACCCAACCCGGACGTTCTGTGCAACCGGGAAATCAAGTTCAAAGCCTTCCTGGACTACGCGATGAAGATTGGCGCTGAGCATATGGCGACGGGTCACTTTGTCAAGACCAATGAGGCGGGCCAGTTGCTGCGCGGGGACGACCCCGGCAAGGAGCAAAGCTATTTTCTGTACATGCTCAAAAAAGAGCAATTAAAAAAGAGCCTCTTTCCAGTTGGCGGCCTGCTCAAATCCCAGGTGCGCGCCATCGCGAAAGAAGCGAATCTCCCCATCTATGATAAAAAAGATTCTACCGGCATATGCTTCATTGGGGAGCGCCGGTTTAAACAGTTTTTAAAGAATTATCTGCCCACCCAGCCGGGCGACATGGTGTCCCTTGAGGGGGAGGTCATCGGCCGCCATGATGGCCTGATGTATTACACCATCGGGCAGCGCAAAGGGCTGGGTATCGGCGGGCGCGGGGATGGCCGCAGTTGGTTTGTGGCGCGCAAGGACCTGGGCAAGAACCAACTGGTGGTCGTCCAGGGCGAAGACCATCCCAGCCTGTTTCAGGAAAAAGCCAAACTGAACCAGATCACCTGGGTTGACGCGCCGCCTGTCCCGGACGGGCAAGCCATCCAGTTGTCAGTCAAACTGCGCTATCGTCAACAGGATCAGGGCGCGGTCTTGCGTTTTCATGGTGAGGAAGGTGAACTGGTCTTTGATGCGCCGCAGCGCGCGGTCACACCCGGCCAAAGCGCTGTGTTTTATCAGGGAAAGATTTGCCTGGGCGGCGGGATTGTCATCGAATAACTAAAACACAATCGCGTCCGCGACGTCACGCGATACATAGGCAATGAACACCCCATTCACGCGCATGGCGTAATGCAGCGCGTCAAAGGGGAATAAGGCCAATTCCCGTGATGAGCCATCCAGCAACACAAAAGTATATGTTTTAATAGCATTCTTTTCATCTGCCGCAAAACCATCCGGCAGGGGTCCTGCGCCCTGCAAGCCCATCAGGCTCAGGTAGGTTTTTAAGAAGGCTTGGCTGTTTACTTCCTGCTCATCCTTGTAAACCAAGGTGTCAAACAGCAGGTTTCCGTCCTTGTCCCGCGCCAGTTCGTTATTGGGCAGGATGCTTTCCACAAAGTCAATCTCATAGGTTTGGGTCACGCCCTGCTCAGTGATTGACATGCGCTGTAAGCGGTTAATCGGAATGTTGATGGGGCTTTTTGATTGCATCGCTTTGCTGCTTACATCCCGCAAAAAACCCATGGACGCGTTGCTGCACAGATAAATTTTCCCGTCATACAGACAATACAGGCCAATCCGATCATAATCATCACCAATCGCGATGTGGATGCTCTGCGCGGGGACTGCCTGGCTGTGCACCAGCTTGTCCTCCCTGTCATAGCTGGAAATGGTGCTTTCAGCCAGATCAAATGTAATGCTGCGCCTGGGTTGTTTCAGACCAAAGTCTACCAGCTTGTCCTCGTGGGCTTCTGACACATACAGCGCAAAGCGCATTTTGCCAATGCTGTTGAGCAAGCTGGACAAACCCGCCTGATTGACGGCATGGGGGTAGGGTTGTGTCATTTCCCACCATCCGTCTGTTTGCTGCAGTACAAACGCGTCATTGCCCTCAAAGCGAATCCGCTCAATCAGGTCGCTGTTGAAGTTGATGGCAGGGATATGGTGCAGGGTGCTGACATCCCGGTCAAAGTGATCACGGGTTTCCGGAGA
Organism: Clostridiales bacterium; assembly: GCA_012837525.1. Taxonomy (GTDB): domain Bacteria; phylum Bacillota; class Clostridia; order Christensenellales; family Aristaeellaceae; genus UBA6115. Next base: position 13,481 of record DUQZ01000062.1, on the reverse strand, counting down.
GGTCGTGTAGATTTTGCTGTCGCCTTCAATCATGATGAAATCAGACGGGATCTCTGTCCGCGCGTTAAAGCCAAAGCGCAGGGTTGTTTGTGTCTGGTCGCGATAATGGGCGGTAACGCGCGGCGCGTCCTGTCCTAAGCCCAAAATGGCAAGGGAATTCTCCCCCTCCGGCGCGTCCCCGCTCAGGTCGCTTGCAATCAGCAGGGTGAGGTCCTTCACCATCATCCTCACTTGCGTATCATCCAGCTGAAAGTCCGGAAATCCGTCAAGCACATATTTGTCATCCATTCTCTTGATGGTGAACTGGTCGCCTTTGGCGTTGGTGACCTGAAATGACAGCAACTCCTCTTCTTGTCTGTTGATCAATTCATAGGTGGTATCCGAAGATTGGGGGACAGGAGGCACCAAACGCGGTTTATTTTGTATAAGCAAAATGACGGTGACAATAATCAGTACCGCCGCAGCCGCAACCATCAAAAGGCGTGTGCGTTGACTCAATTTATTTTTTTTGCGAATGGGTTGCATTTATCTGTGCCTGCGCCGCAACAATACGGGGATGGCCAGCACGATGACCAACAGCGGCAGCGCGATAATCACCAGATTGGGCAAAGCGGGATTGGTGATTTGCAACTGTTCGCGGACCAACTGCTTGGGCGCGATGTCCAAATTGATGGGCTCGTTCACACTTAAGTGGTTGACCATGTGCAGCAAAAACTGCCCGCCATAAGTGACCTGGTGCAGCCAGCTATCAAGCAGGATGGCAGAGTTGCCAATCATCATCGAACGGGACCGGGTGCCGTCCGGGCTGGCGTAATCCGACAGCAGGGCAAGGTTAAACTGTCCTTCCTCATCGCCTTCTTCCTTGGCAATGCTTTGGCTGGCGCTTTGCACATCCTTGATGTAGGCAACGCCGCTTAATAACAGCGGATCAACTTTAGCATCGCTGCCAGTACTCGTAATCTGAAGCGCCCGGGCGCCGGGCAGGCGCAGACGGGTCTGCCCCGCGCCGATGAGGGCGGCGGTGGGTTCTGTCATGCCCATATACGGCGTTAAAAAGAGGGGGTTCTCAATATAGGCGTTCAGATCAGCGCCTTCGGCAACCACAATTCCAGGCAGGCGCGCAAAACCCATCTGACGGTAGAGGGCATCAAAATTCGGCAGGCTGTCCGGGTCATTGTAGTCCGTGGAGATGAGCACAGCACCGCCTTGTCTGGTAAAATCGGTCAGGATGCGCAGCTCGCTGTCCAGCAGGTCCTTTTGCGGGGATAAAATCATCAGCAGATCCTGCGGGGATAAGTCCGGCTTCTCCAGCAGGTTGACGCGGCTGATCTGGAAATGATGGCCTTTTAGGAAGCTTTCCATGTAGCTGGAATCCGTCTCGCCGATCTCACCATGACCTGTCAGAATCTTAATGCTGGGCACTGTATCCAGGGTGACGTACAGCAGGGCTTCCACAATGCTCTTTTCATAGGATATGCCAGAAAGCACAAAGGCCTGTTGGGTTTGGTCAAAACTTTGCGCCAAATAGTCATAGGTGTTCAGCACGCGGTTTCTGCCGGTTTGTTCGCACATGAGCACCAGGGAATCCGCGGTGACCTGCTCATCCTGTAAGGAGGAGGACAGGGTGTTGACCAGCATCGGGTTTTCAACCAGGCTGGTTACCGTATAGGTGAAATTGGGGGACAGGGCTGACAGGCGGTTTAGCAAACCGATCAAAGATTGGTCCTCCCGCCCTGGTGTAAATAATGCATAGGCGTGCACAGGATGCTGCAGGCTTTCAAGCACGCGCTTGGTCTGCTCACTTTGCGTTGTAATGCTGTTGAAGGAGAAATCCAGCCGCAGCGCGCGTTTCTTTTCCTGCTCATCCATCAGGCTGACAGCGAAAATGCTGGCGGCAAGAATTGCCAGCGTGATGAGGGCAGGCAGCAGGCGTTTTGACTGGTTCACGAAAAACTGTCTCATGATTTGCGCGCCCTTGAGGTCGTGATGATGAAAGTTGACAGCGTCAGCATGCAGAGGATGAACAGCAGATAAAACAGGGTGTTCGCGAAGCTGAACTGCGCGTTGAGGAAGGGCACAAAGCGGTCATACAGGCTTAAAAAGGCAATGGGACGGCTCAACAAGCGCGGTATGGCGGCGCTGTTTGACAGCATGCTGATGAGCCATACAAACAGGTTGACCCCAAAGGACAGAGCGGCTGCTGATACATGGCTTTTCAAGTTGCTGGTCACCATCATGTCCAGCGCGATGAAGGCGCAGCCCTGCAGGAAAAAACCAATATAACCCGTCAATATCTCAGGCAGATACAGCTTGGCATACACCGCTACAAGCAAAGGGTATAGAAAGCTTAAGCCCACCGCAATTAACAAAACGGTGATTGCTGCCAGGTATTTACCGGCAACAAGGCCGGTCACAGAAAGTGGCGCGCTGCGCAGCAGGGGATAGGTGTTTTGCCTGTTCTCACCCGCGAACAGCCGCATCACCAACACGGGGGTTAGCAGCATCCACACATAGCCCATCATGCTGAAGAACTGGATCAACTCACTGTTTCTGGGCAGCAGGTTGTTCAAATAGAATATCAAACCGGCGATGGATAAAAAAACTGCGATAAACAGCCACCCCGTCGCAGTGTAAAAATAGGATTTCATTTCCTTTTTGTAAATAGCGCTCATAATCCCTGTGCCCCTGTCTGCGCGGTTACATTCAAAAACAGGTTTTCCAGCGTGTCCTGCATGGGGGTCAGCTCTATGATGGGAGCATTTAAGCCAGACAGCAAGGTAAATAATTGGCTGGTAAACGCCGCGCTTTGGTCTGTCTGAACCATCACACGGGTTTGATCCGGCCTTGGCTCCCCAATGGTCTTCACGCGCTGCACACTGCTTAACTGGCGCAGCGGCGCAAGCACCCTGCCAGGGGCAGCCTGGGCAATCAGCCGGTAGGTGATGATGCCGTCCTCCTGGTTCATCCGGTGGTCCATCATCAGTTTGCCCTGGTGGATAATCAGGACGCGGTCACAGATCTCCTGCACCTCGCTGAGCAAATGGGAAGAGAATAAAATGGTCTTGTCCTTCGCCAGTTTTCGAATCAGCTTGCGGAAGCCGACAGCTTGTTTGGGGTCAAAGCCAGCGGTGGGTTCATCAAGCAGCAGGATATCCGGGTTTCCGCACAGGGCTTGCGCAAGTCCTGTTCGCTGCCGATAGCCCTTTGACAAACTGCCGATCACCTGGCGCTGCACCTCCGTGATGCCGGCCAGGTCCATGATTTCTGTGATGTGCTGGTTGATGTCCTTTGGATGGACGCCTTTGATGCGGCAGCAGAACTTTAAGTATTCAGCTACCGTCAGTTCCGGATACAGAGGTGGCACCTCCGGCAAGTAGCCAACCAGGTTCTTTGCCGCATGCGGGTTTTTTGACAGATCGTGCTGGCCTACAAACACACGGCCCCGGCTTGGGGTCAAGCAGCCGGCCAGCATGTTCATCACCGTGCTTTTGCCCGCGCCGTTTTGGCCCAACAAACCGACCACTTCACCCGAAACAGCGGTAAAGCTGATACCGCTTACCGCTTCAAACTTGCCATAAAACCGGGTGAGTCCTTCCGCTACAATCAAAGCAACCTCCACAATGTCAAAAAAAAGTATACCACGCTTGTTTTGCCCTATGGTGAACAAACTGTGAAAACACCTGTTCTTGTGGGCTTTTGTGTTCCGTGGTAAAATGGGGCATCTGAAGGAAAAGAGGCGCCATGAACTACTATCGTTTCCAGCAAAAACCAAGCTTTCAACCCTACGGCACAAAGACGCAGCAGCGCCTGATGCTCATCGCGCTGGTCATTTCCATCGCAGCTGCCGCGGTGTTTGGCTACTTGTATATCTCAACCTCTGTCTATCAAAACAAGGCAAACAGACAGTTTGAAAGCAAAATCAACAGCAATCTGGTGGATGCCATTGGGCACGTGAGCCGGCTGACGGGCAGCGTGCAGTCCAGCTCCGCCATCAAATTAAGCCAGGTGCGCCAGCATATCTATGCCATGGAGCAGATTAACGGCATCAGCATCGCGGTGAAGGGGGAGGGAGGCCGCATCATCCCGCAGGAGGCAATCACTGCCTTGTACAGCGTGCTGGAGCGCTATGAGGTCGCGGTGCAGACCGCGACAGGCAACACCCTGGAATTGCGCACGCTGTTATTAACCCATCTCATGTCTTTGCAGGAGATGCTTACCAAAGAATAAGCCAAAACAACAAGCGTTAAAAACCACTCATAATGGGTATGATGACTTTGTCCTTACGTTAAGGTTAAGGAAAGACAAAAAGAAAGGAATCACACCCATGTCCAAAAAAGTTGGTATTCTCGTCGGCTCTTTACGTAAAGATTCATATACGAAATTCATCGCGAAAGAGGCAGCCAAGCTGTTTCCCAGCGATGTGAACGTAGAATTTGTGGAGGTCGCTCACCTGCCGTTTTTCAACCAGGATTTTGAAGATCCTGCCACCGCGCCGGAGAGCCATACGGCATTCCGTAAGCAGATTGAAGGCCTGGACGGCTTTATTTTCGCGACACCCGAATACAACCGCTCCTACACACCCAGCCTGAAAAACGCGCTGGATATCGCGTCACGTCCCTATGGGTCAAGCAAATGGAACGGCAAACCCTTTGCCATCCTCAGCGTGTCTCCCGGCGCGATTGGCGGCTTTGGGGCCAATCATCACCTGCGCCAGGTACTCATGTTTTTGAACATGAACCCTGTCCAGCAGCCGGAAGCCTATATCGGGAACGTAACGGAGCTGATCGACGATCAGGGCAAACTGAAGGCTGACACAGTCGCCTTCCTGCAGTCCATCGTGGACGCCCTGGTACAAAAACTGTAAGCATACTAAGCCAAAACCGGAGGGGATTGAGCTGTCCCTCCGGTTTTTTAATGCGGCTGTTTGATCAGCCAAGTGTTTTACTAAGGATGCAGACAGGCCATCGGTCACGCAGTACAGAATGCGCTTGCTTTACCTTTTCAGGTGATTCAAACACGCCAAATACAACAGACCCGCTGCCAGTCATCTGCGCAAAGAGGGCGCCATGTGCCAATAGGTCGGCGACAGCTTGGTCGATGGCAGGCAGCATCCTGCTTGCGACGGGCTGCAGTTGGTTTTTGCATACTTGGTCAAGCTGATTAAGATTGCTACTTATCAAAGCGTTGGCAGCCAGGTCCAAATCCGCATCAAATGCTTTGAATACTTCGGCGGTGGATAAGCCTTTGCCCGGCTGTATCAGCAGCAGCGGGTATTCCCGCGCGCCTTTGATTGGGGTAATTTCCTCGCCAATCCCGGTTACACGCATCAAGCCCTGGCACAGACAGGGGGGCACATCCGCGCCCAGTTTGATGCCGATTGCCTGAAGCTGCGCAATGGTCAGCCCGGTGTCCCACAGCTGGTTCAAGCCCACCAAAGCCGCAGCCGCGTCCGCGCTGCCGCCGCCCAGCCCGGCCTGTGAGGGAATCCTCTTTTTCAGTGTGATCCGCGCGCCGCCTTGATACGCAGTGGCCTGCTTTAAAGCCAACGCGGCCTTCATTACCAGGTTGTTGCGTGTGTCGAGGTCTGCTGGCGCGTTGGTAACCTCCAGTTGCAGGTCACCCGCATGCCCAAACACCAATTCATCCGCCAAATCAATTCGTTGCACCAGCATATCAAGGATGTGATAGCCATCACTGCGCCGGCTGAGCACGTTAAGCGCCCAGTTGATTTTGGCGTGCGCTTTGATCAAAAAACTATCGTTTGCCATTGTCCGCCGCCTTTTGCAAGGTGAATTGGAAGGCTGCGCCCGTCTCCTGCGGCAGCAGGCGGATGGTTTGGCCATGGCGCTCTAAAATTGCCTTGCAAATGGCCAATCCCAGGCCCACGCCCTCACCGACTGTGTGGGACTGATCCGCCTTGTAAAAGCGGTCAAAGATCTGGGCTTCGTCCTCCTTGGCGACACCAATGCCGTTGTCCGCGATGGTGACAGCCTGGGTTTTCCGGTCCAGCGTCTCCACGCTGCATTTGATCTGGCCGTTTTTGGGGGTGAAGCGGATCGCGTTGTCAATCAGGTTGATCAAGACCTGCTCAATCTGGGATTTCGCGGCCAGGGCGAACATCTCCTCCTGCTCAAACAGAGTGATGACCTGGATGTTTTTTTCTTCCAGCGGCTGGATGCGGGTAATCAGCACCAGGCGGATCAGCTCACAGATATTGAACACCTGGGTTTCCAGCTTGCTTTCTGTTGCTTCCACACGGGAGAGGTTAAGCAACCCGGAGACCAGATGGTTTAAACGCTTGGTTTCGTCCAGCACAATTTGCAGCGTTTGCTCGGTGTCTTCTGGTTTTACCGTTTTGTCCAGCATGCCTTGCACAAAGCCCTGGATGCTGGTCATGGGGGAGCGGAGCTCATGTGACAAGTTGGCAATAAAGGCTTTGCGCGTGGCTTCGGTATCCTGAATCTGCCGTGACATGTGGTTGAAGGAGTTGGACAACTCGTTCAACTCCGCGAACCCTGTGTCATCCACCTGGGGTGCCGGCAAGCCCTTGGCCATCAAGCCGGCGGATGCGGCCATTTTCTTCAGCGGCAGCACCAGGCGCCGGGTATAAAGGATGGCGATGGTGGCAGCCAGAATAAAGGTTAAAAGGGAGACAATCGCCGCCTGTTGCCACAGGTTGGCATAGGAGGCCTGGATGGTTTGCTCCGCTGTCTGGATATACACCGCGCCCACTACCTTGCCCTGCTGCTTCCAGGGGACCGCCACGGTAAACATGGGGCCTGTCTGCCCGTTGGTTTGCAGGATCACTTCCTCGCCCAGCAGCACCCGGTTGAGGGTCCGTGTCACATCCTGCGGGTCCCATTGGCTGGACAGCTCTTGGTTTTGACTGATGACATCCGAATAATAGCCCGTTACCTGGCCACTTCGCTCAACCACCAGGCAATAGGCATTATATTCCTCATACACGGCGCGCAGCTTGCGTTCCAGCATCTGGCGTGTGGCGCTGAAACCATAGTTAAAAAAGGTCTCAAGCCGGGAGCCGCTGGAGGTGCTGGCTAAATAGGCGATGTCATAGGCCTGCAGTTTCAGCGCGGAGATGCGGCTGTCAACCTGCGCCTGCCTGGTGCTCAGCGCGAAAAAGGTGAGCATCAGCATGACGCTCACCAAAATAATCGCGGTGAACATAATCAACAGCCGCGGCAGCATACCTACCTGTGCTTTATTTGATTTCAAATTTATACCCTACGGACCAAACGGTGCGGATGGTCCAGCCAAAGCGTTCGCTGTCCGGCAGCTTCTCGCGCAGGCGCTTGACATGGACGTCTACCGTGCGGCTGTCGCCAAAATAGTCAAAACCCCAGACTTTCTCCAGCAACTGCTCCCGGGTGAACACCTGGTTTTGATGCAGGGCCAAAAAATGCAGCAACTCCAATTCCTTGGGCGGCATCTGCACGGGATTGCCATCGAAGACCACCTCATAACTGGTGAGGCTGATGGACAGCCCTGGGAAGCGCAGCGCGTCATCTGTGGTATTGCCGGTACTGCTCCTGCGCAGGACCGCCTTGATGCGGGCAATCATCTCGCCCGGGTCAAAAGGTTTGGTGATATAGTCGTCCGCGCCCAGCTCCAGGCTTTTCACCTTGTCAAAGGTTTCCTCCTTTGCGCTGAGCATGATGATGGGCACCTGGCTGATCTTGCGGATTTCCCGGCACAACTCCCAGCCATCAATCCCGGGCAGCATGATATCAAGCAGCACCAGGGCAGGTTCCTCCTGCCGGAAGGCAACCAGGGTCTCATCCCCGCGCGCGAAATGACGCACATCGTACTCTTCCTGCTCCAAATAAAGCTGGATCAATTTGGCGATGTTTGGGTCATCATCCACAATGAAAATCAATGGCTTGTTCATGGTCTCACTCCCAATTCCTTCTGGATGAATGTATCATAGCAGATATTTGTGACTACTGGCAGGCAAAATGTAAATCATGCGTGAATTGTGGGCTATTTAAGCGTCACGACCGTCACGCCAGCTTCGCCTTCACCGTATTTGCCGGTGCGCTGGCCAGCGATGAAGGGATGCTTGTTCAAATGCGCGCGCAGCCCGGCGCGCAGGGTGCCCGTGCCTTTGCCGTGGATAATATATACCTCGTGCAGGCCTGCCAGCGTGGCGCCGTCCAGGTATTGATCAACAGCGGCGATGGCCTCATCCAGCGCCATGCCGCGCACATCGCATTCGGATTTCACGCTGCGCTGGGAAGTCTGGGTGCTGGTGCGCACGACTGCTTTGGGCGCTTGTTTTTGTTGGGCGGCTGGTTTTAATTGCTCAATCGGAACCCGCATTTTGATGATGCCAGCCTGCACCTGCACCTCTCCCTTGGCGTCCGGCAGGCTCAGGACGGTGGCAGGTGAGTTGTTCACCGCCAGGATGACATCCATCCCAACGCTGATCTGGTCTGCGCGCAGCTCATCATCAAATTCGTCAATCTGAAGCCCGCCGGAGTTTTCCTCCTGCAAATCGCGCATGCGCCGGCGCAGTTTGTTGACCGCGTTGGGATCGGCCAATTTAAGGCTTTTCAACTCATCCAGCACAGCCGCGCTTTCCCGCTTGGCTTTTTCGATAATCCGCCGCGCCTCATCCCGCGCTTTGGCCCGCGCGCCTTCCCGCAGCTGGGCCATTTCCTTGTGCAACTCCTGCGCTTCGGCTTTGAGCCGCAGAGATTCCTGGTGGGCGGCCTCCGCCTGCTGCCGTTCCCGCTCCGCTGCCTGGCGCTGGTCCTGAGCGCTGGCGATGACATCTTCAAACAGCAAGGTCTCGCGCGAAAGCAGCTGCTGCGCGTCTTCAATCAGTTTGTTGGATAGCCCCAGGCGCCTTGAGATTTCAAACGCGTTTGATTTGCCCGGCACGCCAATGGACAGGCGATAGGTGGGGGACAGGGTCTGCACATCAAACTCCACGCTGGCGTTCTCCGCGCCTGGCGTCGCCAGGGCGAAGGCCTTCAGCTCGCTGTAGTGGGTGGTGGCGACGGAACGGATGTTCATTTTAAGCATGCGCTGCAGGATGGCTTGCGCCAGGGCAGCGCCTTCAGTGGGATCGGTACCCGCGCCCAACTCGTCAAACAACACCAAATCCTCGCTGCCCGCTTCCTCAATGATGGAGACGATGTTGGTCATGTGGGAGGAGAAGGTGGACAGGGACTGCTCAATGCTTTGCTCATCCCCAATATCCGCGTAGACATTCTCAAACATAGCAACCTGCGTGCCCAGCTGTCCCGGCACATGCAAGCCGGCCAAAGCCATTAAGGTAATCAGCCCCACTGTTTTTAAGGTGACGGTTTTGCCGCCGGTGTTGGGGCCAGTGATGACCAGGGTGGTAAAACTGTCGCCCAGCCACAGGTCACAGGGCACAACCTGATCATCCGGGATCAGCGGGTGGCGCACTTTGACAAATTTCAGGAACCCGCGGTTATTGACCACCGGCTTGATCGCCCGCATGCTGCGCGCGAGGCCTGCCTTCGCGAAGCGGAAGTCCAGTTCAATCAGCACATCCAGGTTTTTATCAATGACATCCGCTTCATTGCCCACCCTGCCTGAGAACTCAGACAGGATGCGTTCAATCTCTACGCGTTCCTTTGACTGCAGTTCCTTTAACTCATTACCGGCTTCCACCACCGCCATGGGCTCGATAAACAGGGTGGCGCCGGTTGCGGACTGGTCGTGCACCAGGCCAGGCACCATGCTGCGAAACTCCTGCCGTACCGGCAGTACATAGCGGCCGTTGCGCATGGTAATCAGGCTGTCCTGCAGGTATTTGGAGCTGTTGGTTCCATGCGCGATGGATTGCAGCCGCTCGCGGATGCGCTCATTGCATTGGCGCATATGGCGCCTGATGTCGGCCAGTTGTGGGCTGGCGTTGTCCGCCACCTCTTCTTCTGATATCAGGGCGTCTGAAATCGCGCGCTCCAGCTGCCGCAGGGGTGTCAACCTGCCGGCCAATGCCGTCAGCTGAGGTGTGCGGTGTTCCTCATCCTCACCCAGCGCGTTGCGAACCGCGTGTGCGGCGCGCAGCAACTCCGCGATATCAAGCAGGGCACGGGGGGATAGGGTGGAGCCCTTCTTGGCCAAACCAAGCCAGGGTGAAACATTCTTAAAAAACTGCAGCGGGCTGTCGCCGCGGCGCAACAATACCAGCAGCGCTTCCTCCGTCTCATGCTGGGCGCGCTCCACCTGCTCGATGCGGTCGTAGGGCTTCAGGCGCAGGCAGCGTTCCTGGCCGGGCTCTGTAAGGGCCAGCGCAGCCAGTTGGTCAATAATTTTATGAAACTCAAGCGTTCTGAGTGCTTTCTCGTTCACAATCTGCCTCCATGACTTATTCTACACCCAGGAAATATCTTCCAGGTTCAGTTGGGGCGATAGGTTCCGGCCGCTCGCCCCGCAACAAACCGGCATAGTATGTTGCGATTGTTTGGGCGTTCTTTTGCGTCTCAAGCCGCAGGTCAATCAGCCAGCTAAGTTCCCGCGGGGCACGTTCTGCCAAATGCAATGATTTATGATAATGCATGCTAATCAGGCAGCCGTGGTTAAAGTGTGTGGAGAGAAGGGGATAGCGGCAGCCAAGCCGATCCACCAGGTGCTCGCCCAGGACTCCTTCACCGCGCTCACACATGCGGCAGTTTGCCCTGTTGCTGGTTAAGCCCAGCGCCACACGCGCCGGGCAGTGGTTTAACTGCATCACCTGCGCCGGGCCATACACTGGCAAGATGAGCTCTGGGATGTCCCGCGGCAGCGCGTCGATGTCCACCTCGCTCAGTTCACGGGATAAGACTACGGATTGTACGCCCAAACCGGCAAGCAGGGACAGTGTACTGTCGTTCCAGGCCGGAATGCCTTCAAAGGAAAGGGTTGCTTGATTCTTCCAGAGTTGGCCAATATTATTCGCGGCCAGTTTGCAGCCCTTTTCCTGAATCAAATCAAGGGCGTTTTGCAGGTCGGCATCCTTGATCTGTGGGGGCAGCAGGACAAAATCATCCCGGTTTATCTGCGCGAATGAGGAGTCCATCTGCCCATCCCTGTAATTGGTTGGATAGACAATGATCTGGTCAACGCCACTGGCCAACAGCGCGTCCCGGTTTGTGCCCTTTGTGACAACTGCGAACAGCCGTGGCTGCTGGACTTGTTGTTTCCTTGATGCGACCAGTGAAATATTTGGTGAGGCAGACTCTGGAAGCTCATGGACCTGTACGATTTTGTCTTCCAGCGCGTCCAGGGCCATCCTGCGCAGCGCGTTCACTGCGGAAGCGGGCATGAAGGCGGGTTGGTCGGCATGAAGAGAAAAAACCCTCAGTTCAAACGGCGTATTTCCCGTTTTGGCAATCAGCCGCCGCGCGCTGGTCTCATCAAGCGGTTGCTTTTGCGCTGGCTGTGTCACGTTACCGGTGACGCTTACGGATACGTCCTGATGGGTGACAGTCAGCTGCGCTGGCTGCCCAGGGTGTAAAACCAGTAAGGCGTCAAACGGCAGTTTGGGCAAATGCTCATATCCTGTGCGGGCAAGCGTCAATTGCTCCTCATCCTGCAACCGCCATACGCTGTCGCCCACCTTGGGCATGATGCGCAGGCGCAGGGTTGCGATTTGGCCTTTAAGGACTGCCGGGCCGGAATAGATAAGGTCCTGCTCGTCAGCACCCCTGATTTGAAGACCATCCCCATTGTTGAGGGATTGTTCCATACGCGCGTCCGCCAGCACAAAGCCGTCCCGCTGCTGCAAATTGATGATGCGGCCGATGCGGCTGCCCAGGTGGGAGACACGCTGCGCGCCAATCAGTTTGCTGTCCTGATCCAAAAAGGCGTGGCCGGCCGTAAACCCGCGGCTAAACACCTGCGCAAGCGCTTGGGTATCCGCCTGAACATCGTGATAGGGAATACCCTGCTCCGCCAAATCCAGCGCTTTGCGGTACATCTTTGTGACCAGGTAGACATACTCCGGCCGTTTCAGCCGGCCTTCAATTTTAAAACTGCGCGCGCCAGCCGCAAGCAAGGTGGGGACATGGGCAAGCGTGTTCAGATCATGCATGGACAGCAGCGCGCCGCTGTGGTTTTTAAAGGAATACTGCATCCGGCAGGGCTGGGCGCACTTGCCGCGGTTGCCGCTGCGGCCCCCAATCTGGGAGGATAATAGGCATTGCCCGCTGACAGAAACACACATGGCGCCATGCACAAAGACTTCTGTCTCAATCCCAGTTTGCGCGACCCCATGAATGTCTGTTAGGTCACACTCTCGCGCCAGGACAACGCGGGAGATGCCAAGGTGTTGCAATACCTTCGCGCCAGCCGCGTTGTGCACGCTCATCTGGGTGCTGGCGTGTACGCATAGGTTTGGGTATTCATTCTTAATCAGGCGCACCAAGCCCAGGTCCTGTACGATTACCGCGTCCGCGCGCAAATCAATCAGGCGTTCCAAAAGCTGTTTCACCCTGCCCACTTCCTGTTGCTTCAGCAGGGTATTGACTGTGACATAAACACGCTTATTGTGCAGGTGCAATAGGTGAATGGCTTCCCGCAAACTGTCATTATCAAAGCCGGCGGTTGCGCGTGCGCCGTGGCTGGCTGCGCCCAAATAGACAGCATCCGCGCCAGCTGCAATCGCTGCGCGGATGGCGTCCATACTGCCGGCAGGGGAAAGTAGTTCAGGCTTCATCCAGTTGGTCCTTTTTCAGGCCCTCCAGTTCATGCCGCAGTTTGTTGGCAAGCTGCTGTGCTTTGACCAACTCATCTGCCAGGGAAAGGGCAGTCGCTACCGCGCAGGCCTCCTGGTCAAGTGATGGGTTTTGCAGCGCGGTTTCCCGGATGCGCCGGTCCGCGATATCCGCCAGGCGCTGGAAATAAGCGGCTTCCTCCGCGCCGGAGAGCTGGTAGCTCTTCCCGGCGACTTGAACTGTGACAGTAGTGCTCATTTTGACAGACGTGTGAAGGGGTACTCCACGCCGTTTGTTTCTACGCGGATGCTTTTGATTACCTGCGCGGTCAGCGGCTTGTCGGAGCGGTCGCGGTCAGTTGAGACGATCTCATCCGCGGCGTCCATGCCCGTCAACACATTGCCAAAGGCTGCGTAGGCACCGTCCAGGTGCGGTGAATCCGCCACCATGATGAAAAACTGGCTGCCGGCGGAGTCCATCATCATGCTGCGGGCCATGCTCAGCACGCCGCGGGTGTGCTTCAGCGGGTTTTTCACGCCGTTTTGATCAAACTCGCCCTTGATGCTGTAGCCGGGGCCGCCCATGCCGGTGCCGGAGGGGCAGCCGCCCTGGATCATAAACCCAGGGATGACGCGGTGAAAAATCAAGCCGTCATAAAATTTTTCGTTCGCCAGGGCAATGAAGTTGCCCACGCTTTCCGGCGCGATGTCAGGGTACAGTTCTCCGGTTAAGACTTTGCCGTTTTCCAGGGTGATGGTAAATACTGGGTTTTGTGCCATGTTGTCCTCCGTT